>NZ_JAIUKE010000377.1 GCF_020176795.1 Streptomyces sp. 8L
CGCCCTCCGCCCCCGCGAACTCCGACGGCACCGGCACCGGCCGCGCCGCGGGCGCCGCCCGCACCGGCGGCCAGGCCCGCACCCTGCCCGGCACCACCCCCGGCGTCTACGGCGGCACCCGGGGGCTCTCCAGCTGCGACGTGGAACGGCAGGTCCGCCTCCTGACCGACGACAAGGCCCGGTCGGTGGCCTTCGCCAAGGCCGCCAGGATCGGCGGCGCCGCGGTCCCCGGCTTCCTGCGCGGTCTCACCCCGGTCGTGCTGCGCGCCGACACCCGGGTCACCTCGCACGGCTACCGCGACAGATCCGCCGACTCCTTCCAGGCCGTCCTCCAGGCGGGTACCGCCGTGCTCGCCGACAGCCGGGGCCTGCCCCGGGTCCGCTGCTCCTGCGGCAACCCGCTCGGCCCCGCCGTCGCAATGGAGGGCGCCGTCACCCACCACGGAACCCCCTGGGACGGCTACCGGCCGGACCACGTCCTGCTGATCTCGCCCGCCTCCCGGCCGGCCGCCGAGCTGACGCTCGTCGACAGCGCCGACAACACCTGGATGCGGCGCGCCACCGGCACCCAGGGAGACGAGGACGGGGTCCCCGCCTC
Source organism: Streptomyces sp. 8L (assembly GCF_020176795.1). Taxonomy (GTDB): domain Bacteria; phylum Actinomycetota; class Actinomycetes; order Streptomycetales; family Streptomycetaceae; genus Streptomyces. Next base: position 599 of record NZ_JAIUKE010000377.1, read on the forward strand.
CCTGCCGCCCTACGGCCCGGACGCTGACCTGTTCGACGCGCAGCAGGTCACACCGCCCGACCCGGCCCTTCCCTACGCCCCTTCCGCAAGCCCCAGTGCCGAGCCCACCGGTACCGCGGCGCCCGAGCCCAGCAGCCCGGCGCAGCCGCCCGCCCCGACCGGGGAGCCCAGCGCACCGGACACCCCGGAGCCCTCCGGCCGGCAGGCGGGGCCGCTCGGGGACGCGGCCCGGCCGGACGGGCCCGGCACGTCCGGCGGCGACGCCCCGGGGATGGCGGGCATCCTGTTCGGACCGGACGACCCTCAGGGGTGACCGAGAGGCCCCTGCTGGGTCGAAGAATGCGACAAACAGTGACAGAGTGGCCCCATGGTGGATAGGGCAGCGGACTCCCTGTCGCTCCCCGAAGACTGGCCGGCCCCTGCGGACATCAGCCTCTCCCTCAATCGCCTGGGCACCTTCGACTGGGATCTCGACCGGGGGCTGATGCACATGGACGAGCCGGCCCTCGGGGTCTTCGACCTGCGCCCCGACGAGTACGACGGCAAACCGTCGTCCCTCACCGCGCGGGTCCCCAGGGACGAGAGTGCCCGCCTCGAAGCGCTCATCGCCCAGGCGGCGAACGACGGCAGCGACAGCTACGGCGCCTACTTCAAGGTCCGGCGCCGTGACGGCTCCCTGCGCTGGACCCACACCCAGGGCAGCCTGCGGCGCGGCGCCGACGGCCGCACCCACCGCATCATCGGGATCGTCAGGGACGCCGCCCAGGAACTCGCCGACTCCGCCGCCCGGCTGGAGATCGACGAGGCGCGCCGCGTGCGCACGAGCGTGGTGGAGGGCACGACGGCGGCCCTGGCGCACGCGCGTACCGTGCGGGACGTCATCGACGTACTCCAGGCGTCGCACGGACTGGAACACCTCGGCGCGACCAGCGTCGTCATGGGGCTCGTGGAGTCCGGCCGCATCCACCTCGTCGCGGAGGGCCCCGAGGGCTCCTTCGTACCCGGCACCCGCGTCACCAGGATCGACGAGCGCTACCCGATGAGCGAGGCGGTCCGCACGCTCAGTCCCCGCTTCATCGACTCCGCCGAGGACTTCGCCGCGGGCTACCCCGAACTGTGGCAGCACATCGGCCATCTCGGCATCACGGCCGCCGCCTATCTGCCGCTCATCGCCCAGGGCAGACCCATCGGCGCCCTCGGCCTGCTCTACGGGGACAAGAGCGGCTTCAACGCCGAGGACCGCAACCTGCTGGTCGCACTCGGCAGCAGCATCGCGCAGAGCCTCCAGCGCGCCATGCTGTTCGAGCAGGACCACGACCTCGCGGAGGGCCTCCAGCAGGCCATGCTGCCGCGCCGCATCCCCCAGGTCCCCGGCGCGCAGATCGCCGTGCGCTACCGCTCCGCGCGGCTCGGCAGGGACATCGGCGGCGACTGGTACGACGTGATCCCGCTGCCCGGCGGCCGGATCGGGGCGGTCATCGGCGACGTCCAGGGCCACGACACCCACGCGGCGGCCGTCATGGGCCAACTGCGCATCGTGCTGCGCGCGTACGCCGCGGAGGGGCACGAACCCGCCACCGTGGTGGCCCGCGCCTCGGCCTTCCTCCAGGAACTCGACACCGACCGGTTCGCCACCTGCACCTACGCCGAGGCCGACCTCACCACCGGTGTCGTGCAGCTGGTACGCGCGGGACACGTCGACCCGCTGCTGCGCGACACGGACGGCAGCTGCCGCAGGCTCCCGGTGCAGGGCGGCATGCCGCTCGGGCTGTCGGCGCTGTTCGGCTCGCTCGACTACCCGGTCAAGACGCTGGAGCTGGACCCCGGCCAGACCCTCGTGATGTACACGGACGGGCTGGTCGAGATGCCCGGGGTCGACCTCGACGAGGGCATGCTCGAACTCGCGGAGCTGATGCGCGTCGGCCCCCACGACCTCCAGGCGCTCGCCGACCGGCTCTGCGAGGTCGTCGACGAGCGCGGTGGCGAGGACGACGTGGCGGTCCTGCTGCTGCGCCGCAGGGGCGCGTACATGCCCCAGGCCGGCGGCAGGCTCCAGCAGGAGGTCCCGCCGCACGACCCGGCGGCGCTGCGGGCCGCGCGCCAGATGATCCGGGCCGCTGTCGGCGCGTGGGGTGCGCGGGAGCGCTCCGACGACATCGAGCTCGCGGCCGACGAACTGATCACCAACGCGCTCATGCACACCGACGGGGGAGCCGTCGTCACCGTACGGGTCGTCTCCGGTGTGGAGCGCCGGCTGCGGATCGAGGTGGAGGACGGTTCCAGCGCACTGCCACGCAGGCGGGAGCAGGAGGAGGCCGACCTCTCGGGGCGCGGGCTCCTCCTCGTGGACAACCTCGCCGACGGCTGGGGCGTGGAGTCGCGGGGGAGCGGCAAGAGCGTGTGGTGCGAGTTCGTGGTCCCCGAGGGGAGCAGGCGCAGGGTGTGACGCACGGGTGTTGACGCGGCCGAGTCATCCGATGATTATGCGACCCGGACCCCACACCCCGGAGCTCTGACTGCCTGATGCCCCAGCCGAATCTGGTCGACGCCCACCACCACTTCTGGGACCTCTCCGTCCGCGACCAGGAGTGGATCACCGGTCCCGCGATGGCGCCCATCCGGCGCGACTTCGGCGTCGGGGACCTGGAGCCGGAAGCGCGGGCGGCGGGCGTCACCGCCACCGTCCTCGTACAGACGATCTCCGTACCCGAGGAGACGCCCGAGTTCCTCGCCGTCGCCCGCGGCAGCGATCTCGTCGCGGGCGTGGTCGGCTGGACGGACCTCACCGACCCGGCCGTCGCCGACCGGCTCGCCGAACTCAAGGAGGCGCCCGGCGGCGAGCTGCTCGTCGGGATACGCCACCAGATCCAGGGTGAGCCCGACCCCGAGTGGATACTGCGCCCCGAGGTCAGGCGCGGCCTCGCCGCGGTCGCCGCCGCGGGACTCGCGTACGACCTGGTGGTACAGGCGCACCAATTGCCCGCCGCCATCCGTGCCGCCGAGCTGCTGCCGGGGCTGACCCTCGTACTCGACCACCTCGGCAAGCCGCGGGTCGCGGCGGGCGCCGTCGAGCCGTGGGCGCGGGACGTCGCGCGGCTCGCCGAGCGGCCCAACACCGTCTGCAAGCTCTCCGGGCTGGTCACGGAGGCCGACTGGGACACCTGGACCGTGGCGGGACTGCGGCCGTACGCGGACACCGTCCTCGACGCCTTCGGCCCCGCGCGGCTGATGTTCGGCTCCGACTGGCCGGTGTGCACCCTGGCCGCCCCGTACGCGCGGGTGCTCGAAGCGGCCCGGGAGATGACCGGGTCGCTGACCGAGGACGAGCGCGCCGATGTGTTCGGCGGCACGGCCCGCCGCGTCTACGGCCTGCCGCCCGCCTGACGGCGGGACCGCGAGCCTGGCCCGCCGTACGGGCAGGGGCGGCGCCCGTCCGTGCCGCCGGGGCCCGCTCAACTCGTCGCCCGCGGTCGCGGTAGTGCGCCGTTCGCGCCCTACAGGGTCGGTGTGCCGCCCTCGCCCTACGCGCGCTGGACCGGGCTCGTGCCGTCCAGCAGGCTCTGCCGGACCACGTCGGGCAGCGCGCCCGCGCCGAGGAGCGCCGCGACCGTGCGGGTGGTCAGGGACTGCCAGGTGATCGCACGCCGCAGCATGGAGTGCTCGCCGCGCGCGATCAGCACCGTGCCCGCCCGGGCACCGGCGTGCCGGGCGCGCTCCGCGAAGTCGACGCTCTCCCGCGGGTCGGTGGTCCGGTCGCGCTCCCCGTGCAGGAGCACCGCGGAGCGCCCCGCGAGCTGGCCCACCGGGTCCCGCGGCGGGCACCACGGCGCCAGCGCCACCACACCGCCGACCAGGTCGTGGCCCGCCGCGTGCAGCGCCGCCCTGCCGCCCATCGAGTGCCCGACCAGCACCACCGGCAGCCGCCCCAGCAGCAGCCCCAGCTCGTCCAGCGCCCGCAGCGTGTCGCGGGCCGCGTCCGCCCGCCCCCCGTTCCAGCCCCGGCAGCGGTAGCGCACCCGGCCCACCACCACCCCGAACCCCTCGGTGGCCCGCAGCAGGCCCTGGCCCACCGGCCACATCCGGGCCGCCGCCGCATTGACCCGGGGCGGCGGCGCCTCCCCGTCGGCCCGGCCGCCGTGCAGCACCAGTACGGCGGCGCGCGGCCTCGTCTCGGTCCGTTCGAGGATCAGCGCGGGCCGCACCGGTGCCCGGTCTCGTACCGTTGCGTGCACGGTCTTCCTTTCGGTGGTCCGCCGGGCGTTCGAGCCCCACTTCCGGCACGCTGGAGGCATGCCGGAAGTTCCCGAAGTCGAAGCGCTGCGCGAGTTCCTCGACGGCCAGCTGGTGGGCAAGGAAATCGTGCGTGCCCTGCCGCTGACGGTCAATGTCCTGAAGACGTACGATCCGCCGCTCTCCGCCCTTGAGGGAACCACGGTGACCGAGGTCGGCCGACGTGGCAAATATCTCGACATCGTCACCCGCCGCGGCGACGGCGCGCCGCTCCATCTCGCGATCCATCTCGCGCGGGCCGGATGGCTCCGCTGGCGGGACTCCTTCCCAGCCGCACCGCCGCGGCCGGGCAAGGGCCCGCTGGCCGCGCGGTTCGTCCTCGCGGACGGTACCGGCTTCGACCTGACCGAGCAGGGCACCACGAAGCGGCTCGCGGTGCACCTGGTGCGGGACACCGCCGAGGTGCCGGGCATCGCCACGCTCGGTCCCGAGCCGCTCGACCCCGCCTTCGACCGTGCCGCCTTCGTCCGGCTGCTCGCGGGGGAGCGCCGCCAGATCAAGGGCGCGCTGCGCGACCAGCGCCTGATCGCCGGCATCGGCAACGCCTACAGCGACGAGATCCTGCACGTCGCGAAGATGTCGCCGTTCAAGCAGGTGCGGAACCTGTCGGAGGAGGAGATCACCGTCCTCTACGACGCGATGACCAGCACGCTGACGGACGCCGTGGAGCGCTCCCGGGGGATCGCCGCGGGCCGCCTGAAGGCGGAGAAGAAATCCGGGCTGCGGGTGCACGGCAGGGCGGGGGAGGCGTGCCCGGTCTGCGGCGACACCATCCGGTCGGTGTCCTTCAGCGACTCGTCGCTCCAGTACTGCCCGACCTGCCAGACGGGCGGCAAGCCGCTCGCCGACCGCAGGCTCTCCCGGCTGCTGAAGTAGGCGCCGGGCCGACCACGCCACGCCGGAGAAACCCCCGCGCCGCCGTCCCGCCCGCAGCGGGCTCACTCGGCGAGGGTGACGAGCCGGCGCCCGTCCGGCGCCCGGACCTCGAAGTGGTCGATCTGGCCCGGGCGCAGCGCTGCCCCGCCGGCCGTGACGACGGCACGGCCCCAGGCGCCCGACCAGGTGGTGACCGTCTCCCGCGAACCGTCCCTGCCGACCGCCACCAGCGCGCACGCGCCCGGCACGTCGCTCCCGCTCAGGCTGAGGGCGATCCGCGAGCCCCAGGCCCGCGACGCCGCGGTGGCGACGGCCGTCGTGCCCGTGGCCCCGTCAGCGCCGCTCCAGCGCGCGACCGCCTGCCGGGGCCCCTCGCCGTCCGGCGGCGCACCGAGCGGACCGCCCGCCACCAGGGCCGCCCCCACCACCAGCACCGCCACCAGGGCCGCCCGTCTCCCGCGGACCGCCCTCTGGCCCGCCGCTGCGGCGTCGAGCGCGCCGCGCAGCACGCCGCCGCCCGGCGCCACGAGGAGCGGCACACCGGGCGGGGTGCACCGCGCGTAGGCGTCGAGCTGCCGGCGTACGGCACCGAACCCGGTCACCGCGGACGCACAGTGCGGACAGGCCCTCAGGTGGTCCTCGAACCGGTGGGCGTCGCCGGGCTCCAGCACGCCCAGGGCGTAGGGGGCCGCGTCGCGATGGGGGTTCTCGGATCTCCGCATACCGTCTCGTACGCGTCAGGGCGCCGGATCACTCAGTGCGGCGTCCCGCACGTCCGCCGCGATCCGCCCGCCGCCGGACGACGGCGGTCGTGGTTTTGTCGGGCACGGCCAAAGCCCGGTCCGACACTCCCTAGCAGAGGTGCATCGCGAGGTGTCCGAGCGGCAGCCCCAACTGCCAGGCGGGCGTCCAGACCTGGGGCCCCTCCTGCTCGGGCCGCCTCGGCCCGCCCCGCGAGGGCGGCACCACAGCGTCCAGATCGGGCGCGAGCAGTTCGGTCTCCTCCAGCCAGCGCCAGGTGTCCGACGCGAGTTCGAGGTCGGGTGTACGGGGCCCGCCCTCGGTCCCGGCCCCCAGCTCGAAGGCGCGCGCCTCCATCCGGTCGAGGCGCTCGCACACCCAGGCGCGCCAGGCGGGGCCGTACTCCGTCAGGTGGCGCCACTCGGCGACCCGGTGGCCGGTGCCCGGCGCCCCGAGAGGCCCCTCGGACAGAAAGATGGTGAGCGCGAGCGTGCCGCGCCCGGCCCGGTACTCCAGCGTGGACGGCGGCATCAGATCGCCGCCGCGCAGCAGTTCGTCCGCGATGTACTCCGCGTGCATCCACGCCATCGGCACCAGTAGGCCACCACTGGGCCCCTCGGCACGTTCCTGACGCATGGTCCCCGCCTTCCTTGCTCCGGCCGCTGTGCGCGGCCCTGCTTCACGGAGCATTGAACCGGCGCGGGACGCTCCGCGTGGCCAGAAGTCACGGATACGGGGCCCTCTCGCGCGGGATTGTGACGCCGGTGTCGTCTGAGGTTTCGGAGGCGCCACTCCGTGGCCCGTCGCTCACTCTCTGTTCCGGGGGTGGGGTGCGGTCTCGGCCGCCGTCCCCGGCCGGATGCGCCGCGCGCTCCGGTACGCAGGCCGCGCCCCGGCGCGTACGCCACACCCCGGCACGTACGCCGCGCCCCGGGCGGGTTACGGCACGACGGTGACGGGCCAGCGGCCCGACTTCACCAGGCGCACGGCCACCGAGCCGATGATCCGGTGCCCCGCGGACTCGGAGGCGCCCACCACGACCGCGTCGGCGGTCAGCTCGTCAGCGGCCGTGACGAGGCCGTTGTACGGGTCGCCGCGGAACGTGTGGAACTCCCAGCGCAGATCCCATATCCCCTTGTTCCGCTCGGAGTTCTTGCGCAGCTCTTCGATCAGGTTCTCGGCGATCTCCCCGGTCGCGTCGGCGACAGGGGCGCCGAGGGCCGAACCGGCCGGGAGTACGGGCTGCACGTAGACGATCGCGAGAAGCGCGTTCTGCCGCCGGGCGAGTCCCGCCGCGTACGCCGCCGCGCGCAGGGCCGACTGTGATCCGTCGACGCCGACGACGATCACTTTCGGGCCGTCGGTACCGCGTTCGAACCGGGTGGACTGTTGTTCAGGCTCCGTCACGGCACGCAGGCTATCCCTTTCCGCGCGACTGTCCAGGTCCGACGGGGGTCCAACGGCCCACAGGCCCGCAACGCCGGGGAAAACAGGCGGGTTTCCGCCCTGTACGCACTGTCAAGCTGGGACTCCGATGCGTAGCCACATCGGGTGCTTGTAGCGCGCCGGCCGTGTTGATCGGCGACTCCGACCTTCGGCCATGCGAGCTATTAATCATGAAAAACGATGAAATGACTGAACGGCGAAGCGCGCTGCGCCTCGTCGCCGGGCTCGGCGCCGCTGCCGCCACCGGCCTGGTCGCCGCCTGCCAGACAGGGGCGCCGGAGCGGAGCGCCGCCGGCGGCCCCGCCGCCGCGCGCGCCGCGGGCGCGGAGGCCGCCGCCCCCCGGGACCCCGCCGCCTACCGCCTCCAGCCCATGACCGCGGAGCTGCCGCCCGCCTTCCGCAAGGCCCCGCCGCCGGTGCGCAAGGAGCCCTTCTACGAACTCCCGGGCCTCGGCCAGTCCGTCGTGCTGACCTTCGACGACGGCCCGGAACCCACCTACACGCCGCAGGTGCTCGACATCCTGGGCGCCCACGGCGTCCAGGCCATGTTCTTCGTCTGCGGCGAGATGGTGTCGTACTTCCCCGACCTGGTCCGCCGGGCCGCGGACGAGGGCCACCTCATCGGCAACCACACCTGGACCCACCCCGAACTGCCCAAGCAGTCCAAGGCGAAGATCAAGGACGAGATGGGGCGTACGAGCGAGATCATCGAGAAGACCACCGGCACCCCGCCCGCCTGGTTCCGCGCCCCCTACGGCTCCTGGGACGCCTACACCTTCCAACTCGGCTCCGCACTCGGCATGGAGCCCCTGGCCTGGTACGTCGACACACTCGACTGGTCGGAGCCGGGCACCGGCAAGATCGTGCGCGCCGTGCTCGGCGGCCTCGGGCCCGGCCGCGTGATCCTCTCCCACGACGGCGGGGGCGTCCGCAAACAGACCGTCGCCGCCCTGCGCCAGTACCTGCCGCAGCTGGCGGGGCGGGGCTACGGCACCGCGTTGCCGCACCCCTGACCCGCCCCCCGGGGGCCGCCCGCCCCCCCCCCCGCCCCCCCCCCCCCCCCCCGGGGGGGGGGGGGCGCCCCAGCTGTACCTCTCGGCTGTATCCCTCGGCTGTACCCCTCGGCTGTCCGTCAGCGCGTGCTGACCAGCCTGGCGAAGACGACCACGTTGCCCTCGTAGCCCGTGGCCTTGGTGTAACCGCCCCCGCAGGTCAGGACGCGCAGTTCCGGATAGCCGGTGTCGGCGTAGACCCGCACGCCGGGGAAGTCGTTCTTCGAGAAGACCTCGACGTCGTAGATCTCGAACACCGCGACCCGTCCGTCGAAGCGCGTGGTCTCGATGTGCTCCCCCCTCTTGAGGGAGCCGAGCCCGTAGAAGACCGCCGGGCCCGTCTCGTTGTCGACATGGCCCACCACCACCGCGGTGCCCGACTGGCCGGGCGCGATGCCGTTCTGGTACCAGCCGGCCATATTGCGGTCGGACGGCGGCGGGGCCTCGATCCACCCGTCCTTGTCCAGGCCGACGTCCATCAACGGAGCGTCGACCTTGATCTCCGGAATCCGCACGCGCGCGGGCGGCGCGTACGGCAGCGGCTTGACGGCGCGGGCGGGCAGCGCGCCGGCGGCCGGGTCGCGGTGGAGCGCGTCGAGCGTCGAGGCCGCCGCCGGCTGCGGGGGCCCGAGCGGCGCGTCCACACCGTTGCGCATGAGGGCGATGCCCGTGAGCATGACCAGGGCCAGCGCGCCCCAGGGCGAGCGCCGCCGCCACCCCTGGCCCAGATCCAGCTCCTGGCGCCCGGCCCGCCGGCGCCCGCGCCTCGGCGCCGCACCCCGGGGGTGAGCCCGTGCGGGGCGCCCCGACCCGCTCTTCGGGCGGGGGCGCGCATGACCCGGGCCGTGCTCCAGGTCGTGATCCTGCCGGTCCCGGCGCATGGTTCTCCCTTCGTGGGCAGTCCCTACGCAACGTAACCGCGCTCCTGCGCTCCGGCGATCACAGGCGGGCGAACGGGTGGCGTGTCCCGGGGAGATGACCCGTCGGAGTATTCGAGACCCAAAAGTTCTGACGCCCCATAACCCCCGCTGACCTGCTGCTCCCTCCTCCGGCCGGCACCGCCTGACGGCGTGTCGGCACGTGGGCGCGTGGGCGTCGAAATGCACCGATGTGGACGTGAGGTGAGGGTTCGTCATGGAAGGCGTACTCGTCGATCACCCGCGGAGCGCCGCTCCGCGCGTCTTCCGTGGAGGTTCAACGATGCGTGCTTCACGCGTTCTCGCGGTGACCGCGACCGCCTGTGCCGCGATGGCGTTCTCCGCACCGCTGGCCGGAGCCACCAGCGGTCCGCTCAACGTCCAGGCCACCCCCTACACCGTGCACCAGGGCGGCACGATCAGGATCACCGTCGACGGCTGCGGCAGCGGCGGTCTCGTCACGTCCAACGCCTTCCCGAAGACCCGGCTGTCCCAGAGCCCGTCGGGGCACGCCAGTGCGACGGCGCGGATCTTCGACAAGGCGACGCCCGGTACCTACAACCTGGCGGTGCGGTGCAACGGCGGCAACCGTGTCGCCACCCGGCAGTTCAGCGTCGTGGCCGGCCGGGGCGCGCTCGGCGGCCTCGGCGGGTCCGTCGGACCGAGTTCGGCCGAGACGGCCGTCGGCGCGGGCTTCGTGGCCACGGCGGCCATCGGCGGCACGGCCTTCGTCGTACGCCGTCGCCGTACGCCCGGCGCGGTCTGAGCCGGTTCCGCCGTACGGTCCCCGCCGCCCCGACGGTCGGCAGGGGGCGGCGAACGCCCGTCGCCCCGAGTCCTCCACAGGGACTCGGGGCGACGGGCGTTCGCCCGGGGCGGCCGGGGTGTCAGCGCCCCCGGCCTGCCGTGCGTCTGCGTGCCGCGTGGACGGTGCCCGCCGCGGCGACGAGCGCGAGCGCGGCACCGGCCGCGATCTCGGCGGTGTTCGAGCCCTGGACGCTGCCGCCGAGTCCGCCGCGCACGCCGCCCGGCGTCTGCGTGGCGGAACCGCCCGCGATGGTCAGGGCGGTCGTCCCCGACCGGCCCGCACAGGTGAAGGTCACCCGGTAGACCGCGCCGCGCCGGGCGTCCCGGTCGACCGTGGCCACCGCCGTGCGGCCCCGCGGGATCGTCGTGGTGTCGAAGACCGCGGAGGACGCCGTGGCCGTCGAGTCGCAGTCGGTCACGGACAGGGTCACCCGGCCGCCCGGGGCGATGGTCGAGGGCGTCACCGAGAAGCCGAACGGTGTGACGTTGCCGCCGGTGCCGCCACTGCCGCCTTCGGGCGCGGCGATGGCGGTGGGAGCGGTGAGGGTGACGGCGGCCGCGGCGAGAGCGGCGGCGGCTGCGACACGTATGGCGCGCATGAGCGGTCCTCCGAGTCCCGAGAGGCAGCCGGCGGAACCGTTTCCGCTGGTCGTGGGAGCTGCACCTCGATGGCTCAGACGCTAGGAGTGCACTACCACACGCGCGATCGCTGGCGGACGAATGGGGCACGCGTGTCCCCCGTGCGGCGGACACGCGTGCCGTGGGCGGACGCACCGTCAGGCCGCGCCGCCCGCTGCCCGGCAGGCCTCCCGTCAGGACGTGATACCCGGGAAGAGGTCAAGGAACGGCTGCGCCGTGGCCGAGATCCCCCGGCCGTACGGCGCGTCGAAGTCCCAGATCAGGAACAGCAGGAAGGCGATCAGCACGCTGAAGAAGGCGGCGAGCAGGAGCTCGCGGAAGGTCCGTCTGATCTGGAGCAGGAAGATCAGCCCGACCGTGACGACGGCGCCCGCGATCAGGCCGAACCAGACCACGCCCGGCATGGTCGCGCCCGCGTTCTGCCCGCGGGCGCCGCGCGCGTCGTCGGCCGCGGCGATGTCGTCCATCAGCGGCTGGTAGACCTGTCCCTCCAGGTCGGTGCGCGGCGCGTACGAGGCGGCGTCGGTGCGCAGTTTCAGGAACAGCTGGGTACCGCGCGGGCTGAGGGCCTCGTGCTCCGCCATGTGCGGCCACTCGGTGTGCACCACGTACGAGACGTACGTGTCCACGTCGTCGCGGATGCGGTCGCGGACGGCGGGCGGGTAGACCTGCACGCGTTCGCTGATCTCGTGCAGGGTCTGGGCCTCCTGCCGGACGTTGTCCTGGGCGGCGCTGCGCCCCTCCCAGACGCCCGCGATCGCGAGGCCGAGCACGATGGCGTAGACCACGCCGATCATCATCACCATGTAGTCGAGGACGTCGGGCGTCTCGCTCGGATCGTCGTCGTCACCCAGCCTGCGCCGGACCCAGCGGTGGTTGACGACGACGATCGAGAGGACGACGGCGGCGGCGGCCGCCATCGCGATGCTGAGAACGAACCATTCCGTCATGAAGTCTCCGGATGTGCGGCGGATGCGGCGGATGCGGCGGATTCAGTAGATTCAGCAATTGCTCGGGGGGTGGAGCGGAGGCCGGTGGGCACGAGAAGCCGGCGGCGCGGGAGTGCCGGCGGGCGCCGGGAGCGGCGAGTCGGTGGGGGGCGTCGGTCAGCGGGAGCGCGGGCGCAGCACCGCCACGGCCAGTACGGCGGGCGCCGTGATCAGGAGCATCATCAGCACGGGCGAGGTGTGGCGTACGGGCTGCTTGCGCACGGTCTTGCGGTAGTGGGGCAGGGCCACGGCCGAGGGAGTCGGCCGGGCCGAGGGGGCCGGACGCGGACGCGAGGGCTTCGGCCGGGGCGGTGGTGGCGGAGGCGGCGCCGGTGCCGGGGTCCGTG
>NZ_JAIUKE010000378.1 GCF_020176795.1 Streptomyces sp. 8L
GTGCTGGGGGAGCGGCCCGCGGGGCGCGGGCCCGGCACGGTGCCGGTGACGGCGGCGGAGGCGGACGCGCGCCCGGTCGCGGAGGGGGCGGCGCAGCTGGTGCTGGCTCCGGTCTTCGGCCGCCGCATGGCGTGAGCCGTGAGCCGTGAACCGCCGGTCGTGTGCGCTGAGGCGTGAACCGCCAGTCGTGAGGCCTGAGCCCTGATCCCTGAGCACCGAGCTGCGCGAACCCGATGGGCCTATTCGTATGATTTTCGAGCTGCTGGTGGTCGTGGTGACCCGGCCCGGCGGCGGGCGCGTGGCAACGTCGGCCCCCGTCCGCCGCCTGTCCGCGACCAGCAGAGGTGACGCCTGTCATGCGACCGCGCCGTGCCGCAGCCCTGTCCCTCGCCGTCGCCGCCGCCCTCGTCCCGCTGGCGGGCGGCCCCGCCGCGGCGGGAGAGGCCCCGTCCTCCCGCGCGCCCGCATGCGGAAACCCCGCCGCGCACACCTTCCCCGTCCGTACGGGCCTGCGCGGCGGCCCCGGCACGTACGAGGCGGGCGGTGGCGCCCGGACCTGGCATGTCGACCTCGCCAACACCACGGCCCACGCCTGTCGCGACGTCCACCCGCTCATCGTCGTCACCGACAGCGGACGCCGGCTGAAGGCGGACCAGGTGGCCCTCCGGCTCGCCGACAGCCACGGCACCCTGCGCGCGATGCCGCTCCACACCTCCGACGAGGACGAGATCATCGCGGTGCCCGACGAGGACACCGCAGGGTTCACGCTTCCCGCGCACGGGACGCTCAGCCTGGACGCGAGCCTCGCCTTCGCCGCGGGCGCGCCGTCCGGGGCCGTCACGGTCAGCGCCGCCGCCGTACAGCGCGAGGGCGGCGACGGCGACTGGATCGGCGAGTCGGAGCCGTACCGTTTCACGGTGGTGGACGGCGGCGCGAGCCCCGCGGTCCCGGAAGGCGGCGCCGACCCCGCGGTCCCGCAGCTCGCGGCGACCGGTGCCGCCGGGGTCCTCGCCCGTACGGCGCTGTCCGTCGCACTGGTCGCGGCCGGCGCCGGACTCGTCGTCCTGGTGGAACGGCGGCGTACGCGCAGGACCTGACCGGCCGAGGCACCGGCGCGCATGCGACCATCCCCCCGTGGACCACCCTCTGGACTCCCGCCATCTCCAGGCCCCGGGCGCGCCCGTGCGCGCCGGTGTGCCCGAGCACGGCCGCGTGCCCAAGTACTACGCGGTCAAGGCTCAAGTCGCTGCTCTCATCGACGAGTTGGGGGAGGGGGGACTCCTGCCGACGGAGCGGGACCTCGCCGAGCGGTACACGGTCTCGCGCGAGACCGTGCGCCAGGCCCTGCGCGAACTGCTGCTGGAGGGACGGCTGCGGCGGCAGGGCAGGGGCACCGTCGTCGCGGGACCGAAGCTGGAGCAGCCGCTGTCCCTCGCCAGCTACACCGAGGGGGTACGGCGGCAGGGCCGCGCCCCGGGCCGCGGCCTCATCTCGCTGGAGAGCTTCCCGTGCACGCCGGCCCTGACCGGGGCGACGGGCGCGGCGGTGGGTGAGCCGGTGTGGCACATGGAGCGGGTGCTGCTCGCGGACGACGAGCGGGTCGGCCTTGAGAGCACGTACGTCTCCGTCGCACGGGCCCCCTCGCTGGACACGGAGTTCGACCCCGACTCGTCCTTCTATGCGTATCTGCGTGAGCGGCTCGGTGTGTCCTTCGGCGAGGCCGACGAGCGGATCGAGACGGTGCTCGCCACACCGCGCGAGGCGCTGCTGATCGGCACCCCGCCCGCGCTGCCGATGCTGCTGCTGCACCGGGTGTCGCGGGACACCGGAGGACGGCCGCTGGAACGGGTGAGGACCCTCTTCCGGGGCGACCGCTTCAGCTTTACGGCGCACCTCGACGGCGCGGAGACGTAACCCGCCCGCGCACGCGACGCCCGCCGGGAGGCGGGGCCCGCCTCGTACGGCGGGCTCCCCGCCGAACGCGTTCCCAATGCATCCCTTAACACCGTGAACACGGAGGTAACGCCGACTCTTTTTGTCACGAAAAGATAACGGGTCTGGTCCAAACTTGGATGGGCGTTCACCATCTGGTTGCGGGGAGGACCGTCCCCGTACACCGCATCCGAGGAGTGTTTCCGCCGTGAAAGTCATCGTCGTAGGCGCCGGTGTGCTGGGCACCATGCATGCCTGGCACGCAGTGGAGCGCGGCCACGAGGTCGTCCAGATCGAGCGCGAGCCCGAGGCGCGCGGCGCCTCCCTGCGCAACTTCGGCCAGATCTGGGTCAGTGGCCGCGCGGGCGGCCAGGAGCTGGACACCGCCCTGCGCGCGAGGGAGCTGTGGGAGGACATCGGCGGCAGGGTGCCGCGGGTCGGGTTCCGTGCCAACGGATCGCTCACCCCGGTGAGCACCGAACGCGAACTCGCCGTGGCCACTGCCGCGACCGAGCGCGCCGACGCCGCGGCCCGCGGCTACAAGCTCCTCACACCGGACGAGGCGCGTGCGCTCAACCCGGCGCTCCGCGGTGCCTTCGCCGCCGCGCTGTGGTGTGAGCGGGACGCGGCCGTCGAACCGCGCACCGCCCAACTGGCCCTGAAGGAAGCGCTCCTGGCCAGCGGCCGGTACACCTTCTTGGGTGGCCGCGAGGTGCGCGACGTGGTCGAGCGCCCGCACGGCGCGGCCGTACGGGACGACCACGGCGACACGCACCCCGGCGACGCCGTCGTCCTGTGCACCGGGGCCTGGCTCGGCGGCCTGGTCAGGGAGCTGGCGCCCGAACTGCCGGTGCGCCGGGTCCGGTTGCAGATGATGCAGACCGACCCGCTGGGCGAGGAGCTGCCGACGTCCGTCGCGGACGCGGACAGCTTCCGCTACTACCCGGCGTACGGGGGCGACGCGCTGCGCGCCCTGTCCGACGGGCAGCCGCAGGCCGAGGTCGCCGCGGCACACAGGATGCAACTGCTCATGGTGCAGCGCCGCGACGGCGGCCTGACCATCGGCGACACCCACGCCTACGACGAGCCCTTCGCCTTCGACGTGGTGGAGGAGCCCTACGAGTACCTCACCGGCCGTGTCGAGGGCTTCCTCGGCCGTGGGGGGGGGGGGGGGGGGGGGGGGGGGGGGGGGGGGGGGGGGGGGGGGGGGGCGCCCCCCCCCGCGCCCCCCCCCGGCGGGGCCGCGGGCCCCCGCGGCCGCCCGCGCCCGCGCGGGCGGCCGCGCTGGGCCGGTGTGTACGCGCAGTGCGCCGACCCCGCGCGAGTGGTGCACAGGGAGCAGGTGCGCGACGGGGTGTGGCTGGTGACGGGGCCCGGTGGGCGGGGCATGACCTGCTCGCCCGCCATCGCCGAGACGACCGCCGACGAACTGGGATGGTGAGGAAGATGACCGACGGAACCGACAGGGCCGGTACGGCCGGCAGGGCCGGCGCGACCGACAGGGAAGACAGGGCCGACAGGGCCGACACGACCGGCACGCGCGGGTCCGGGGGCGGGCCGGGCGACGCCATCAAGCTCGTCGTGCTCGACATGGCGGGCACCACGGTCGCCGACGGCGGCCTCGTCGAGCGCGCGTTCTCCGCCGCCGCCGAAAGCCTCGGCGTGGAGCCGGGATCGGACCGGCACACCGAACAACTCGCCTATGTGCGCGCCACCATGGGCGAATCGAAGATCTCCGTCTTCCGGCACCTGTTCGGTGACGAGGACACCGCGAGGCGCGCCAACGCAGCCTTCGAGAAGGCGTACGGCGACCTCGTGGCCGACGGCCTCGTGGGGCCGGTCCCCGGCGCGGCCGAGGCGATCGCGGAACTCGCGGAAGCAGGCAGGACCGTCGTCCTGACCACGGGGTTCGCCCGGGTCACCCAGGACGCCATCCTCGACGCCCTCGGCTGGCGCGACCTCGTCGCCCTCACGCTCTGCCCCGCCGACGCGGGCGGGCGCGGGCGCCCCTACCCGGACATGGTCCTCGCCGCGTTCCTGCGTACCGCGGCGGCGGATTCGGTCGGTGAGGTCGCGGTCGTCGGCGACACCTCGTACGACATGCTCAGCGGCGTACGCGCCGGGGCCGGTGCCGTCGTCGGCGTACGCACCGGCGCGCACGACGAGGCCGCCCTGCGGCGGGCCGGCGCGGGCGACGTCCTCACCTCGGTCGCGGACCTGCCCGCGGCGCTCGCGGAACGGGGCCGTTCGCGATGAACACCACCGGCACCGCGCGCGGCGGCGCGATCCCGTCCGGTACCGGCGGGAGCGGCAGTGGCATCCGGTTCGACCGGGTGAGCGTCGCCTACGGGGGAACCACCGTCCTCGACTCGCTCGACCTGACCGTCGAGCCAGGCGAGGTGATGGCCCTGCTCGGCCCGTCGGGATCGGGCAAGACCACGGCGCTGCGCGCGGTCGCCGGTTTCGTCCAGCCGGTGGCCGGGCGGGTGTTCATCGGCGGCCGGGACGTCACCGGCCTGCCGCCCCACCGGCGCGGCATCGGCATGGTCGTCCAGCAGTACGCGCTCTTCCCGCACCTGCGGGTCGAGGACAACGTCGCGTTCGGGCTGCGCGCCCAGCGCGACCCGAAGGTGCCGCGCGGCGAGATACCCGCCCGGGTCGCCGAGGCGCTTGAGATGACGGGCATGGCGGCGTACGCCAGGCGCCACCCGCGCGAGCTGTCCGGCGGACAGCAGCAACGCGTCGCGATCGCAAGGGCGTTGGCGATCCGGCCGCGGGTGCTCCTGCTCGACGAGCCGCTGTCCGCGCTCGACGCGCAGCTGCGCTCCGGCATGCTCGCGGAACTCTCCCGCCTGCACCGTGAACTGCCCGACGTGTCCGTGCTGTACGTGACGCACGACCAGATCGAGGCGCTGACCCTGGCCGACCGGATCGCCGTCATGGACCGTGCGCGCCTGCGGGACTGCGGCACACCGCGGGAGCTGTACCGCTCGCCGCGCACGGAGTTCACCGCGAGCTTCGTGGGCAACGCCAACCTGCTGCCGGTCACGGTGTCGAAAGGGGGCGTCCTGTTCGGCGGCACCCTGCTGGCGGGAGTCGCGGCACCCGCGGGCGCCGCGCCGGGCGCGAGCGCCACGCTGTGCGTACGCCCGCACCTCGTCGGTCTCGGCGACGGCCCCAACGCGGTGCCCGGCACGGTCGCGGAGGTGCAGTGGCGGGGCTCGACACACCGCCTGTTCGTGGACGTCGCCGGGCACCGGGTGAAGGCGGACGTGCGCGAACTGCGCGTCGCCCCCGCGCTGGGGGAGCGGGTGACACTGCACTTCGCCCCGGAGGACGCGGTGCTGCTGCCGGCCGGCGAGGACGCGCGTACGGACGCGGAGGCGGACACGGACGCGAGCGCCGCCGCCCCGGCGGGAGCCACCCATGGCTGACCCCGCCGGCCGGGCCGCCGTGCCCGCGGTCCAGGGCGCGCCCACGGCGTCGCGCACACCGCGCGCCACCCCGCCGCCGGCACCGGACGCCACCCCGCCGCGCACACCGGACGGCGCCCCGCGCGGGGCCGGCGGTGCGTACCACCGGCCCGCGGCCCGCCGGGTGCCCGGGTGGGTCTGGGCGCTGCCGCCGGTGGGCGCGCTCGGGGTGTTCTTCCTCTACCCGCTCTTCCTGGTGCTGCGCCAGTCCGTCACCCCCGACACCGGCGGGCTCTCCACCGGGCCCTACACCCAGGTCCTCAGCTCCGCGGTCTTCGGCAAGGCACTGCTCACCACCGTCTGGCTCGCCCTCGGGTCCACCGCGGGCTGCCTCGTCCTCGGCTTCGTGCTCGCGCTCGTCATCGCCTTCGTGCCGTTCCCCGGCAGCAGGGCCGTCGCGCGCTTCATCGACGTCTTCCTGTCCTTCCCGTCCTTCCTGATCACTCTCGCCCTCCTCTTCATCTACGGCACGACCGGGCTGGTCAACGGCGCCTGGACCGGTGTGACCGGTGCGGCGTCCGGCCCCGTGCGGTTCCTGACCACGCCCTGGGGCGTGCTGCTCGCCGAGATCACGTACTTCACACCCTTCGTCGTACGGCCCCTGCTCGCGGCCTTCTCCCAGCTGGACACGGCGCAGCTCGAAGTCGCCTCCTCCCTCGGGGCCAGGCCCGCGCGCGTCGTGCGGCAGGTGATCCTGCCCGAGGCGCTGCCCGCGCTCGCGGCGGGCGGCAGCCTGGTGCTCGTGCTGTGCCTGAACGAGTTCGGCATCGTGCTGTTCACCGGCGCCAAGGACGTCACCACACTGCCGATGCTCGTGTACAGCAAGGCCATCCTGCAGTCCGACTACGCGGGCGCCTCGGTGGTCGCCGTCGTCAACGTGGCGATATCCGTGGGCCTTTACTCCCTCTACCGAATGGTGGCCCGCCGTGTTGGTGCATAGCAGGGGCGCCCGGTGGGCGCTCTGGCTGGTGTTTCTCGTCCTCTTCGTGCCGCTGTTCGCGCTCCCGCTGCTGGTGCTGCTCGCCGCGTCCTTCGCCTCCCGCTGGTCGGGTGTGCTGCCGTCCGGCTGGACCGGCGCCAACTACAGCGGGGCCGTGCACGGCGACGCGCTCGCCGCCCTGACCACCAGCCTCGTCACGGCCCTCGTGGCGAGCCTCCTCGCCCTGCTCGTGGGCACCTGGGCGGCGCTGGCTGCCGCCGCGCTGCGCAGCCGCGGCAGGCGGCTGCTCGACGCGCTGTTCATGCTGCCCGTCGCGGTGCCGTCCGTCGTAGTGGGCCTCGCCGTGCTGGTCGCGTTCAGCGAGCCGCCGCTGCTGCTGAACGGCACACGCTGGATCGTGATCCTCGCGCACACCCTCCTCGTCACCGCCTTCGCCTACCAGTCGGTGTCGGCCGCCGCGCGACGGCTCGACCCGGCGTACGAACAGATGGCGGCGTCCCTCGGCGCCCGCCCCTGGTACGTCCTGCTGCGGGTGCGGCTGCCGCTCCTGCTGCCGTCGCTCAACGCCGCCGCCGGCCTCTGCTTCGCCCTGTCCATGGGGGAGTTGAGCGCCACGATCATGCTCTATCCGCCCGACTGGATGCCGCTGCCCGTGGAGATCTTCAGCTCCACCGACCGGGGCTCCCTCTTCGCCGGCTCCGCCGTCGCGGTCGTCCTCATGGCCACGACGCTCCTGGTGCTGCTCGGCCTCGGCCGGATCAGGACCCGCGCCTCGTACCGCTGAACGCCCTCTCCCTCAACGGCCCTTCCTTAACGCCCACCAACGGCTCCCCTCAACACCCCCTCCCTTCCCTGTCAGGAGAAGACAACGTCATGCGACGCAACAACCGCACGCTCTCCGTCGCGACCGCCGTGACCGGCGCCGTCGTGCTCGCCGGAACCCTCACCGCCTGCGGCGGGTCCTCTTCCGCCGCCGACGCCAAGGTCGTCACCGTCTACAGCGCCGACGGCCTCAAGGGCGAGAAGAACGACGGCTGGTACGACAAGGTGTTCGCCGACTTCACCAAGAAGACCGGCATCAAGGTCAAGTACGTCGAGGCCGGTTCGGGCGAGGTCATCCAGCGCGCCCTGCGTGAGAAGTCCAACACGCAGGCCGATGTCCTCGTCACCCTGCCTCCGTTCATCCAGCAGGCCGACGCGAAGGGGCTGCTCCAGAAGTACACCCCGGCCGGCGCCGACCAGGTCGCCGCCGCCGACAAGTCGCCCGACTCCACCTGGACGTCCGTCGTCAACAACTACTTCGGCTTCGTCAGCAACAAGAAGGAAGCGGTGCCCGCGCCCACGACCTGGGAGGACCTGCTCAGCCCGAAGTACCGGAACAAGCTCCAGTACTCCACCCCGGGCGTCGCGGGCGACGGCACCGCCGTCCTCGTCCAGGCCATGCACGACTTCGGCGGCGAGAAGCCCGCCCTGGCCTACCTGAAGAAGCTCCAGGCCAACAACGTCGGCCCGTCCTCCTCCACCGGCGCGCTCGCGCCCAAGGTGGACAAGGGCGACCTGCTCGTCGCCAACGGCGACGTGCAGATGAACTACGCGCAGTCCAAGACCATGCCCAACCTCGGCATCTGGTTCGCGAAAAAGCAGGGCGGCAAGCCGTCCACGTTCGCGCTGCCGTACGCGGCCGGGCTGGTCAGCAAGGCCCCGCACGCCGCCAACGGCAAGAAGCTCCTGGACTACATGCTCGGCGAGCAGGCCCAGCAGGAGGTGTCCCCGGTCGGCGGCGGGTTCCCGGCGCGCGGCGACATCAAGGCGACCGGCGCGGACGCCCAGGCGCTCGACAAGCTGCTGCACGGCGTCCAGATCTTCCGGCCCGACTGGAACGACATCGACAAGAACCTCGACACGTACGTACAGGACTGGCAGGACGCGACGTCGAGCTGACGCCCCCACCGGGGGGGGGGGGGGGGGCCCCCGGGGCCCCCGGGGGGGGGGGGGGGGGGGCGCGCCCGGGGGGGGGGGGGGGGGGGGGCGCGCCCCCCGCGTTGTGGGGGGGCGCCGGGGGGGGG
>NZ_JAIUKE010000379.1 GCF_020176795.1 Streptomyces sp. 8L
CCTCCGTCCGGCCGCCCCCGCGCCCCCCCCCCGCCGCCCCCCCCCCCCCCCCCCGGCCCCCCCCCCCCCGGGGGCCCCCCCCCCCCCCCCCGGCGGGGGGGGGGCCCCCCGCGGGCCCCCCCCTCCTCCGTGTTGTCGCCCCTACGCCGTCCCTTCCAATAGCGTCCGCGCCGCCCGCAGGATTAGCTCGGTCACCTCGTCGGGCCCCGCCCCCGACAACGGCTCGATACGGCTCACATCCCGTACGAGGCTGATGCCGACCAGCCACGCGAGCACCAGCTGGGCGCGCAGCCGCGCGTCCGGCGCCGCGGTGAGTGCCGCCAGCGCTTCCGTGTAGTCGTCGCCGAGCTGCTCCGCGATGTCCGCGGCGGGGCCCTCCGTGCCGAGCGAGCGCAGGAACGTCACCATGGTGTGGTCGCGGCGCCTGCCGGGCTCGTCCCGCAGCATGCTGCGCAGCGTCGTGTCGAGCAGCCGCTCCGCGGGGGTCCGGTCCAGCTGCTCGTGGCCGAGACGGGCCGCGACCGCCTCGAAAACCGCCGCTTTCGAGCCGAAGTAACGGAAGATCAACGACTGGTTCGCGCCCGCGCGGTCGGCGATGTCCCGCACGGTCGTGCGGTTGAACCCGCGTTCGAAGAAGAGCTCCGCGGCGGCGTCGAGCAGCGCTCTCCGCGTCGCCGCCGCGTCGCGCGCCCTGGGCCGCGCCGAGCGTCCGGTTTCAGCCACATGTCCTCCCGCGCACACCGTATCGCCCGCGTCGGGTCCCCCGGGCCTCCTTGACGGCGGTGCGGACGCTGCCTAGCTTGTAAGCGTCTGCTTGCAAGATGATTCGGCCGCGGGAACACCACGGAGAACGCCGAGCACACTCCCGTGGCTCCGGCAGCCGACCACACCCCCGGCCACGTTCACGTGGGAGAGATCCTTGACGAGCACCACACCCCCCACCTCAGCCTCCCTCTCGGTCCCCGAGCCCGTGCCCTACCCCTTCAACGAGAGGGACGGGCTCGGCCTGCACGAGGCGTACGCCGACGCCAGGGAAGGCGCCGGCATGATCCGGGTCCAACTGCCGTACGGAGAGCCCGCCTGGCTCGCGACCCGCTACGAGGACGCCCGGTTCGTCCTCGGCGACCTGCGGTTCTCGCGGGCCATGGCCGTGGAGGACCCGCGGGAGCCGCGCTACAACTCGGCCGTGTCCCGGTCGAACATCCTGTCGATGGACCCGCCGGACCACACCCGGCTGCGCACCCTCGTCTCGCGCGCCTTCACCCGCCACCAGGTGGAGGGACTGCGCCCCTGGGTGCGGCAGTTGACGTCGGACCTGCTGGACGAGATGGTCGCCTCCGGGTCCACGGCCGACCTGGTCGACAGCTTCGCGCTGCCCCTGCCGGTGGCGGTGATCTGCGAACTCCTCGGCGTACCGGCCGAGGACCGGCCCAAGTTCCGGGTGTGGAGCGACGCGGTGATGTCCACGACCCTCCTGGGCGAGGAGGAACTGCTGGAGAGCCAGGAGCAGTTGATCTCGTACATCTCCGGTTACGTCGCCGAGCGCCGCGCCCGTCCGCAGGACGACCTGATCTCCGGCCTGATCGAGGCCCGCGACGCCAAGGACCGGCTCACCGAGGAGGAGATGGTCAACCTCTGCCTGGCGATCCTCGTCGCGGGCCACGAGACGACCGCCTCCCAGATCCCCAACATGGTCTGGGTGCTCCTCGAACACCACGAGGAATGGGAGCGGTTGGTCGAGGACCCGGACCTCGTGCCCAGTGCGGTCGAGGAGTTGATGCGTTACATCCCGCTCGCGTCCGGCGGCTTCTTCCCCCGGTACGCGAAGGAGGACATCGAGGTCGGCGGAGTGCTCGTGCGCAAGGGCGAGCCGGTGGTGGTGGGCCTCGGGTCGGCGAACAGGGACCCGGACAAGTTCGAGGACCCCGATGTGATCCGCTTCGACCGCCCCGCCAACCAGCACCTCGGCTTCGGCCACGGCGTGCACCACTGCCTCGGCGCCCAACTGGCCCGCATGGAACTCCAGGAGGCGCTGCGCGCCCTGGTCACGAAGGTTCCGGGGCTCCGGGTCACGGGTGACGCGGTGTGGAAGCGGCAGATGCTCGTACGCGGCCCGCGGTCCCTGCCGGTGGGGTGGTGACGGCGCGGTGGCCGACTGGCACATTGAGGTCGATCAGCACGTGTGCGTGGGCTCAGGCATGTGCACCGCGCTGGCCCCCGACCGGTTCGCCCTCGACGGCCCGACGGCCAGGGTGGTGCCGGGCGCGGCCGACACACGGTCGGACGAGGTACTGCTCGACGTCGCGGACTCCTGCCCGGCGTCCGCGATCACGGTGACGGACGGCGGCTCGGGCGAGGTGCTCGGCCCCCGTCCCTGACGGCCCGGGCGAGGTGCCCGCCGCGCCGGCCGTCGGCACGTACCCCCAACGCGTGCCGGCGGCCACACGCGGACGGTGCCGTGCCACGCGGCGGGCGGGCGGGCCGCGCGCGTCACGCCTGCCCGCGAGAGCCGCCCCCGCGCCGTGTCACACCAGGTCGACGAGGTTCGCGATGGAGTCGACGATCTTCGTCGGGCGGAACGGATACCGCTCCACGTCCCCGGGCTGGGTCACACCGGTCAGGACCAGGAAGGTCTGCATGCCGGCCTCCAGCCCCGCCAGCACGTCGGTGTCCATCCGGTCGCCGATCATGGCCGAGGACTCCGAGTGCGCCCCGATGACGTTGAGGCCGGTGCGCATCATCAGCGGGTTCGGCTTGCCGACGAAGTACGGGTCCTTGCCCGTGGCCTTCGTGATCAGTGCGGCGACCGAACCGGTGGCGGGCAGCGGGCCCTCGGAGGAGGGGCCCGTGTTGTCCGGGTTGGTCGCGATGAAGCGGGAGCCGCCGTTGATCAGGCGGATCGCCTTCGTCAGCGCCTCGAAGGAGTACGTCCTGGTCTCGCCCAGAATCACGAAGTCCGGTTCCTGGTCCGTCAGTACGTAACCGGCGTCGTGCAGTGCCGTGGTCAGGCCGGACTCGCCGATCACATAGGCCGAGCCGCCGGGGTGCTGGTCGTCCAGGAAGCGCGCCGTGGCGAGCGCGGAGGTCCAGATGTTCTCCACGGGGACCTCAAGGCCGATCCTGGCGAGGCGGACATGCAGGTCACGGGCCGTGTAGATCGAGTTGTTCGTCAGTACGAGAAAAGGCTTGCCCGACTCCTTGAGCCGCTTGATGAAAGCGTCCGCACCCGGCACCGGAACGCCTTCGTGCATCAGGACGCCGTCCATGTCCGTGAGCCACGAGTCGATGGGCCTGCGCTCCGACATGGATGGAACTCCTTCAATGATCAGTGCTCGGGCTCCCAGCGTAGCCGGAGGCCGTCCCGGCCTTTCGAGGCAGGAGCGCCAGGGCGGGCGCACCGTCATCGCCGTCTCCCGAGCCTTCTCGCGGCCCCCGTCCGCGCGCGGAGCAGGCCGCCCGCCCGGCGGATCGCCCACCGGCCCGTCCCACCGGCCCGCTGATCTCGTCGCGGTCGCCATAGGCGCAGGTCGGCGCCGTGCGGGAGGGGCCGTACGAGTGAGTGTGACGTGTGCTGCGGATGCGGAAACCCCGCGCGCGGGTGAGTCTTCCTGTCAGGAGGAGGTTCACGATGCGTTCAGGATTGCTCGCTCTCCGTGCCGCCGGTGCGGCCGGCATACTCGTCGCGGTCCCGGTGTACGGGGCCACGGCCGCCCAGGCGCACGACGGTGTCACCGCCACCGTCGACCCCACCGCGATCGCGGCGCGGGGCCAGGCGCGGATCACGGTCGAGGGCTGCCGGGACGGCCGGGCCACGGTCTCGTCCAGTGCGTTCGTCCGGGTGGTCACCGTCAGCGGGTCCTCGCGCACCATGCACGGCGATGTGTCCGTCAAGTCCCTGACCGCCGCCGGGAGTTACGACATCAGTGTCAACTGCGACGGCCACGACCACGGCAGGGCCGGCCGGTTCAAGGTCGTCGGCGGGGCCCACGGCCACGACGTCCACCAAGGCGTTGCCTCTCCCCACGCGCCCGTGCGGGCGGGCGGCGGCGGCACGGCGGCCCTCGCCGACCACGCGGACAGCGCGGGGAGCGCCGCGGTGAGCCCCACGCAGTCCGGGCCCGGCACCGCCTACACACTCGTGGGGCTGGGCCTCGCGGGCGTCGCCGCGATCACCGTCGCGTACCGCTCCG
>NZ_JAIUKE010000380.1 GCF_020176795.1 Streptomyces sp. 8L
GGCGGCGCGATCCCTCACCCGGTACTGGCTCAGGGCCGCCTCCCGGCCCACGCCCGTGGGGGGGGTGGCCGGGGTCGCGGCCGCGGGGTTAGGCCCGGGGGGGCGGGCGGCGGGGGGGGGCGCGCCCCGCCCGCACGTCCGCCCCCCCCGCCGCGAAGACGGCGGCGCATCCCTTCAGGGCCCTGCCGCGCTCGTAACCGCCCATAACCCCTGTCAGCCTTCTCCGGCTTCTCCGGCTTCTCCGCCCCGTCACCCCTCTCAGCGGACCGTCGCCGTCCGCGGCCCTTCCGTGCCCGCAGGGGCTAGGCTCGCCGTCTGCATTCGCACCGCCGCAGCGACCGGGAGACGCCCCACCATGGCCAAGAAGCAGAAGAAAGCGCAGCTCAAGGATGGACCGATCCCGGTGGTCGGGGCCCGCGAGCCCTGCCCGTGCGGGTCCGGGCGCCGCTACAAGGCGTGCCACGGGCGCGAGGCGGCGCACGCGGTGACCGAGCTGGTGCATCGCCCGTTCGAGGGGCTCGCGGGGGAGCCGCACTGGGTCGCCATGCGGGAGCTCGTGCCCGCGGCGACGGCGGAGCTGACGCTGAAGGACGGGCTGCCCGAAGGGGTGCCGTCCGTGACGCTGGCGACGGTCCTGCCGATGGCGTGGCCCGCGCTGCGCCGCGACGACGGTTCCGTGCTGCTCGCCCTCCAGAACGACACGGCCTCCGGCGACCTGAGCCGCGACCTCGGGGACACCCTGCTGCGCGCGCTGGCCGCCGAGCCGGGCAACCCTGTGGCGGCGCGGCGCGTGGACGCCGAAGGGCCCCGCCTCCAGGACCTGCTGGAGCCCTCCGCCACGTTCTCGCCGGTCGTGCACCCGGGCTTCGAGTTCTGGGTGCCCGACGCGGAGAACGCCACACCGGAGGTCACCGCCTCCCTGGAGCGGGCGAACGCCGCGGCGATCCCGACCGTCCTGCTGTCCGGCTCCGAGGCGGCGTACTGGTGCGAGACGCCGGAGAAGAACCATCTGCGGTGGGTCATGCCGCACGAGGAGGAGCGGCTGCTCGACGCGCTCGCCCGGCTGCACGCGGCCGGCGCGTCGTCCCTCGGCGACGGCACCCGGCTCGTCGGGTCCTTCAGGGCGCACGGGCTGACGGTCCCGGTGTGGGACCTGCCGAGCGCCATGGGCGCCGAGGAGTGCGAGAAGCCGGCGGCGGCGTTCGCCGAGCGGCTGGCCGAGGCGCTCGCCGACAGCACTCCCCTGACGGCGGAACAGCGCAGGGCTCGGGGCGGCCTGACGAACCGCCAGGTGACACTGAACTGACGCAGAGCGACGAAGACCGGAGCCGGGCGGTGCGGAGGGGGCGGTGTGGAGTGATACCCGTCACACCGTTCCACGGTGAGCCCAGTAGTTCCCGGTAATGAGGCGGCCCGAAATCTCTGATCGAATTTGCTAACGGCCGATCTCTTGTTACCGTTCTAGAAGCCCGGTCGCTGGTGCATCCCCCGTCGCCAGCGACCGGGCCTTTGCGTTCCCTGGCCCCGTCTCGGCCATTGCTCCGGTTTACGCGCGTTTACCTGCGGCTTCCCGAAGTGGTTCACCAAGGTCACGATGAGCGCCCGCGGCGCACCCGCCGCGACGCCAACTCCCCCCGCACCACGCCGACCTGCGTCACGGCGGGGGCCCGCCGCCGCCGTCCGGCCCGGTGGGGCGCGGACGCGGCCGGCGCGGCTTTCGGTGAATTTCCGCGCATGTCCCGCCCGCCCGGCCATACGCGTGGAATTGAATTTTGTTCAGTACATCTCAGAACATCTCAGTACGCGAGTCTGCTGCCGCCGTCCGGCGCACTCGTGCCGGCCTGAACCAACGCGTCCACAACGGCTTCCACATCCGGCAGCCAGGGCGTCGCGGAGCCCGGCAGCGGGCCACGCTCCCACCGCACCCGGCCGCCCGCCACCTCCGAGGGAGGTAGCACCAGGTAACCGCCCTCGCCGTGGAAGCGGAGCGAGCTCGGCACCCACGTCTTGGCGTAGAGGAGGTCACCGAGGCGTTCCAGGCCGTACGGGGCGACGAGGACGGACCAGCGCGTCGGGGTCGCGACGACCGGCCCGAGCCGCACGTCCGCCCGGTCGAGCGCGGCGAGCGCCCGGGCGCCCGCGACGGCCGGCAGGCTCACCGCGCAGGGCGCGGTGCCGCCCGTGGCCAGGACGACGGGCGCTGTCGGCCGCTTCGTCCACCACCAGCGCAGCATGCGCTCGTCCGTCGTGGCCGCGAGCAGCCCCGGGTCGAAGGGGTGCGCGCCCGGCACGACGCATTCGGGGTCGGGACAGGAGCAGCCCGTGCCCCGGGTGCCGCGTCCGCCGGTCGCCTTCAGGCCCGCGCCGGGCAGCACGGGCCATCTCCACGCGGAGTAGGTGAGCGCGGTATCGAGTGGGGCAGGCATCCCCTTGCGCCGGAACCGGAGCCTGCGTCGCCTTCCGAGGATCTCGCGCATGAGCGCTCGTTCCTTTCCGTTGAACGCCGAGTCCACATGACACTGACTGACACCAGGTGCGTGCGTATGTGTGCATGTGTGTGCATCGCTTCGTCGTGCGTACAGTCGCGCGTACAGCCGTGCGTTCGTCTCCAGCCAGCGTGTCGCCGCCCCGGGCCGCCGGGAGGGAGGCGCCCCGCACGCGGTGCGGTGGGCGGACCTGGCGTCCGGCGAGTGGTGGCGCGCGCGTGGCGCTTGCTGCCGTCCCGCTGTGCTGGTGCGTGGTTCTCGCCACTCCGGGGGGACGGATGGCGGCCCGGTCCCCGACTGTCAGACGCCGGACTGCTGCCGCGAGGTTCCGCGGGGCCCCAACTGCCCCTGTCCGTCACCTTTTACGTACCCATCGCGTACGGAATGACGCTCGGGAGAACGCTTCCCCGGGGTCGCCGACTTCCCTCGGACCCCGGAAAAAAACCCTCTTGAGCACCCTCAGTCGATCGTAAAAACCAGAGAGGGGGGAGTTTTTTCGGCCAACTTCGCGACAGCGCCGGAGATCCGCCGAGGGAGCGGCTCCATGCTGGACATTGCCCGAGTTGTGCGTGTACATGTGGGTACATTGCTGACTGCGCAGAATGACATGGGGGTTCGCGATGCTATTGAGCGAAACGCACCGCCCGGAAGATCGGCTGCCATGAGCGCTTCCCGTGTACCGAAAGTGGCCGGAATCAATGCACTGGTTCCCGCTCCCGCCCCGACGGCGCCACCCCTCGACGACCTCCAGGCGCCGCCCGTCGCCCTCATCCAGGACCGGCTCGCGGGCTGGGTCTCCGACCTCACCACCCTCCACGAACTGACCGAGCGGCTGGCGCGCACCGACCGCCTCGACGCCGCCCTGAGCGAGCTGCTGCGCGCCGGCGCCGCCCTGGTGGGCGCGCGGCGCGGCCTCGTCGTCCTCGACCCCGCCGACGGCCTCGGCCCCTGCACCACCGTGGGCCTCGGCCTGTCCGGGTCCGATCTCGGCCACCTGGAGACCGTGCCGCGCTCCGCGACGGGACACGGCGCGCTCCTCGACCTGATGGACCCGCGTGCCGGCGCCGACGAGCCCGGCGGCGCCGAAGGCGGCGCACCGGCAGGTCCCCCGAGGCCCGAGGCGATCGCCTGCCCCGACCTGCTCGCCGACCCCGCGCTCGACCCGCGCCACCGGGACGTCGCCGTACGCCTCGGCTACGCGGCCACGTACGCGGTGCCGCTCGTCACCGACCCGGAGACCAACACCGCGGGCGAGCCCGCCGGGCGCAGGCCGCGCCGGCTCGGCGCCGTCAGCTGGCTGTACGACGAACCCGCCGAGCCCGACGAGCGCAGCCGCCACCTCGTGGGCCTCTACTCCCGCTGCGCGGGCGAGCACCTGGCCCGTCTGATCGAGCTGGAGCGCGCCCGCTCGCGGCTGGCCGCCGTGGCGGAGGAGCTGCTGCCCGCGCGCCTGCCCCGCGTGCCGGGCGTACGGCTCGGTGTCTGCCACCGCGCCGGGCCGCGCGGCGGCGGCGACTGGTACGACGCGCTGCCGCTGCCCGAGGAGGCGCTCGGCCTCTCCGTCGGGTCCGTGAGCGGCTCGGGCTCCGCGGCCGTGGCGGCGATGGGGCGGCTGCGGGCGTCGCTGCGCGCCTACGCGGTGATGGAGGGCGAGGACCCGGTCGCCGTCCTGTCCGACCTGGAGCTGCTGCTCACGCTCACCGAACCGGCGCACACGGTCACCGCGCTGTTCGCGTACGCCGAACCCGCCGCAGGCCGGCTCGTCCTCGCGGGCGCCGGGCACGCGCCGCCGCTGATCGTCGGCGACCGGCGGTGCGAGTACGTCGAGACGACGCTCTCGGCGCCGCTCACCATGCTCAGCTGCTGGGAGGCGCCGAGCGTGGAGCTCAGCCCGGAGCCGGGAGAAACGGTGCTGCTGTACACGGACGGGCTGCTGCGGCGCACCCGCGACCCGATGGACCGGGCGTACGCGCGGCTGCACGCGGCGGCGGCGAGCGTGCCCGCCGCGGTACGGGACGACCCCCAGGCAGTCGCGGACCACGTCGTACGCACCGTGCTCGCGGACGCGGGAGTGGACGCCGGTCAGGACATGGACGCCGGTCAGGACGCGGGCGCCGCCGACGACGTCGTCGTGCTGGCGGTCCGCTTCGACGGCTGAGATCCGGCCCGCCGGACGGCGCCCGCCCGGGGCGCGCCGCGCCCGTACCGACGGATTTCTCACAGCCGGTGCTTCCGCGCCCCCGCACACATGTGCTGCTCCTTACGATGGTCCTGACCGGTGTCGCACCAGAGAGCCGGTGGTCGTAGCGAGGAGAAGACGTGTCCGACGAGCGCAGCCGGGTGCAGCCCGACGCCGAGGCGGAAGCCGACGAGAAGCCCATCAAGCAGCGGAAGAACGGACTGTATGCCGCCGTGTCGGACGAACTCGCGCAGAACATGAAGAGCGGCTGGGCCGACACGGAACTGCGCGGCCTGCGCCCGATCCCCCAGGCCGAGCGGACCGCGGCCCGGCGCGCGGCGCTCTCCGCGCGCTTCCCCGGCGAGCGTCTCGTGGTGCCCGCGGGCAACCTGAAGACCCGCTCGAACGACACGGAGTACCCGTTCAGGGCGTCGACCGAGTACACGTACCTCACCGGCGACCAGACCCAGGACGGCGTCCTGGTGCTGGAGCCCGAGGGCCCCGCGGGCCACACCGCCACCCTCTACCTGCTGCCGCGCTCCGACCGGGAGAACGGCGAGTTCTGGCTGCACGGCCAGGGCGAACTGTGGGTCGGCCGCCGCCACTCGCTGGCCGAGGCCGAGCAGCTGCTCGGCATCCCGGCGAAGGACGTGCGGAAGCTGCCCGGGTCCCTCGCGGAGGCGGCCGGCCCGGTCCGCGCCGTGCGCGGCCACGACGCGGGCATCGAGGCGGCGCTCACCGACAAGGTGACCGCCGAGCGCGACGAGGAGCTGCGGGTCTTCCTGTCCGAGGCGCGCGCGGTCAAGGACGACTTCGAGGTCGGCGAGCTGCAGAAGGCCGTCGACTCGACGGTGCGCGGGTTCGAGGACGTCGTGAAGGTCCTCGACCGTGCCGGGGCCGAGACCAACGGCGAGCGCTACATCGAGGGCACGTTCTTCCTGCGGGCCCGCGTCGAGGGCAACGACATCGGCTACGGCTCGATCTGCGCGTCGGGCGAGCACGCGACGACGCTGCACTGGGTGCGCAACGACGGCCCGGTGCGCTCGGGCGACCTGCTGCTGCTCGACGCGGGCGTCGAGACGCACACCCTGTACACCGCCGACGTGACGCGCACCCTGCCCTTCGACGGCCGCTTCACCGACCTCCAGCGCCGGATCTACGACGCCGTGTACGACGCGCAGGAGGCCGGCATCGCGGCCGTCCGTCCGGGCGCGAAGTACCGCGACTTCCACGACGCGGCGCAGCGGGTCCTCACGGAGCGGCTCGTCGAGTGGGGCCTGCTCGAAGGCCCGGTCGAGAAGGTGCTCGAACTCGGCCTCCAGCGCCGCTGGACCCTGCACGGCACCGGCCACATGCTCGGTCTCGACGTGCACGACTGCGCCGCCGCGCGCCGCGAGGCGTACGCGGACGGCACGCTGGAGCCGGGCATGTGCCTGACGGTGGAGCCCGGCCTGTACTTCCAGGCGGACGACCTGACGGTGCCGGAGGAGTACCGGGGCGTCGGCGTCCGGATCGAGGACGACCTGCTGGTCACCGAGGACGGCAACCGGAACCTGTCGGCGGCGCTGCCGCGCACCTCCGCCGAGGTCGAGACCTGGATGGCGGCCCTGCGCGGCGCCTGACCCGCCGCGCACGCGGGCAGCAACGCGAGAGGGCGCTCCGCTCGGCGATCACATCGCTCCGAGCAGGGCGCCCTCCCGCCATTTCAGGATCTTGTCGAAGCTGACCACGGCTCCGTGGTCCGGCCCGTTCCTGAAGTGGACGTGGTCGGCGAGTTCCTCGATGAGACCGAGGCCCCGGCCGCTCTCCGCCGTGGCGGGCGGCGGTGGCGCCGGGCTCCTGACCACCCGTCTGACCGGGAACCCCGGCCCCGAGTCCGCGACTTCGATACGGCACTTCTCGCCGTCCAGGTACGCGGTGACGCGGTAGCCCCCGCTGTGTGCCGGGTCACTCCCGCCGTGCTCCACCGCGTTGGCACAGGCCTCGGTGAGGGCGACCGACAGGTCGAAGGAGATGTCGGGGTCGACACCCGCCGTGTCCATGGCGCCGAGTAGCAGACGGCGCGCGAGAGGAACGCTGGCGGCTTCGCGCCGCAGATGCAGAGACCACCAGATGCTCATGCTCCAGCCTCCTGGCCGCTGCTCCAGCCTCCTGGCCGCGGCTCGACATACGGGTACGTATTGCCGCTCGCGGCCTTCCGTAAGCCCGCGTCCCGTGGTAAAGCGCTCGTTCGGCGGACGCGTGCCCGGCGGTGAGCGGTGTATGCGGTGCGAGGGGCAGAGCGTGACATCGCGGACCTGCCCCACCGCGTGTCAGTGCCCGGTGCGATGATGGGGCCGCCATGAAACCCGTCGCACGCGGCGCCCTCGGCGCACGGCTGCTCAGGGCCGCGGTGTTCGCCGCGGTCTGCGCCGTGCTGTCCGCCGTGGGCCACACGATGGCGGCCTGCGCGTCCGTGCCCTGGTGGGCGGTGGCGGCCGGGTTCCTCGCGGTGTTCGCCGTCGCGGCGCCGCTGGCGGGCCGTACGCGTTCGACGGCCGGTGTCGTCGCCGCGCTGACGGTGGGCCAACTCGGCCTGCACACCCTGTTCGGGCTCGCCCAGCAGCGCGCCTCGGCGCCCGCGGGGACGGCGGGCGGCGGTAGCGGCGGCGACGCGATCGTGCGCACGGCCGCCACCCTGGTCTGCGGCGGGGGCCCCGGCCCGCTCAGCCACGCGCAGGCGCTGCGCGTTCTGCACGACGCCGGCATCCGGCCCGCGGCGGTGCTCGCGGCGTCGGGCGGCGGCACGGGCGGCGGGGCCGGTACGGGTTCGGGGGGCGCCTCGGGCCTGCTCGGCATCCTGACCGGGATGACCGGCCTGACTGGTCCGACCGGTCAGAGCGCTCCGATCGGGATGCAGGGCATGCCCGGCATGTCGGGGATGGCCACCATGCGCGGCATGGCGGGCCCTTCGGGGATCGCGGCGCTGCTCCCCTCCCTGCCGATGCTTCTCGGCCACCTGCTCGCGGCGCTCGCCACCGGGTGGCTGCTGCGCCGCGGCGACCTCGCGCTGCTGCGCATCGTCCAGCTCTCCGCGCAGGGCACCCAGGGGCTCGGCGAGGTCACCGAGACCCTGACCGACGCCGCGCGGCTGCGCGCCCTGCGCGCCGCGCTCACGCTCGTACGGCACCTGCTCGCGGGGCTGCCCGGTGCGCGGGCCGTACGGCGGCGTCCCGCACCGTCCGCGTACGGCATACCGCCCGCGCCCGCGGCGGTGGCACTCCAGCACACGGTGATCAGGCGCGGTCCGCCGGCCGCACTCGCGCTCGCTGCCTGACACGACCCCCTCGGTGTCCGCCCGTCGCGGACGGGGTGGCGTCGTGCTGCCGACGTGCGACCGCACGCGGCTCCCGTACCACCTCACACCCCGGAGTGTTCTGTGTTCCCAGCCGAGGAGTTCGCGGCCGAGAAGCCCGCCGCAGGCCCGTTCGCGGCGGAGAAGTCCACCGCCGCCGCCCGCAAGAGGACCGGCGCGGCCCGGCTCGCGATCGGCGGCGCCGTCGCCGCGGGCGCCGTGCTGCTGTTCGCGGGCACCGCGTCCGCGCATGTGACCGTGCAGCCGCAGGGCGACGCGGCCAAGGGCGGTTCGGCCGTCGTCGACTTCAAGGTCCCGAACGAGCGCGACCACGCCACGACGACCAAGCTCGAAGTGAACTTCCCGACCGACCACCCGCTCGCCTCCGTCATGCCGGAGCCGGTACCGGGTTGGAAGATCGACGTCACCACCTCGAAGCTCGCCAAACCCATCGAAGTGCACGGCAGTCAGGTCACCGAGGCCGTCTCCAAGGTCACCTGGACCGCGCAGAGCGGCGCCGGAATCCCGGTGGGGCAGTTCCAGCAGTTCCCCGTCTCGCTCAGCACGCTGCCGACGGACACCGACCAGCTCTCGTTCAAGGCCCTCCAGACGTACTCCAACAAGGAGGTCGTGCGCTGGATCGAGACGCAGCAGCCGGGCGCGCCCGAGCCCGAGGACCCGGCGCCCGTCCTCAAACTGACCGCTGCTGCCGCCGACGGCTCCGCGTCGGGCGCGGCGGCGGCCCGGGACCGTCCGCCACCGCGGCCACCGCCAAGAGCGGCGGGACCGAGTCGGCGTCGTCCGCCTCGTCCAACGGGACCGACGACGTCGCGCGCGTGCTCGGCATCGTCGGCATCGTGATCGGCGCGGCGGGCGTGGCGTACGGACTGCTGGTCGGCCGGCGCCGCAGCGCCTGACCCCGGACCCCGGACTCCGGGCCCCGACAGCACGGCAGTCGCCGTACGGGGCCGCGCGAGGCCCCGCGGGAGGTGGGCCGGCCGCGCGCCGGCCCGCCT
Source organism: Streptomyces sp. 8L (assembly GCF_020176795.1). Classification (GTDB taxonomy): domain Bacteria; phylum Actinomycetota; class Actinomycetes; order Streptomycetales; family Streptomycetaceae; genus Streptomyces. The sequence goes on from NZ_JAIUKE010000380.1 coordinate 9,016, forward strand.
CCGCACAGCGGTCCGCGCCCGTATCCGTACGGCTCCCGCGCGCCCGGTCCCCCACTCACGCACATCCACAGGAAAGACCTCATGCGCAAGAAGACGCTCACCGCGGCGGCCGCCCTCATGGCGGTGGCCGCGCTCACCCTCACCGCCTGCGGCGGCGACAACAGCGCCGCCAAGCCGAAGTCGGTCGCCGACGTCTCCGGCGGGAGCACCCCCGGCTCGGCCACGGTCCTCAACCCGCCCTTCACCAAGCCGAACCTCGTCCTGACGGACACGCACGGCAAGAAGTTCAACCTCCGCGAGGAGACCAGGAACAAGCCGACGCTGCTCTACTTCGGCTACACGCACTGCCCGGACATCTGCCCGCTGACGATGAGCAACCTCGCCATCGCCCGCAAATCGCTGCCCAAGGCGGAGCAGGACAAGCTCCAGGTCGTGTTCGTCACCACCGACCCCGAGCGCGACACCCCCGCCGAACTCGGCAAGTGGCTCCCGGCCGCGGGCGACCCGTCGTTCATCGGCCTCACCGGGAACTTCAAGACCATCCAGGCGGGCGCGAAGACGCTCGGCATCGGCATCGACCCGCCGAAGAAGGAGAAGGACGGCACGATCGTCTCCACGCACGGCGCCGAGGTGATCGCCTTCTCCCCGAAGACGAACGGCGGCTACCTGCTGTACGGGGACGACACGACGTCCGACGACTACGCCAAGGCCCTCCCGAAGATCATCAAGGGGGAGAAGCCGTGACCGACGCACCAGCTGTGACTTCCGCATCAGCTGTGACCGACGCACCAGCCGGGGCCCCTGCATCAGCCGGGGCCCAGGCGCCGGCCGTGGCCCAGGCGTCCCGGAAGCGGCCCGTGACGCTGCTGCGGGGCGTCGCACCCGCGGCCGCCCTGGTCGCCGCCGGGCTCGCGCTCACCGCGTGCTCGGGCGGCGGGACGTCGGACGCCGCCGCGAAGCCCGCGGGCAGTGGCGCGCCCAAGCTCGCCGTGAGCGGCGCGTACATGCCGCAGCCCGTCGGCGACCTGGCGGCCGGGTTCCTCGTCGTCCACAACTCCGGCAAGGGCGACGACAAGCTGACCTCCGTCACGAGCCCGCTCTCGGACAGCGTCTCCATCCACAAGACCGTCGACAACCGGATGGTGGAGGTGAAGTCCTTCGACATACCGCCCGGCGGCTCGCTGGACCTCGCGCGCGGCGGCAACCACATCATGCTGATGGGGGTCAAGCACCCGCCCAAGCAGGGCCAGAGCGTCGAGCTGGACCTGCATTTCAAGAAGACAGGCGCGATCAAGGTCACCGTTCCCGTCAAGGCGGCCAACTTCCAGCCGCCCGCCACGCCGTGAGTGAGGGACTCAAGACGCCATGAGTGCTGCCATCGCCCCGCCCGTCCCCGCCGCAGCGCGCCCCGCCCGCGGGCGCGGGCGCGCCCCGGGCGGTCCGCCCGCGACACCGCTGCTGCGGCTGCTGACCCTCGTGGGGGTACTCGCCGTGGCCGTGCTGACCGTGTTCGCGGGCACCGCGTCCGCGCACGCCGCGCTGACCGGGAGCGACCCGAAGGACGGGGCGGTGGTGGCCACCGCGCCGAAGGCGGTCACCCTGTCGTTCTCCGAGCAGGTCTCGCTCGGCAAGAACGCGATACGGGTGCTCACGCCCGACAGCAAGCGCGTCGACACCGGCGCGATCACCGACGTCAGTACCAAGTCCACGGCGAGCTACCGGATCGCGCTGCGCTCCGGCCTCGCGAACGGCACCTACACGGTCGCCTGGCAGGCGGTGTCCGCCGACACCCACCCGGTCGCGGGCGCCTTCACCTTCTCCGTCGGCGCGCCCTCGAAGACGTCCGCCAAGGTCAGCGGGCAGAGCGCGGGCGGCGGGATCGTCGGCGTCCTGTACGGGGCGGCGCGGTACTTCTCGTACGCGGGATTCGTGCTGCTCGTCGGCGGGGCCGCCTTCGTCCTGGTCTGCTGGCCGCGGGGCGCCTCGGCCCGGCCGCTGCAACGGCTCGTGACCGGCGGCTGGATCACGTTCACCGCGGCGACGCTCGCGCTGCTCCTGCTGCGTACCCCCTATACCGGGTCGGGGAAGCTCGCGGACGTCTTCGACCTGAGCGGGCTCCAGGGTGTCCTCGGCACCAAGGAGGGCGCGGCGCTGGTGTCGCGGCTCCTGCTGCTCGGCGCGGCGGCGGTGTTCACGGCCGTCCTGTTCGGCGCGTACGCGCGGCGCGGAGGGGACGGCGAGGAGGCGGCGGGGCCGGGC
>NZ_JAIUKE010000381.1 GCF_020176795.1 Streptomyces sp. 8L
GTCGTCGCCGCGGGGCTCGCGGCGACCTGGTCGCTGAGCGAGCACGCGTCCACGGGCATCCAGACCTGGCTCGCCATGCCCGTCGACATGGTGCACCTGCTGGCGATGGCCTGCTGGCTCGGCGGGCTCACCGCGCTGCTCGTCGCCCTGTACCGGACGCCGTCGATCGACGCGGCGGCCGTGCGGCGGTTCTCCGCGCTGGCGTTCTGGAGCGTGGTGGCGCTGGTGGCGAGCGGGCTGTACCAGGCGTGGCGCCAGGTCGGTACGTTCTCCGCGCTGGCCTCGACGTCGTACGGACAGCTGCTGATGGTGAAGGTCGGCCTGGTCGTCGTGGTCGTGGTGATCGCGTACTTCTCGCGGCGCTGGACGGCGCGGCTGGCCGCGGCACCCGCCGCCGTACCCGCCCCGGCGCGCGCGGGCGCGGGGGAGGCCTCCGGGGAGGAGGAGCCGGTGGCGCTGGCCGCGTCGAAGGGCGCGAAGGCGGGACGCGGAAGCGGGACCGGCTCCGGTACGGGTAAGGGCTCCGGTACGGGTTCCGGTACAGGTACGGATACGGGTTCCGGTACGGGTGCGACTGCGGCTTCGGCTTCGGCTTCGGCTTCGGCTCCGGGCGACGCGCGTGCGGCGCAGCTCGCACGGCAGCGCGCGGCGGTCGCGACGGCCCGCCGGAAGCGGGTGCGGGACGCCGAACCGGCACGCGGCGGCCTGCGCAGATCCGTCCTCGCCGAGGCCGCCGTGGCGGTCGCCGTCCTGGCGCTCGCGACGATCCTCTCGGACACCGAGCCCGCGAGGACGGCCGAGGCCGCGGCGAAGAACCCGGCGAGCGCGTCCGCCGCGGCGGCCGTGCCGAAGGGCGGGCCCGTCGACCTGAGCATCCCCTTCGACACGGGCGGTCCGAAGGGCAAGGGCGTCGTCGAGTTCTACCTCGAACCGGCGCGCGCGGGCGGCGAGAACCTGATGCACATCTACCTCAACGGCCCCGGCGACAAGCCCCTGGACGTACCCCAGGTCAAGGCGTCGCTGACGCTCAAGGCCCGCGGTGTCGGCCCGCTTCCGGTGACGCCGCGGCGCTTCGCGCCCGGCCACTGGGCGGCGGAGCACGTCCAGATCCCGATGCCGGGCACCTGGCAGCTCGCCCTCACCGTGCGGACCTCCGACATCGACGAGACCACCGTCTACAAGAACATCACGATCGGCTGAGCCAGTGACCGAGACCTCGAAGCAGACGCAGACAGCGAAGAACGGCGCACGCACGACGCCCCGGCGCACCGCGGAAGGCAGGGGCGGAGATCCCCGGGGCGGTGCGGGCGGCGGCCCGGGGATC
>NZ_JAIUKE010000382.1 GCF_020176795.1 Streptomyces sp. 8L
GTACGGTTCCCGCCCACCCGGGTCAGCCCCGTGCGGTCGGCCAGGAAATAGCTCTCGGTCTGATGGTCGTTGCCCGATCCGTCCGCGACCACGACCAGCGCCTCGTCGGCGTCGGACAGGCAGAACGCACCGTAGGCGTGAGACAGGTGGTGGTCGACGGACACGATCCTGCGTGCGTCGACGCCGTAGCGCTCAAGACCGCCGGTGAAGCCCTCGTCGAGGCGGGGGCCGACGCATGAGAACACCACGATGCCGACGTCCGCGAGGGTGAGGTCAGCCGTTTCCAGGCAGTAGGCGAGGGCGGCCTGCCAGCCGCCGCTGTACCGGGTGCGGTTCAACCGTTCCTCGGCGATCGCGACGACCCGGTTCCCGGCCACGATCGCGCATCCGCCGTCGTGTCCGAGGTTCAGCCCTACGGCTATGGGGACGTCACTCATGGGAGACCTCCTTCGTCGTCGCGGAATTCTCCGCGCTCGCGGTGTGTTCGCTTCTTCCGGCCATGGCCAGCCGGAGTCGTTCCGCCCGTAGTCCCACGACCCGCGCGACGTCGGCCGCTGCCGCACTGCGACCCGCACTGCTCCGCAGGCGCGCGGGGGCGAGGGCGTCGCGCAGTCGGTAGCTGTCGTAGATGTCCGCGCCGGGGTGGATCATCAGCAGTCGGGCCACCGAGACGCCGTGCCACAGGGCACGGCCCCGCACGGCGGATGGCGTCAGGTCGGCCGGATGGATCGCGCGGTGGACCACGGCATCCGGCACGACGACCACCAGATGCCCGCCGCGTTGGGCGCGTACGGTGAACTCCGTCTCCTCGCAGCTCAGGTGGCGCAGACCGGCGACGCCGAGTCGGGTGTCGAACCGGGGCATCGGGTCCCGTCGTATCGCCAGGTTGCAGCCGACGACCCAGTACGGGGAGGCCAGTTCCGTAGTGGCCTGTGGCCACGTAAGAGGCACGAACAACTGGAGTACGTCAGCCGGCACGTCGCCGACGATCCCGTCGGTGAAGTACGGGACGACTTTGCCACCCGCGCAGTACGCCCCCGTCGTCTCCAGGGCGGCGGCCATGCGCCGCGCCCAGTCGGGCTCGGGCCGTGCGTCCGGATCAGTGACCAGCACGATCTCACCGCGCGCCCGCCGGATCCCGGTATTACGCGCACGCGAGAGCCCGGGCCGCCTCTCGTGGACGACCTGGCACGGCATGGGCCCCAGCCGGTATGGCCCCTGCGGCAGGACCGGCGCCGGATGGTTGTCCACCACGACCAGCTCAAGCTCCTCGGCCGGGTAGTCCTGGGCGCGGACCGCCCTGCCCAGGTCGCCCAATGCGCCGATATTGCCTCGCACCGCGACCACGACGCTCGTTCGCACGTTCGTCCTCCGCTATCGATTTGGCATCGGATGGTGCTGGGGTGTTCGTCCTCGACGGGGGCGCGGAAGCGCTACGGGGACGCTCGCGTACGGGGCAGACCACGGCCTGGTAGTGGACGTGGTCGCAGTCGACGATCTCGACTGACAGCCGCCTACCGGCGCGCAGGGTGAGCAGCGCCCGTCGGCGTGTCTCCTCGTCGCCGGTCCACCGGGTGGCCCGGCTGACGTCGGGTCCGGACAGGAACCGGGCGAACGGCTCAAGCCGGGCGACGAACCACGCGACAGCCGCATCCGGGCCGGAGACGGAATCCCTGCTCAGCCAGAACATCGAGCGGATGATCGCGCTCTGGGGGCCCGGGCTCTCCAGGGTCGCGAAGGCTTCGCAGCGGAAGCGCTCGGACAGCGAGGAGCGGTGCCAGACCCGGTCGACGGTGGCGGGGGCCTGGTTCCGGCCGTCGAGCACGCCACGGTTCGTTGGACGGGAGACGATCACGATGCGTCCTCCGACCCGGCTTCCGGCAGCGGGAGCGACGCCCACACCGTCTTTCGGCCACAAGCACCAGGTCGGCATCCCCACCGGTCGGCCAGCGCCTGCACGAGGATCAGGCCCCGCCCGCCCTCGTCGTCCTCCGCGGTCCGCCGTACGGCAGGGCGCCCGCCGTTGTCGTCTTCGACCTCCAGCACAGCGTCGCCGTTCCGGATCGTCAGGATCACGGACACACTGCCCGGGTCGCCGTGGTGGATGGCGTTGACGATCAGCTCGGTAACGATCAGCCCCATGTCGTCCGCGATCTCGGGGGCGCCCCACTGCCGGAGGGTGGCGACGACCGAGTGTCGTACGGGGGCTACAAGGTGAAGCCGCGGGGCGATGTCCGTGCACATGACCTGCGGGAGCCTGATGTCGACCGGCGCCGCGTCCCCGGCGGGGAAGGTCGCCGTCACCGTTGCCACCGCCCCTGCCGGGTAACGGCATCGAGGGGTCTGAACGGGGCCGGCACTCGCTGGGCGCGATGGTCCGTCTGTGCCGTTCCCGCGTTGTGTCGGTCGACCATCTCAGGCATGGCGACAAGCTTCGACGCCCCATGAGCAGAGGACCCGGACAGTTTGTCAGGGTCCTCTGTTCCCGCAGGTCAGGGCAGTTGACGTCCCGTTACCCGGCGGTTTCCGTGGCTCGGTCGATCGTGTCCAGCACCGCTTCCCACGGAAGGTCCCGGCCTGGGGTGGCCGCGCGTGGCTCGTGCAGCGGCCAGATGTCCGGTCCGTAGACCAGGTGAACGTCGGCCTCTCGCAGCGCGGCGATATGGCGTCGCCATGCGGGGTGGCGCGCGTGAGCGGCGTTCACCCTCGGAAAGACGACGACGGGCAGTCCGAGGGTGCCGATGGCCTCCCCCACCTGAGTCAGCGCCTGGTTGTCGGCGATACCCGTCGCGAGTTTGGCCACCGTGTTCGCGCTGGCGGGGGCGACCACGTAGCAGTCCACGCTCGGGTGCGGCCTCGCCTCTCCGGGCAGGCGTGGTTCGTCGCGTACGGGCAGGCCGGTCAGTGTCTCCAGCCGGTCGACCTCACCATTCATCCGCAGCCACCGACCGGCCGTCGGACTGAGCGTCACGGCGACCTGCCACCCGCGCGCCAGAGCCGGTTCCACCAGTCCTGTACGCAACGCCTCGACTCCCCCGGCACTCGTGCCCACGACCCCGAGGACTCCCCGCTTCTGTGTGTTCACTCCACCGCCCTGCATCGTTGAGCCATCATGAACACCTCCGACGAACGGGCGCCGCCGGTGGCCGGGGACCGCTTGATCAGGTCGCGCAGCGTGTCCCGTACACGGGGATTGTTCCGTACGAGCTGAGGCGACACGTGCTCGGCAGTACGCAGCTCGGCGAACGCGCTGTCCCCCTGGCCTGCCAGTGACAGGGCACGGGCGTGATCGATGCGATGGGAGACACCACGCTCCGTGGGCATGTGGCCCACGTCGATCTGGCCGTGCTCCACGACGTAGGAGATGTTGTCCAGGTCCAGCTCCGCCGACAGCCTGTGCAAGACGACGTTCGTGGGCCCGAAGCTCGTCTGCCAGTGGTTCTCGTCGGAACCGAGGCGGTCGGCGAGTGCTTCCGCCCGGTTCAGGAGACTCGTCGCCGTAGCCCGGTCCTGGCGCCGGGCCGCCGCGATGGCTGCCCGCAGGAAGATCATGCCCAGGAGGCTCAGGGCGGCCGGGTCGGTCTCGTCGACCCGGGCCGACAACCACCTCGCCGCCGTGTCACCCAGCTCCATGGCCTCGTCGTACCGGCCGTTGGCCAGCAAGGCATGTGTGCCGGACCGTGCGGCGGACGCGAGGACCAGCGGGTCGCCGGATTCGTCGGCGGCCTGCATGGCGCGTTCGGCTGCGAGCCACGAGATGTCGGACTCCCCGATCTTGGCGAGCGTTGTGGCGGCGAGGTGATGTACCCGGGCGGAAACGGCCCAGCATTCCCGGCGCTCCGTGGCGGAACGCGCCGCACGATCCTCAAGTTCCTGGGCGGTCTGCAGGAGGCCGGGGAGCCCGGCGATCACCTTGCCAAGGCGACCGGACTGATAGTCGCTCCAGGTCTGTTCGGCGAGCTCCGCGCTCGGGCCAGAGTTTGGGAGTTGTGCCTCGGCCTCCGGTCCGAACAGCAGCCGGGAGAGGCGACGCGGACTCATCAACGCGTCGCGGACGGCCGGGACGTCGTCCTGCTGCCTCTCGTCCTCCATGAGTACGGGCTGGCCGACCAACTCCCCGAGCGGCACGCGCAGCACACGGGCCAGTTCGGCGAGCATGTCGATGCGCGGCGGCTTGCGCCGACCGGACTCCGCTTTCACCAACCAGTCCGTGCTGCGGCCGACCAGCCCGGCCAGTACCTGCTGCGTGTACCCGCGGCGTCTGCGGTGGAAGGCGATCCGCTCGCCGATGCTCAGGTGATCTCCGAGACCACGCATACGTGCTGCCTCCCGTGATGTAGGGGCGGTCCCTACGATAGCTACGCGGCAACGTGATGGAGAGGGCCCACGTTTCCGTGGATACCTGCGTTGCCCGAGCTCAAAGTGAAGGCACTGGTGCACGGAGGTACGGACGATCTGTCCGGGACTGAGCGGACCCGGGCTCGCGCCAGGAGGCTGCTGGTTCATGAGGGTGGTCGCCTACTTGACGTGCCCCATCGATATCAGCCGGCCAGTGGAGTCGAGATCATGACCGCACGGGAGTGCGTTGTCGTTGTCGGGGCAGGGGTGTCCGGACTCACCACGGCCGTCGTTCTCGCCGAGGCCGGGGCTTCGGTGCGCGTGATCGCTGGGCAGGTGCCCGGTGCCACGTCACTTGCGGCCGGGGCGATGTGGGGCCCGTACCTGGTCGAGCCGAAGGACAAGGTCGACCGGTGGGGCCAGCGGTCCCTGGAGATCTTCCGCGAACTGGCCGAGGTACGGGTAGCGGATGTCGGGAGCGCGCCGAGGCGGTTCGGGCGTTGCTCTTCGTCCAGTGATCTGATCTGGAGGGACGGTCGTTGCCGGAGATGGCGGAGAAGCAGCCGCGCGTGGCGGCGGCCATCATCGTTCACGGGGGACGTGTACTGATGGTGCGTCGTCGTGTCAGGGAGGGTTCGCTCTCCTGGCAGTTCCCTGCCGGCAAGGTCGAACCCGGTGAGACTTGTGAAGAGGCCGCCGTGCGTGAGACGCGGGAGGAGACAGGTTTGGCCGTGGCGGCTGTGGAGCGACTCGGTGAGCGGGTTCACCCGGAGACGGGGCGGCAGATGTCCTACATCGCCTGCGAGGTACTGAGTGGCACTGCCCGTATCGCAGCACCCGACGAGGTGGCCGATCTTGCGTGGGTGGCGCATGGTGCGGTCTCTCGCTATGTGCCGTTTGGACTGTTCGGGCCTGTGCAGGTGTACCTCGACGCAGCCCTCTCCCGTTGAGAGCAGCCCGGAAGGCGGCGGCCCAAGGCTCGCTGTCGACCGGGTACACGTCAGCGGGCGCGGGCCGAGTCAGTGAAGCGAAATGGGCGCTGAGCCGGTCCGCGATACGAGATCGTTCACGGAGTCCCGGCGCGCTTATAGCCGACCCACAACCGGCCGCCGGCCTGCTCCAGCACCTCGTCCACAACGGTCACGAGAGGCTCCACTCTCCCGCCCAGAACCTCTTGTAGCCCGTGACGGAGGTGCGTGCTGAGCCCCGGTGCGGTCGTCCCAAGGCGCCGGGCTAGCCACTTTCCACCGCCACCCCAAGAACCGCCTATGGCCAGCGCCAGCTCACCAGTCCGTCGGACCAGTTCGGTGGCGATGAACAGACGCTCGTTCCGGTCGTCGCTTCCCGCGAGATCGTCCAAAAGGTCGGTGATCGCGTAGCGCCGGTCGTCGATCTCTTCCGCCGACAACGGGGGTGGTCCCGCGGTGGTCAGCTTCCGAGCCTCTGCGGCGATACGCGCTCCGAGCCCATCGGTGTCGAGGAGCAGCAACCCATCGGCACACATCCACAGCAGCGGTGACCGGCGCCTGTGGAGCTCCCGTTCGACGTAGGCGTGCCATGTCTCGTCGGTGTGTACGAACACCTCCACCGGCCACTCTGCGTGCTGGAGGCTTTCCCGGTACGGGGCCGGGGCGCCGTGGAGCAGCACCACGATGTCGAGGTCTGACGTCGCCGTGCGGCGGCCTGTCACGACGCTGCCTCCCAGGAACGCGGCACGCGCGTCCGGGTGTTGTCCATTTACGACGGCGTGTGCGGCCTCGATCGCATCCATGAGGCAACTATCAGCACGGTCGCCACCGCGCGCACATCGTTTTCCGGGGCGTGACCGGTTGCCTCCCGCTCCGTACCGGGGTTCGCCGCAGGCAGACAGCACAGATCCGAGAATGACTGGCCAACACCGCGATGGCATGTCAACGTGGACGATCTTCCCGCGAAAGCGCCAGGTCAAATAGGAGATCTCCGCGACTGCGGCAGCCCATCCGGATTCTCCACCATCATCGCGGCTCTACGGAGGCATGAGAGGCCGCGCGGTCTGAGGCAGAGTCGCCCTCGTGACAGATCAGTTGGAGACGCACGTTCTCCCCCGGTTGTGGACGACACGGACTGTGTGCGGAAGCTCGCGGTAGAGCCTGACGGCGGCCATCGTCTATGACGCAGGTAGGTGCGGGGACACCCAGCTCGGACATCCGCCCCGGGCCGACACGAAACCCAGCGCGGATTTCCTGTCCAGTGCCGCAAGAACGTCGGCGGCGATGAGAACCCTCGCGAGCCCTTGGAGGCACTCCTGCATCCCGAATCCCCGTGCGGACCAGCCACTCCGGCCAACATCCCACCCGCGTACTGGGTCGGTCCTCGGCACCTGGCCGGTGACGACGGGCGTCTCTACGACACCGTCGCTGATGCGCTCGCCGGCCTGGGCTGGACGAGCCTCATGATCGTTCGCGGGCGGCAGGAACGGGACGAGGCGCCGGAGGACCGTCAGGTCCTGCGCAGCACCGTCCTGCACGTCAGTCCCGACGCCCTGAGGTGGGCGCAATGGGTTTTGCCGGACGAGCCGTTCCACCTGGGGAACCAGCCGATCGCCTGGCAGGTGTCCGCTCGTTCGGACCTGAGCAGCCCGCTCGCCCGGTGGTCGGCCTACTTCACCCGTGATGTCCCCGGCGAGGTCCTCGCCGACTTCCTCACCGCGCTCGACGCCCGCGAGGAGCCCGTCCTGCCGCTCGGTGGCCACGAGGCGGTCCTCGACGCGGTTGCGGCGAACGGCTGGCTGCGAGACGCCGACGGGCCCGGCGCTGCGGCGGTGGATCCGACCTTCGCCTCACACATCCGTCTCGGTGCGATGCCGCCGCTCATTCAGGACGCCGACCCACTGGCACTGGTGGCTGAGGCTGACGACGCGGTCCTGGCCGGGTGGCAGGCGTGGGCTGAGCCGACCCGCAGGGCGGGCTACTTGTGGGCGGCGTCGTTCGGTGCCGGCGTGCCGCCCGACCTCGTCGCCGCTTTCGCCGACTCCCTCAGCTCCAGCGCACCGGTGCTGCGCCGGGTGTTGCCGGAAAGCACGCGCGATCGGCTCCTGCGCGCCCCAGCAGGCTGAGAGCCGTACAAGCCGTGGGGGCCGGGCCTCCCGCAGCGGGGGCCCGGCTTCGATCGTCGGCTATGTGCCGTCGTCATCCGGTCAGCGTCGACGACCGGCATCGTTCGCGGTGCGCGGCGCTCGCAGGATGCCGGCGGCCGGGGAACGCGGGTGCCGACCGCCTCCGGAGCCTGTGTCCTGGAGGCCCTCGGCGAGGGCGGGCAGGTGGGCGGTGCGTCGCAGCCGCCAGACGAGCACGTCGCTGATGGAGGCGGCGGAGTCGAGTTCGCGTCGTCGGGCGGCTTCGGTCAGCAGGGGAGCCGGGTCGTGGCCGGCTCTGTGGACGTCGTCGAGGGTGGCCGCCAAGGCGGGCCAGGCGGGTTCGGCCTGGACTCGTTGGGCCAGGTCCGGCAAGACCTGGTGGAGAAGTGCGGCGTGCCCCTGTCGAAGACGCGCGTCCAGGTGTTGGCCTCGCCGGCGGAGGAGTGCCATGGGATGGGTTGCGGCGGCCCGGTAGGCGGCGCGCAGATGTTCGGCGGTTCGCTGGGCGGCGTCGGCCTGATGGCTGTGGTGCTTCCTGGCGTGCCAGTTCGCTGCGGCGATGGCGAGGAAGAAAGCCATGTCGATGAGCATGGCGGTGGTGGCACCGTCTTCGCCGCGTCCCAGAGCGGTCCCGCTCTGGACAAGATCGCGGGCGGCCTGGCGCAGGGCGCGGTCACGCCCGTGTACGGCCCTGATGTGGGAGCGGCCGGCTCGCTCGAACGCGGAGGCCGCCTCGCGGAGTTGATCACGGGTGTGGGCGGCAGAGGTCTGGGCGAGGGCGTCCAGGACCTCGCCCGCTGCGGCGATCTGGGCGGCTGCCGAGCCGTCGTCGCCGTGGTCGATGATCAGCAGCGCCTCCCAGGTGGCGGCGGTGGCCCTGCGCCGAGCGAACGCGGGACCAGTCACGTCCGGCATGACGGGCTGGGCCAGTTCGGAGCCGTCGGCCGGGACGGCGGCCTCTGCCGGAAGCGCCCAGCGTTCGCGGATGCGCGGCAGGGACAGGTCGGGGGCGAGCTTGGAACCGGAGTAGAAAACCGGGTCGCCGTCCTTATTGCGATCGTCGGTGAGTGCGATCTTGTAGCCGAGAAGGTCGCCGGAGGGTGCCACACGTTTGCGGATCAGCAGGCCGGCGGCGGCCAGGCGGCCGAAGAACTCCTCCTCGCTGGTGGCGCCGGCCACGGCGTGCCGCACGGTTCTCCGAAGTTCCTCGCGCGCCGTGCGGTCCCTGCCCTGCCGTTCGGCTTTGCGGCGTTCGGCGCTGGTGGGGCGCTTGGCGGCGGTGCCGTCTCCGGGTGCGACTCGGCGTAGACCGTAGTCGGCTTCCACGCGGCGGGCTTCGTCCTGGGCGCGCCGGGCCTCGTTGTGCAGACGGGGGCGGCGGCCGTCGTCGCGGACCAGGGTGGCGATGATGTGGATGTGGTCATCGGCGTGCCGGACGGCGGCCCATCGGCACGCGGCATCGTCGCCGTCGGGAGCGATACCGGTGGTAGCGAGCATCCGGCGGGCAATGGCCGCCCAATCCTCGTCGGGCAGGATCGGATCCTCCGGGCTGGCCCGTACGGAAAGGTGCCACACGTGCTTCTTCGGGCGCCTGTCGACGGGCAGGGCGTTGACGGGCTGGTCGAGCAGTCGCTGAAGCTGCCCGCAGGTGGCCTTCGGGTCGCGGCCGGGGTCGGGGGTGAGCGGGTCGAAGGCGGCGACGAGGTGGGGGTCGGTGTGCTCCTCGTGGGTGCCCGGGCCGTACAGGTAGCGGATCAGGCCGACCGTCTTGCCGCCCCGTTTGTGGAGGCTGGGGATCACGTGGCGACGTCACCGTTTCGGTAAGCGAGCAGGGCGTCGGCCGCGTCCTCCGTACGGCGGGGCGCGCTGCGGACAGCGCGGGCGGCGGCGTCGAGCTGGGGTGTGTCGGCGCCGGAGTTGATGGCCTTGGCGACCTGGTTGAACAGGCCGTGGATGCGGCCCAGGTGTCGGCGGGCGGCGAACAGTTCCTCGATGACCTCCCGTTCGGTGGCGATCTCGGCGGCGGTACGGGTCAAGTCGCGGGCGGCCTTGTCGACGGAGTAGGCGAGGAAGGCGGCGTTGGACATCTCACAGTGGGCGGCTGCTTCGGTGAAGCGCTCGTACTCGGCGTCGTTCATACGGCAGCTGGGCTGGTGAACGCGCTTGTGGGATTTCGGTTGACGGGCTCGCTGGCGTCTCTTCGTGAGGGACTCGGTCTGCCGTCCTCCTCCCGGCTGCGGTCCGCCCGCGGTCGCGGCCTGACAGCCCGGTGCCTCCTGGCGCCGGGCTGTTCCCGCCACCCCCGGGGCGGGAACTCCGGGAGCATTGCTCCCGGGACAACTTGCTTCGCCTGGGGCAGAGGTCGCGGCCAGGAAACCTGCGGGCGAGCTGGGGTCTTGGCGGTTCGGGGCGTTCATGGAGTCTCTCGTCTCGGGGCGTGGGGATGCGCGTTGGCGTTGAAGGGGTCAGTGAGGCGAATCGCTGGCCGGGGCCGTGAGCTGCGCCTTGAAATCACGGACGATCCGCCCGACTACGTCGCTGGAGACCGTGTAGCCGGCCGTCCGCAGGGCGTCCTCCACCCGGTCGCGTCCGACGCTTCCGTTCTCCTCGTACGTGCGGCGGGTGAAGCCGAGGATGACGGCGTCGGAAACGCGGCGCCTGTGGTCCGCGTGTCTCTTCCGGGCAGGCGGCTTCCGCCTGGGCCTGCCCGTGGCGCTGCCCGAGCCGGTGTCTGCCAGCGGTGGGAGGTCTTCGACGTCTGCCCGTGGGCACTGCCCGGCCCCGGGCAGGGGAGCCGGGGGCTCCTCACCGTCATCCGGGTCCGACGGATGCGGGCGGGCGGTGTCCTCCACCTGCCCGGCCGGTTCCGGGCGGGCAGCGTCCTCTGCCCGTGGCGTCGGCTTCGAGGCGGCCGATCGCGGTCGACTGCGCCCGGGTTCACGGGCGGTGTACGAGTCCGGGACGTGCCAGCGCGGCGGCAACGTGATGGATGCGAGGCCGAGGCCCTGCTTGCGCGTGGCGAGTTTGCGCAGCAGTAGTGCGTCCTGCCGGGGATCGCCGTCGACATCGGCCTGCTCCAGGGCCTCGTGCAGCCGGTTGGCCAGGCGTTGCCCCTTCCTTCTGCCGCGTTGCTTGTCGGTCATCGCCTCGGCTCGGAGTATCAGGGCGACGGAATCACTCAGCGCGCGCTCGCGGATGAGCCGGGCCGCGTCGGCGTCCTGGTCCGCGATGCCGAGCCGGGCCAGCAGATGTTCGCGCGCCTGGCGGACGAGGACGGCGGCCAGGCTGCGTGAGGTGGCGTCGGGGCTGCGGTGGCGCAGCTCGATGCCCATGGCCAGGTGCCACAGCATCGCGGCCATAACCGGTCCGATCAAGGCTCGCACGGTGCCGCCGACGGGCCCGAACTCGGCGTAGGCGGGGATGATCTGCACGGTGGTGATCACCCACACGAGGGCGCCGGGCAGGCCGGGCGCTCTTGCGGGCCCGGCGAGGTTCTGGCGGGCCATCAGCGCGGTGGCGAAGAGGGCCAGCTCGGCGGTGGCGAACATGAAGGCGCGCTCGACGGTGCTGCCCATGTCCAGGTAGTCGGCGGCGAACCGCCAGCTGGTGTCCGCGCTGTAGACGGTGCAACCCAGCGCGGCCATGGCCGCTACGGGCACCGCGATGGTTCTGCGCCGCCGGCGGTTGGCGCTGGGCGGCTGCCGGCGCTGCCGGTGGATGAGCCATCCGGCGAACAGGGCGAGCAGCACGAACAGGGCGAGGAGCGCCAGGGTGGTCTCTGAGGATGTGGCCCAGTCCGGGAGGAGCCGGGTGCCGCGGTCCCGGGTGGCCAGGGGCGTGAGAGTGCGAGCAGGCAGGGTGGGTCTCCAAGGTGCAGAGGGAACGGAAGCGGAGTGCGGAAACGGCGGACGCTGAGCGCGGCTCCGATGACTCGCGACGGGCGGGGCAGAGCAGGCGTGCGCGCAGGCGGCGGGTGAGGCAGGGCCGAGGGCGGAAGCGCCGGTGGCGGCCGGTCAGGCGGCAGACACTGTGCGGCGGCGTCGATCGGTGCCGTCGAGGACGACTCGGTCGGTCATCTCGGCGAGGCGGGAGGCGACGCGGTCACCGAGGGCGCTGCGTAGCTGATCGGTGGGGAGGTTGGTGGTGATGAGGGTGGGGAGCATGTGCTCGTACCGGTGGTTGATGAGCCGGTACGTCAGCTCCTCGGTCCACTCGCTGGTTTTGGCCGCCCCGAGGTCGTCCAGGAGCAGCAGCGGGCAGCATGCCAAACTCCGCAGGTCGCGTTCGGCGTCGTGGCCTACACGGGGACGCAGGCGCGCGTGGAGGTCCGCGGTGGTCGTCGCCTCCCAGCGCAGGCGGACCCCTCGGGCGAGGAGAGCTCGGATGGCGCCGTACGCCTGGTACGTCTTGCCGGTCCCGGTGGGGCCGGCGATCAGTAGGGACGGACCTTTGGCGATGCCGGGCCCGCCGGGGCCGGGGCGCCCGGCACGGGCGATCTGGTCGGCCCAAGCGGTCACCTTCGGGTGGTCGGCCAAGGCCCGGCGGTAACGGGCGGGGATCCTCGCGTCGGCGAGTTCGAGCGCGGTGACGGGTTCCCCATGCGCCTCCTCGGCGGCGGTAGCCAGGTCGATGCCGCGGCTGGCCAGGATGCCGTTGAGCCGGTCGGCGAGTGGACCGACCCGGTGGGGCTCGCGGGTGGCGGTGGCGTTCAGAGCTCACCTCCGTAGGCGGCTTCGATATCGGAGGGGTTTGTCCACGCCCTATGGACAGCCGGCGCCTTGGGGGCCGCGTTCATGGCTTCGTTCACGAAGCTCGGCAGGGTGCTGGGGTGCAGGCCCTTGGCGCGGTGCAGATCGAGCCCTGCCCGGATGTGAGCTGGCGCGATGCCCTCGTCGAGCAGCTTGCGTACTATCCGGCCGAGATGCCCCAGGACGTCCTTGGGCGGACGGTGTGCGCAGGCGTCCGCGTATTCGGTGACGAGTTGCTTGGCCGAGACGGTGCTGGGCGCGGGGGCGCTTGCGCTCCCAGGGGTATCTCCTAGTGTCCTGAGTCGGTAGTTCGCTTGCGGTTATAGGGTGGGGCGATGCCTGGTCCGAAGCCGTTGCCGCTGGAGTTG
>NZ_JAIUKE010000383.1 GCF_020176795.1 Streptomyces sp. 8L
CCTTTTGTTCCCTCCCCCGCCCTCCGCCGGTCCGTCTGCATCCGTTGTGCCCAGCAGCCCGACCGGTAATCCGCGCTTCCGCGCCCACCGGCGACGCGCCGGAGCCCGTGACCCCGGGTATGGCCATCCGGGTCACGCACACCCGCCCGGCGCACCCCTGCTCCGCGCCCGGTCCGGCCGGCCGCGGGCGGAACCCGGTGGGGCGCGGTCCGCGGGGCCCGTACACTGGCCACAGCGACAGGCGTGGATGGGGACGAGTAGCCCGAGAGCGGCCAGGAGCGACCCGGGGACGGTGCGAGCCCGGGGGCAGGCGCGGTGCGAAGGATCACCCCGGAGCCGCCGGAAGAAAACCCGCCGTGACCGGCGGGCCACTAGACCCGGCAGCGCGACCCCAATGAGGGGGCCCCGGGTGCGGTGCGCCCGGTGCCAAGGAGGGTGGTACCGCGGGAGCCCGTGCTCTCGTCCCTCCGGACGGAGATGCCGCAGTCCCGCCGGAGGAAGCGCCCGATGACATCAGTGACCCCGCCGGCCTCGCCGCAGTACCGCCAGGTACCGGCCCAGGTCGACCTGCCCGCCCTCGAACACGCCGTGCTCGACTTCTGGCGCGAGTCCAGGATCTTCGCCAAGTCCATGGAGCGGACCGAGGGCCGTCCCGAGTGGGTGTTCAACGAGGGTCCGCCCACCGCCAACGGCATGCCGGGCGCGCACCACATCGAGGCCCGCGTCTTCAAGGACGTCTTCCCCCGCTTCCGCACCATGCGCGGCTACCACGTGCCCCGCAAGGCGGGCTGGGACTGCCACGGCCTGCCGGTCGAGCTCGCCGTCGAGAAGGAGCTGGGCTTCGAGGGCAAGAAGGACATCGAGGCGTACGGCATCGCCGCGTTCAACGACCGGTGCCGCGCGTCCGTGGCCCGGCACACCGACGCGTTCACCGAGCTCACGAACCGGATGGGCTACTGGCTGGACACGGACAACGCGTACTGGACGATGAGCCCCGAGTACGTGGACTCCGTCTGGTGGTCCCTGAAGCAGATCTTCGACAAGGGCCTGCTGGTGCAGGACCACCGTGTCGCCCCCTGGTGCCCCCGCGACGAGACGGGCCTGTCCGACCACGAGCTGGCGCAGGGGTACGAGACGATCGTCGATCCGTCCGTCTACGTGCGCTTCCCGCTGACGTCGGGGCCGCTCGCGGGCCGCGCGTCGATGCTGGTGTGGACGACCACGCCGTGGACGCTGGTCTCGAACACGGCGGTCGCCGCGCATCCCGACGTGCGGTACGTCGTGGCGACCGACGGCCAGGAGCAGCTGGTCGTCGCCGAGCCGCTGGTGGAGAAGGCCCTGGGCCTGGGGGCCCCCTCCGGCCCGGAGGGCCTCGGGGGATGGGAGCTCACCGGGGAGTCGTTCACCGGCAAGGAGATGGAGCGCTGGACCTACGAGCGCCCCTTCGAGCTGATCTCCTTCCCCGAGGGCACCGAGGCGCACTACGTCGTCAACGCCGAGTACGTGACGACCGAGGACGGTACGGGCCTCGTCCACCAGTCCCCCGCCTTCGGCGAGGAGGACCTCATGGTCTGCCGCGCGTACGGCCTGCCGGTGGTGAACCCGGTCCGCCCGGACGGCACGTTCGAGGACGACGTGCCGCTGGTCGGCGGCGTCTTCTTCAAGAAGGCGGACGAGGCGCTGACCGAGGATCTGCGCGAGCGCGGTGTGCTGTTCCGGCACGTCCCGTACGAGCACAGCTACCCGCACTGCTGGCGCTGCCACACCGCGCTGCTCTACTACGCGCAGCCGTCCTGGTACATCCGTACGACGGCCGTCAAGGACCGTCTCCTCGAGGAGAACGAGAAGACCAACTGGTTCCCCGAGTCGGTCAAGCACGGCCGGTACGGGGACTGGCTGAACAACAACGTCGACTGGGCGCTGTCCCGCAAGCGCTACTGGGGCACCCCGCTGCCGATCTGGCGGTGCGCGGGCGAGGAGTCCCACCTGACCTGCGTCGGCTCCCGCGCGGAGCTGACCGGACTGACCGGCACGGACCAGTCGGAGCTCGACCCGCACCGCCCGTTCATCGACGAGGTCACCTTCCCGTGCCCGCACTGCGGCGAGACGGCGACGCGCGTGGACGAGGTCATCGACGCCTGGTACGACTCGGGTTCGATGCCGTTCGCGCAGTACGGCTACCCGTACAAGAACAAGGAGCTGTTCGAGCGGCGCTACCCGGCGCAGTTCATCAGCGAGGCGATCGACCAGACGCGCGGATGGTTCTACACGCAGATGGCCATCGGCACGCTCGTCTTCGACGAATCGTCGTACGAGAACGTCGTGTGCCTCGGCCACATCCTCGCCGAGGACGGCAGGAAGATGTCCAAGCACCTGGGCAACATCCTGGAGCCGATCCCGCTGATGGACCAGCACGGCGCGGACGCGGTCCGGTGGTTCATGGCGGCGGGCGGTTCGCCCTGGGCGGCGCGGCGCGTCGGCCACAACACGATCCAGGAAGTCGTCCGCAAGACGCTGCTGACGTACTGGAACACCGTGGCCTTCCAGGTGCTGTACGCGCGCACCGCGGGCTGGGCGCCGTCCGCGGCCGACCCGGCGCCTGCCGACCGCCCGGTGCTGGACCGCTGGCTGCTGAGCGAGACGCAGGCGCTGGTCGACCAGGCGACGCGGGCGATGGAGGCGTACGACACCCAGCGCACCGGCAAGCTGCTGTCCGCGTTCGTGGACGACCTGTCCAACTGGTACGTGCGCCGTTCGCGCCGCCGCTTCTGGGCGGCCGACAAGGCGGCGCTGCGCACGCTGCACGAGGTGCTGGAGACGGTGACCCGGCTGATGGCGCCGCTGACGCCGTTCATCACCGAACGGGTGTGGCAGGACATGATCGTCCCGGTGACGCCGGACGCGCTGGAGTCGGTGCACCTGGCGGCCTGGCCCGAGGCCGACCTGTCGGCGATCGACCCGGAGCTGTCAAGCCAGATGGCGCTGGTGCGGCGGCTGGTGGAGCTCGGCCGGGCGACGCGCGCCGAGTCGGGCGTGAAGACGCGGCAGCCACTGTCCCGGGCTCTGATCGCGGCGTCCGGCTTCGAGTCGCTGCCCGCGGGCCTGCGGGAGCAGATCACCGACGAGTTGAACGTGTCGTCGCTCGCGACGCTGTCCGAGGTGGGCGGCTCGCTGGTGGACACGACGGCGAAGGCGAACTTCCGGGCGCTCGGCAAGCGGTTCGGCAAGCGGGTCCAGGACGTGGCGAAGGCCGTCGCGGCGGCGGACGCGGCTTCGCTGTCGCGCGCACTGCGCGAGGGCACCGCGGCGGTCGACGTCGACGGTGAGTCCGTGAGCCTCGCCCCCGACGAGGTGATCATCACGGAGACCCCGCGCGAGGGCTGGTCGGTGGCGTCCGACGCGGGCGCGACGGTCGCCCTCGACCTGGAGATCACCCCGGAGTTGCGGCTCGCGGGCCTGGCCCGCGACGCGATCCGGCTGATCCAGGAGGCGCGCAAGAACAGCGGCCTCGATGTCGCGGACCGGATCGCGCTGCGCTGGCGGTCGGAGTCGGACGAGGTCGCCGAGGCGCTGACGCGGCACGCGGGTCTGATCTCCGACGAGGTGCTCGCACCTGAGTTCGCGGAGGGAGAGCCGGACGCGGGCTACGGCGAGGCCTTCACGGACGAGGGGCTGCGCCTGACGTTCCACCTGCGCAAGGCGTAACGCGCGGCCGGGGGGGGGCCCCGGCCCCCCCCCGGGGGGGGGGGCGCCCCGCCGGCCCCCCCCCCCCGGGGGGGGGGGGGGGGGGCCCCCCCCCCCCCCCGGGGGGGGGGGGGGGCGGCCCCCCCGGCCCCCCCGCCCCCTTTTGTGCGGCCTGCCGACGGCCGAACAGTCGTGGTTCACGCGCCTGAAGCGCGCTCCGGCCTCAGTTGTCGTCCTCGTCGATGAGGAAGCCGCGCATCGGCGACGGAGCCTGCTGCATCGGCTGCGGCGCCTGCGGCCTGACCGGTGCCATCGGCTGCGTCATCGCGGGCGACATCTGCTGCTGGCCGCCGTACGACGGTCCCGACGAGGGTCCGCCGTGGCCTCCCATGGACGGCGCGCCGCCCATGGTGTGCCCGAGCGACCCCGCGCCGGCCGACGCCATGGAGGGCGACGGCGGCAGCGACGGCGCGGACGAAGGCGTCCTCGGCGGCGCGAGCGAGTCGTCCGCCTGGGTCTCCAGCTGACGCAGCTGGCTCTCCAGGTAGGACTTCAGACGCGTGCGGTACTCGCGCTCGAAGCCGCGCAGGTCTTCGACCTTGCGCTCCAGCGTGGCGCGCGCGGACTCCAGGGAGCCCATCGCGACGCGGTGCTTCTCCTGCGCGTCCCGCTCCAGCGCGTCCGCCTTGGCTCGGGCGTCCCGCTCCAGACCCTCGGCGCGGCTGCGGGCCTCACCGACGATCTTGTTGGCCTCGGACCTGGCCTCGGCGATCGCCTGGTCGGCGGTCTGCTGGGCGAGGGAGAGGACACGGGCGGCACTGTCGCCGCCGGGGCCGCCGGGCTGGCCGAGCTGCGGCGCGTGACCCATCGGGCCGGGACCGCCCATCGGTCCGCCGGGTCCGCCCATGGGGCCGCCCATCGGACCGGGGCCGCCCATGTGCTGCTGCATCTGCTGCCCGGGGCCGCCCTGCATACCGGGACCGCCCTGCATCGGGCCTCCCTGCATACCGGGACCGCCCTGCATGGGACCACCCTGCATACCGGGGCCGCCCTGCATGGGGCCTCCCTGCATGCCGGGGCCACCCTGCATCGGGCCGGGGCCGTGCTGGCCCTGGGGGCCGTGGCCCTGCGGACCGCCGGGGCCCTGGGGACCCTGGGGGCCGTGCGCGCTCGGACCCGCGGGCAGCTGCGGCGGTCCCATCTGCGGGGGCTGCTGCTGCTGCGGGGGTCCGGATATGGCGGCGGGGACGGGACCCCCGGGACCGCCTTGGCCCTGCGGGCCGTTGGGCCCCTGCCGGTCCTGCGGTTCGGGAGCCTTGCGCATGCTCTGCTGCTGCTGGTTCTGCGCGGCCGCACGCGTGGCGGCGGCCAGTTTGGCGCGCAGGTCCTCGTTCTCGCGGAGCAGGCGAGTCAGTTCGGCCTCGACCTCGTCGAGAAAGGCATCGACCTCGTCCTCGTCATAGCCTTCTCGGAGGCGGACGGTCGTGAACTGCTTGTTCCGCACGTCCTCGGGGGTCAACGGCATCTCTTCTTCACCTCTACGTAGTCGTCGGCAGTCGGCAAGACCGTATCGTCCACACTCATCCCGCGAACCCGCCTACGACGGAAATCAGAATGTAAACGATGATCATCAGAACGAAGAAGGACAGGTCGAGTGCCACGCCCCCGAGACGTAGCGGCGGGATGACCCGCCGCAGAAGCTTGAGCGGTGGATCGGTGACAGTGTAGGTGGCCTCAAGAACGACCACCATCGCCTTCCCGGGTTGCCATGAACGTGCGAACTGGAAGACGTAGTCCATGACCAACCGGAAGATCAGCACGATGAGGAAGCACATCAGAGCGATGTAGATCACCTGCAGCGCCACGCCCATCCGCGCTTCCCTCTCCCCTGACTCACTCGGTCCGGCCCGGGGCCGGTGTCGTTCCCGGTGCCGTGTTCTCAGCTCTGGTTGAAGAATCCGCCCTCTGCGATGCGGGCCTTGTCCTCCGCCGTGACATCGACGTTAGCAGGAGACAGCAGGAACACCTTCTGGGTCACGCGTTCAATGCTGCCATGCAGACCGAAGACCAGTCCTGCCGCAAAGTCGACAAGTCGCTTCGCGTCGGTGTCGTCCATCTCGGTCAAGTTCATGATCACGGGGGTACCTTCGCGGAAGTGTTCCCCGATGGTACGGGCCTCGTTGTAGGTCCGCGGGTGCAGCGTGGTGATGCGGTAAGGCTCCCGCTCCGACACGACCTTGGGCATGATCACCGGTGCGTTCTTCTCCAGACTCGGACGTTCAGGTGTGATGGATGCCACGGGGGCGATTCGCGCGGGTCGTCCGCTTTCCGCCGCAACCGACACCGGCTCGCGCTCCCGTTCACGCTGCGGGGGCGGCCCCGGCACCCGCACGGGTTCCTCGCGCTCCAACTGGTGCACGGGCTGGCGCCGGTGCTCCCGTTCGGGCTCCGGTTCGGGTTCGAAGTCGTCGTCGGGGTCGAAGCCCCTTCCGTCGTACCCATCGTCCTCCACGAGGCCGAGGTACACCGCCATCTTGCGCATCGCGCCGGCCATGCTCCGGTTCCTCCGCTCTGTGGTGGATCGGATCTCCTCGTCACCAAGTGTCCGCGATCCACTCGGCCTGCCCGCCTTGCGGCGGAAATGACCATATTTTCTACTCTGGTCCGACTTGCTTCGCGACGTTACCCGAGCCGGGGTCGGACTCCGAGGACCGCCGTACCGACGCGTACATGTGTCGCACCCGCCTGTACGGCCTCTTCGAGGTCCGAGCTCATCCCCGCCGACACCATGTTCGCAGCCGGATGGTCCGCGCGCAGGCGGGACGAGATTTCCACCAGCCGCTCGAACGCCGCGCGTTGCCGTCCCGCGTACGGTCCGGCCAGCGGGGCGACGGTCATCACTCCGTCGAGCCGCAGTCCTTCTGCCCCGGCCACCGCCGCGGCCAACTCCTCGACCCCGTCCGGCGCGACACCGCCCCTCGCTCCGCGCGCGCCGGACTCCGCGTCCAGCGCGACCTGGATCAGACAGCCGACCTCGCGCTCCCGGCGGACCGCGGCCGCGGACAGCGCGGACACGAGCCTCGGCCGGTCGACCGACTGGACCTCGTCGGCGTAACCCAGCACGGATCTCGCCTTGTTCGTCTGCAACTGTCCCACGAAGTGCCAGTTCAGCGACAGATCCGCGCAGGCCGCGGCCTTGGGTGCCGCGTCCTGGTCGCGATTCTCCGCCACTTGGCGCACCCCGAGCTCGTACAACGCGCGGACGTCTTCCGCGGGATGGGTCTTGGTGACCACGATCAGGGTCACCTCGTCCGGGTCCCGGTCCGCCGCGGCGCACGCGGCGCGGATGCGGTCCTGAACCACCGCGAGATTGCGGGCCAGTTCGGCCTTGCGGTCGGTCATGTCCTCAACCCAGCCAGACATAGCCGGCGAGCCGGCCCGTGGTGCGGTCGCGGCGGTACGAGTAGTGGTCCGCCGATTCGAGCGTGCAGACCGGCGAACGCCGCGGGTCGCGCACGCCGAGCCGGGCGAGTTGGGCGTGCACGCCAGCGGTGACGTCCACGGACGGCGTGCCCCAGCTCGTCTCCGCGTACGCCTCGGGCACGGCGGCTGCGACCTCGGCGCGCATGGCCTCCGGCACCTCGTAGCAGCGCCCGCAGACGGCCGGTCCCGTG
Source organism: Streptomyces sp. 8L (assembly GCF_020176795.1). Classification (GTDB taxonomy): domain Bacteria; phylum Actinomycetota; class Actinomycetes; order Streptomycetales; family Streptomycetaceae; genus Streptomyces. The sequence continues at coordinate 7,359 of NZ_JAIUKE010000383.1, forward strand.
TACGCGGTGATCCGGGCGGGTTCGGCGCCGTGCTCCACCATGGCGGCCACCGCCGCGGGCACGACCCCGGCGACGAGGCCGGGGCGTCCCGCGTGCGCCGCGGCGGCGACCCCGGCGACGGGATCGGCCAGCAGGACGGGCACGCAGTCCGCGGTCAGGACCGCGAGCGCGAGGCCGCGTTCGCGGGTGACCAGCGCGTCCACCGACGGAATGTCAACGTCCGCTTCCCAGGGGCCGGTCACGGCGGCGACATCGGCTCCGTGCACCTGGTTCATCCAGACCACCCGGGCCGAATCGAGGCCCAGCGAGGCGGCGGCGCGTTTCCGGTTGGCGAGGACCGCGGCGGGGTCGTCGCCCACCGCGCCGCCGAGGTTGAGCTCCTCGTACGGAGCGGCGCTCACCCCGCCCCACCGGTCGGTGAAGGCGAAGTGGGCGCCGCCCGTGGTCGCGAGGGATTCCCGTATCACTTCAGGAAGTCCGGGACGTCCAGTTCCTCGGCCTGGCTGTCCTGGTACGGCGGACGGGTCGGCGGAACGTGCGGGGTGGAGACCGGCGGGAGCGGCTTCTCGGCGACCGGGGCCGCGGGCTCCATACCGGACTTGGGGCCCTCGTCCGGGCTCGGGACGGTGCCGAGTCCGCCGGAGGTCGGGCGCCCGCTGTCCAGCGGCCGGCTTCCGGACGGCTCGTCGCGCTTGCCGGAGGTCGAGCCGAGCACCGTCTCGCGCCGGGTCGGCGGCTGACCGCCGTCGAAACCGGCCGCGATCACGGTGACCCTGACCTCGTCGCCGAGCGCGTCGTCGATGACCGCGCCGAAGATGATGTTCGCCTCGGGGTGGGCGGCCTCGCTGACCAGCTGGGCCGCCTCGTTGATCTCGAACAGGCCGAGGTCGCTGCCGCCCGAGATGGACAGCAGGACGCCGCGGGCGCCGTCGATGGACGCTTCCAGCAGCGGCGAGGAGATGGCCATCTCGGCGGCGGCCACGGCGCGGTCGTCGCCGCGCGCCGAGCCGATCCCCATCAGGGCCGAGCCCGCCTCGGACATCACGGACTTGACGTCCGCGAAGTCCAGGTTGATCAGGCCGGGCGTGGTGATGAGGTCGGTGATGCCCTGGACACCGGACAGCAGGACCTGGTCCGCGGACTTGAACGCGTCGAGCACGCTCACCTGGCGGTCCGAGATCGACAGCAGCCGGTCGTTGGGGATGACGATGAGGGTGTCGACCTCTTCGCGGAGTTCGGCGATGCCGTCCTCCGCCTGGTTGGCCCGGCGGCGCCCCTCGAAGGTGAACGGCCGGGTGACCACGCCGATCGTGAGGGCGCCCAGCGAGCGGGCGATGTTGGCGACGACGGGCGCGCCGCCGGTGCCGGTGCCACCACCTTCGCCGGCCGTGACGAAGACCATGTCGGCCCCCTTGAGGACCTCCTCGATCTCCTCCCGGTGGTCCTCCGCCGCCTTGCGGCCGACCGCCGGGTTGGCGCCGGCGCCGAGGCCCCGGGTCAGTTCGCGGCCGACGTCGAGCTTGACGTCGGCGTCGCTCATCAACAGGGCTTGCGCGTCCGTGTTGATCGCGATGAACTCGACACCCTTGAGACCGACCTCGATCATTCGGTTGATGGCATTGACACCACCGCCGCCGACACCGATGACCTTGATGACTGCGAGGTAGTTCTGCGGTGCTGCCACGTCGAAGGCCTCTCGCCTCGGGTTACGTGCCGTCGCGCGGACCAATCCACTGCGCGACGACTGATGCCGATGGGACGGTCCGAATCGCCGACCCAAACCCTAACGTTGAAGTTTAGGGTTAGTAGTGTGTCCGTTCTTGGGCTTCTTTGGACTCTTCCGAACAGGACACTAAGGCGACAAGTGGCGGACGTTCAATGAACACGCCGAACCTCCCGTGTTTCTTTTCACCCTATGTGATCACCCATAGCGCTGGCCAACCAGGGGTCCTGCCAGCGGAAACGTCCGTCAACTCACCGACGCCGCGGGTGCACTGGGCGCACTCACGTCGAAATGGTCCGCCTTCGGAACGGCTTTGAGGAGAGCGGAGAGCGCACGTGCCTTCGCGGCGCCGTCCTCGCCGCTTCCCCACATCACCGTACGACCGCCGGACAGCTTCAGGGATACAGAATCGTACGATCGCACTTCAAGGGACCGGGTGGCACGCGTCACTTCGGGCGGCAGCGAGGCCCGCACGGCGGCCGCCTCGCGCAGCAGCCTGGCGGTGGGGAAACGCGGCGAGGCCGCCTTCGGATCGATCGCCAATTCCAGCAGCGGAACACCTGCGGGCGCTTTCCCGACCGTGTCGAAACGCACACCCTTGGCGTCGACTTCGGTGAACTCGGCGCCCTTCTCCATGACGAGTACGGGCTTTCGTTCGGTCACTTTCAGTTCGGCCGTATGCGGCCACGACCGCGTCACGTCCACCGAATCGACGCGGGGAAGCGCCCGTTCGACGCGGGACTCGACCGCGCCGGTGTCCAGCGAGATCAGGGGCGACCCCAGCGGCACCCGGGCGGCGTCCGTCACCTGGCGGGGGGTCAGGACTCCGGTGCCCGTGACCTTGACCCCGGTGAGCTTCAGCCAGGAGGAGCCGTAGAGCAGCCAGAGGACGAGACCGAACAGGACGGCCACCGCGGCCAGTACGACGATCAGCCTGCGTCGCGTGCGGCGCCGGCCCCCGCCCTCGTCGCCCGGGCCGGGGCGGCCGGGCTCCGACCGCGGGTGCCGCGCGTCGCGCTCGGCTGTGGTCGGTCCGGCCATGTGCCCCTGCCTCTCGCTCGGTTGGGCCCCGCTGGGGCCCGCCTCACGCCTGGCGGCGCGCGGCGATCGCCTCGTACACCATGCCGACGAGCAGGTCGTCGGCGTCCCTGCGGCCGAACTCCGAGGCCGCGCGGGACATCTCGTAGAGCCGGTGCGGGTCGGCCAGTACCGGGAGGACGTTGCCCTGCACCCACTGCGGGGTCAGTTCCGCGTCGTCGACGAGGAGCCCGCCGCCCGCGTTCACCACCGGCTGGGCGTTGAGCCGCTGTTCACCGTTGCCGATCGGCAGCGGTACGTAGGCGGCGGGCAGCCCGACGGCGGAGAGCTCCGCGACGGTCATCGCGCCCGCGCGGCAGAGCATCATGTCGGCCGCGGCATACGCGAGGTCCATCCGGTTCACGTACGGTACCGGGATATAGGGCGGCATTCCCGGCATGTTGCCCACATGCGGCATTTCATTCTTGGGGCCGACCGCGTGGAGGATCTGGATGCCGGAGCGCTGGAGCACAGGAGCGGCCTGCTGGACGACCTCGTTGAGTCTGCGCGCGCCCTGCGAGCCGCCGGAGACCAGCAGCGTCGGCAGGTTGGGGTCGAGGCCGAACGCGGCCCGCGCCTCGGGCCGCACCCGCGCGCGGTCGAGCATCGCGATGGTACGGCGCAGCGGGATGCCGATGTAGCGCGCGCCCCGCAGCTTGCTGTCCGGGGTGGAGACGGCGACGGCCGCGGCGTAGCGCGACCCGATCTTGTTGGCGAGGCCCGGCCTGGCGTTCGCCTCGTGGATGACGATCGGGACGCCGAGCCGCTTGGCCGCGAGGTAGCCGGGCAGCGCCACATAGCCGCCGAAGCCCACGACGCAGTCTGCCTTGGTCCGTTCCATGATCTGCTCGGCGGCCTTGATGGTGCCGCGCAGCCGCCCGGGCACGGTGATCAGTTCGGGCGTGGGCTTGCGGGGCAGCGGCACGGCGGGGATGAGCGCGAGTTCGTAACCCCGCTCGGGCACGAGCCTGGTCTCCAGGCCGCGCTCCGTGCCGAGCGCGGTGATCCCGGTGGTGGGATCGGCCCTGCGCAGGGCGTCCGCGAGGGCGAGCGCGGGCTCGATATGGCCGGCGGTCCCGCCACCTGCGAGTACGACATGCACCGAAATTCACCGCTCTCCGGACGGCCGTTGCTTGACGCGCCGTCTCATCGTCATCCATCTCAGCCCGCCCGGCTTCCTGCCGAGGACGGGCCCCCGCATGGCGAGCGCCGCCTTCGCCGCGGGCTCCTGTCGCGCGAAGGCGATCAGCAGCCCGACGGCGAACATCGTCGGCAGCAGGGCGGACCCCCCGTAGGAGAACAGCGGGAGCGGGACGCCCGCGATCGGCAGCAGGCCGAGCACGGCACCGATGTTGACCACGGCCTGGGCCGTGATCCAGGTGGTCACGCCACCCGCGGCGTACCTCACGAAGGGGTCCTCCGTGCGTCCGGCCACGCGGATACCCGCATAGCCTAGAGCCGCGAAGAGAGCGAGGACCGACAGCGTCCCTGCCAGACCCAGTTCCTCCCCGGTGATGGCGAAAATGAAGTCGGTGTGCGGTTCGGGAAGCTGGCCCCATTTCTCCACGCTCGCGCCGAGCCCCGAGCCGAACCACCCGCCCCCCGCGAGCGCGTACAGCCCGTGCACCGCCTGCCAGCACTGGTCCTGCGGGCCCGGCATGTTCGCGCCGACGCAGCTGAGGCGGCCCATGCGGTTGGGGCTGGTCTTGACGAGCATGCCGCCGATGGCGAGGGCGACGCCGAGGACCCCGGCGAACAGCCGGGTGGGGGCGCCCGCGAGCCAGAGCAGGCCGAAGAGGATCGCCGTGAGGATGATCGCGGTGCCCAGGTCGCCGCCGATCATGATCAGGCCGAGCAGGAAGAAGGTGCAGGGCACGAGCGGCACCAGCAGATGCTTCCACTGGTTGAGCAGGCGCTTCTCCTGCTTGCGCGCGAGCAGGTCGGCACCCCACAGGACGAGGGCGAGCTTGCCGAACTCGCTGGGCTGGAGCTGGAAGGAGCCGAAGCCGATCCAGTTCTGGTTGCCGTTGACCGACTGCCCTATCCCCGGCACCTGTACGAGCGCCATCAGGAACACGGTCACGAGGAGCAGCGGGTACGCGAGCGCGCGGTGCAGTTTGACCGGCATGCGGGTGGCGATCAGCAGCAGGACGCCGCCGATCACCGCCGCGAGGAACTGCTTGCGGAAGAAGTACGAGGCAGGCAGCGACAGCTCCAGCGCCTTGATCATGGACGCCGAATAGACCATGACGAGGCCGAGCACGATGATCAGCAGCGCGCTGCCGATGATCAGGTAGTACGCGGTGAGCGGCCGGTCCCAGGCACGCCTGAGCTGCTCGAACCTCCGCAGGAGCGCGGCGCCGCGGGGCGGCCCGCCGGCCGGGCGCGGGGCCCCGGGCCGGTGTCTTATT
>NZ_JAIUKE010000384.1 GCF_020176795.1 Streptomyces sp. 8L
CTCCCGCCCGTCGCCCGACCACCACCCCTGGCGGAAGGGGCTACGCCCCCACCCACTCTTCTGTGCCGTCGCTGAAGTTCTGGTGTTTCCAGATGGGGACCTCGTGCTTGAGCGCGTCGATGAACCTGCGGCACGCCGCGAACGCCTCCGCGCGGTGCGGGCAGGACACCGCGACGATCACCGCGAGATCGCCGATGCCCAGCTCCCCCACCCGGTGGACCGCCGCGAGACCCCGTACCGGGAAGTCCGCGGCCACCTTCTCCGCGACGCGGCGCAGTTCCGCCTCGGCCGTGGGGTGGCACGAGTAGCCGAGGGCGTCGACGTCGGCGCCGCCGTCGTGGTCGCGCACCGTGCCGACGAAGAGGGCCGTCCCGCCCGCCGCGTGGTCCCCCACCGCGGCGAACACCTCGTCGAGGCTCAGCGGGGTGTCCCGGATCGCCAGCAGCCGGACCGGATCGTCCCCCGGCCCCTCGCCCCTGTGGTCCGTACGGTCCTGTGTGGTTGCCATACCGTCCATCGTGCCGTACCGCCCGTGCCGCGTCACGGGGCGGGCGGCGGCCTACAGCCTGCGCCGCGCCTTGCGGACCCTGCGGACGACGGCGGCCGTGCCGAGCAGGGCCACCGTCGCGCCCGCGGCGCCCGCGGCCGTGGCGTCCTTGCGGCCGAGCCTGCGGCCTGCCACGGTGTGCCGGCCCTCGACCTCTTCGAGCAGCGCGCCGAGCACCTGCTCGTTGGTCCACCCGGGCCGCCAGCCCGCGTCGTGCAGGGCGCTCACGCTCACCACCCACGGGTACATCGTGTACGCGAGGTCCCCGGCCGGGGACGGGGTGAGGCCGATGCGGTGCAGCCTGGCCGCCGCGCCGAGGGCGACGGTCGAGGGCAGCTCCATGCGGCGGATGCCGCTGAGCTCCTCGACCTGCTCCTGTTCGAGCCAGCCGTCGCAGCCGACCGCGAACTCGCCCTCGACCCGGCCGAGCGCCGCGTACTCCAGGGCGCTGACCAGGTCCTCGACGTGACAGAACTGCCATGTCGGGCGGGACCCCGCGACGACGAGGAGGCGCGGCGACTCGAAGTACCGGGTCAGCGCCGTGTCGGTGCCGCCGACCAGGACCGCGGGCCGCACGACGGTGACGTCGAGACCCGGGTGCGCGCGCGGCGCGCGGCGGCCCAGTCGTTCGATCTCCAGCAGGTCGCCGACACCGGTGGCCTCCGCGGTCGCCCGCAGCTCCGCGTCCTCGGACAGCGGGACGTCGTTGTCCGGCAGTGCGCCGTAGACCATGGCGGACGTGCACAGCACGACGCGGTGCACGCCCGCGGCCGCGGCGGCGGTGAGCACGGTCTGCGTGCCGCGCACGTTGTACGCGGTGCGCGCGGCGGGGTCGCCCTCCAGATCCAGGTCGAGGGCGAGGTGCACCACGACGTCCGCCCCGCGCAGCCGCTCGGCGATGGCCGGGTCCCGGACGTCGAGGATGTGCCAGGTGGCGTCCTGGACGCCGCCTCTGCGCTCGTCGATCGCGATGACCTGCTTGATCTCGTCCGACGCCGCGAGCTTGCGGGTCAGCAGGTCACCGACCCCGGTGGCGGCGCCGGTGACGGCGACGACGGGGCCGCGGGACCTGCTCGCGGTTGCGTGGTTTCGCGTAGCGCGAACCTGTGGTTCTGGGGAACTCACCGGGCGTCTCCAGCGGTTGTCTTCAGTACGTACGTGAATGACGCGTGCGTACCAGGTGACGTTCATCCTGCCGCAGACCGCCAGGAGGTGTGCGTTCGGCCCGGAAGCCGTCCGGGTGTCGATTCCGGACGTATTCCGCCTCCGCCCGGATGTATTCCGACCGTCCGGATGTATTCCGGCCGGGGCGCGACGCGGCGCCGTGTGTTCCGGGCGTGGGGGCGCGAAGCGCCGCGTGGGAGTGCATCGAATGTGCTGTCGGGGGAAGGCGATCCTGACCACGTGCCCCGTGAGCGCGGTGAAGCATAGGCTGGATGGTGCAGGGCAGCCGCCATCGGCAGGAGCCGGTGGCCTTACGAGCCGAGGAAACCCGTGAGTGACACCCCATTCGGATTCGGCCTTCCGCCGGAGGAGCCGGAGGACGGCGACGGCAAGAAGAAGGATTCTGCCGAAGGCGGTCAGGGTTCTGGCGGCCAGGGCGGACCGGGCAACCCCTTCGGGTTCGGTGGTTTCGGACTGCCGGGCGGGAGCGGCGGCGGGGACAACCCGTTCGCGGCGATGTTCGGCTCCCTGAACCCGAACGACCTGGGCCAGGCGTTCCAGCAGCTCGGCCAGATGCTGAGCTTCGAGGGCGGCCCGGTCAACTGGGACATGGCGAAGCAGATCGCCCGGCAGACCGTTGCCCAGGGCACCCAGGACGGGACGAAGGACGCGAGCGTGACCGCCGCGGACCGCGGGGCCGTGGGTGAGGCGGTGCGCCTCGCCGACCTCTGGCTCGACGGGGCGACGTCGCTGCCCTCGGGCGCCAACACGGCGGTGGCCTGGAGCCGCGCCGAGTGGGTCGAGGCGACGCTCCCGGCGTGGCAGCAGCTGGTCGACCCGGTCGCCGAGCGGGTCGGCGCGGCGATGGGCGACGTCCTGCCCCCCGAGATGCAGAACGTGGCGGGCCCGCTGATCGGCGTGATGCGCTCCATGGGCGGTGCGATGTTCGGCCAGCAGCTGGGCCAGGCCGTCGGAGTGCTGGCCGGCGAGGTCGTCGGCTCGACCGACATCGGCCTTCCGCTCGGCCCGGCGGGCAAGGCGGCGCTGCTGCCGCTGAACATCGAGGCGTTCGGCAGGGACCTGGGGCTGCCGCAGGACGAGGTCCGGCTGTACCTGGCGCTGCGCGAGGCGGCGCACCAGCGGCTGTTCACGCACGTGCCGTGGCTGCGGTCGCACATCTTCGGGGCCGTCGAGGGCTACGCGCGCGGCATCAAGGTCGACACATCGAAGCTGGAGGACGTGGTCGGCCAGTTCGACCCGTCGCGGCCCGAGGAGCTCCAGGAGGCGCTCCAGCAGGGCATGTTCCAGCCGGAGGACACGCCGGAGCAGAAGGCCGCGCTGGCCCGCCTGGAGACGGCGCTCGCGCTGGTCGAGGGCTGGGTGGACGCGGTCGTCCACGAGGCCGCGAAGAGCAGGCTCACGGGCGCGGACGCGCTGCGCGAGACGCTGCGCAGGCGGCGCGCGTCCGGCGGTCCTGCCGAGCAGACGTTCGCGACACTCATCGGACTCCAGCTGCGTCCCCGCAGGCTGCGGGACGCCTCCCGGCTGTGGGCCTCGCTGACGGACGCGCGCGGTATGGACGGGCGGGACGCCCTGTGGGAGCACCCGGACATGCTGCCGACGGCATCCGACCTGGACGACCCGGACGGTTTCGTCCACCGGGAGCAGATCGACTTCTCCGAACTGGACAAGATGCTCGGCGAGGCGGCGGGCGGCGGCAGCCCGAAGGACGCCGGCAGCACCGACCTGACCAAGGGCACGGGAGCCGAGGGGCGCGAGGACGAGGCCCACGGCGACGGCAGCGGCAACGACAACGACGGGAACGACACCGGCAAGGACGACACCGACAAGTGAGCCTGTACGACGACGCCGTTCTCGTACTCAAGCGGTACGGGGACGGCCCCGAGGGCGTTGTTGACACGGCCGGAGGCCCGGCCGGAGCGGAACCGGACGAGCAGAAGGCGCTGTGCCGGGACTATCTGGACCATCTGTCCCTCCACCCGGACGACGGGATGTGGAAGGCCTGTGAGGCCGGCCATCTGACGGCGAGCGCGCTCGTCGTCGACCCGGTGGCCGGGCGGGTGCTGCTGACCCTGCACCGGAAGCTGAACATGTGGCTCCAGATGGGCGGGCACTGCGAGCCGGACGACGTGTCGCTGGCGGAGGCGGCGCTGCGCGAGGCGACGGAGGAGTCCGGGATCACCGGCCTGACACTCCTCGACGGCGGGCCGGTGCGGCTGGACCGCCACCCGATCCCGCCGCCCTGCAACCGTCACCTCGATGTCCAGTACGCGGCGCTCGCGCCCGCGCGCGCGGTGGCGGCGATCAGCGACGAGTCGCTCGACCTGCGCTGGTTCGGCTACGACGAGGTCGCGTCGGTGGCCGACGAGTCGGTCGTCCGGCTGCTGGCCGCGACCCGCGCGCGCCTCGCGTAGAGGCGGGTGGGCGGGGCGCGCCGTAGGCGACTCACGTAGCGGCGAGTGGCCCGGGCGCGCCGTACGCGCCTCGCGTAGAGGGCGGCGTTGCCGGCGCGTCGTGCTGAGTCAGTCGATGGCCGTACCGCGTCAGTCGATGGCCACGACGTGCTTCCCGCGTACGCCGCCCGCCTCCAGGGCCCGGTGGGCGGCGGCGATGTCGGCGAGGGGGTGGACGGTGTCCACGATCTCGCGGAGCGAACCGTCGTCGACGTACCCGGCCAGCCGGGCGAGGAGGTCGTGGCGGGGGTTGCCGCTGAAGAAGCGCACCCGGCGCGGTCCGAAGGCGGTGGACCCCACGACGTACGCCAGGCTGGGCAGCGGGTGCTTCAGGTCGAAGGCGATGGCGATCATGCGTCCGCCGGGCGCCAGCAGGGACCGGTAGGCGCGGTGCTCGGTGCCCGCCGTGTCGAAGACGACGTCGAAGGTGCCCAGGTCGGAGGGGCCGGTCGTGGTGTAGCTGAGGGCCTCGTGGGCACCGAGGTCCCTGACGAAGCCGAGGTTCCGCGGGCCCGCGAGGGCGGTGACGTGGGCGCCGAGGGCCGCTCCGAGCTGGACGGCGACACTGCCGACACCGCCCGCGGCGCCCCGCACGAGCAGGCGCTCGCCCGCCCGCAGCCGGGCCTTGTCCACCAGTCCTGTGATCGCCGTCGTACCGCCCGCGAGGAGCGAGGCCGCTTGCGGGTCGCTGAGCCCGGCGGGGGGGGGGGGGGGGCGCCCGGGCCGGACGGCCACGTACTCGGCGGCGCTGCCGAAGCGGCCGCGCGGCAGCAGCCCCCACACCCGCTCGCCTTCGCCGAGTCCCCGCACCCCCGAACCCGTCCCCGCGACCTCGCCCGCGAAGTCCAGTCCGACGCGTTTCGGGAAGGTGCGCCCCGTGACGATCTTCAGCCGGCCGGCCCGGCCGGCGAGCTCACCGCCGTTGACGCCCACGGCACGCACGCGGACCAGCACCTCGCCGGGGCCGGGGACCGGGGTCGGTGCCGTGCCCTCGTAGAGCACCTCGGGTGGTCCGTAGCTGTCGTAGAGCGCCGCGCGCATGTCGTTCACTGACGTCGTCCCGTCTCGTTCCGCCCGCCCCGCCCGCACGCGCCGTACCGGAGTCCGGCAGGCTAAGTGGTGGGGTGCTTCCGTTTCGCTTTCCGCCGACGCTACGCGGTCGGCGCCCCTTTCCCGCCCGTTCGCGTCCAAGTGAGAGACATGCCTGATCAGACGTATCAGAAGGAGCCCGGAGCGCTGCGGGCCGATGCCCGGCACAACCGCGAGCGGATTCTTGAGGCGGCCCGTGAGGCGTATGCGGCGCAGGGGACCGACGTGCCGCTCACCGCGATCGCCCGGCGGGCCGGGGTGGGGGTCGCGACGCTGTACCGGCGCTTTCCCACGCGCACGGCCCTCGTCGCGGAGGCGTTCGCCGAGCAGCTTTCGCTCTGCGCGGGTGTGCTGGACGAGGCGCTGGCGGACCCCGACCCGTGGCACGGGTTCTGTGCGGTGATCGAGAAGGTGTGTGTGATGCAGGCCGTGGACCGGGGGTTCACCGCCGCGTTCCTCGCGCAGTTCCCTGACGGTGGCACCGACTACGAGCGGGTGTGGTCAAGGACCGAGGAGGGGCTCGCCGAACTCGTTCGGCGGGCGAAGGCGCACGGCGGGCTGCGGGCGGACTTCGCGCCCTCGGACCTGCCCCTCCTGCTGCTGGCCAACGCGGGGGTGGCCGCCGAGCCGCGTGAGGTGGCGGTGGCCGCGTCGCGCCGGCTCGCCGCGTATCTGCTGCACGCGTTGCGTGCGGAGGGCGCACGTCCGCTCCCGCCGCCCGCGCCGCTCGACCTGCGGAGCGTCCACGCGGAGCGCCGCTGACCCGGCCGACCCGGCCGCCGGGACGGTTCGGGCCGGCTCGGGACGGTTCAGGACGGTTCGGGGAGGCGAGCCGTCGGGACGGTTCGGTTCGGGCCGGTGAGCGGGCCTTCGGCCGGGGTGGTGAGCGGGCGTCCGCCGTCAGTGCGGCCGTACGTCCGCCGTCAGTGCGGCCGTACGGGTCCGGTGCGGCGCCGTCGGAGGGGGCGGGCCCGGCGGACCGCCCCTCCTGCCTGCCGGCCTGCCGGCCTCAGCTCCAGGCGTTGCCCCGGTTCTGGCCGTGCGCGCCCTGCTGGCCCATCCCGAACTGCGCGGCGATCCCCGCACCGATCTGGGCGTTCTGCGGCGGCAGCAGTTCGCTGGGCTGCACCAGGGCGAACCCCTGGCCGAGGAAGCTCAGCTCCCAGCCCTCGCCGGTGCTGCCGCGCCGCCGCCGTACCGGTGAGGAGTACGTCTGCGCCTGCATCTGCACCCGGAGCGACGACGACCAGGCGACGATCGCGTCCGCGTCGGCGCTGACGTACTTGTCGGGCGTGATCTGCATCATCAGCGGCTGTCCCGACGTCATCAGGGCGACCTTGCCGGTGCCGGTGATGAGCAGCTGGTACTTGCCGGTTCCCGAGATGCCGTACTGGCTGTCGACCGCGATCACCTCGTGGTGCAGCGTCGAGTCCAGCGCCAGCACGTACGCGCTGTCGACCGTCAGGCCGTCGCGGTCGACGTCCACGACGTGGATGTACTGCGCGAGGTTCGCCAGGTAGACGGTGCCCTGCCCGGAGACGCGCATCAGGTCGAGGCCCTCGCCCGTGTGCGCCCGCGCACGGCGCCGGCCCATGCTCTGGTACTCGCCGTCGAACTCCATCATTCCCTGGTAGGCGACCATGGCGCCCTTGCGGGCGAGCACGTCGTCCTGCCCGGTGAGCGCGACGCGCAGCAGCTGGCTGTTCTGGAGCGCGTACCTGCCCTGCGTCTGCGCTTCCGTATAGGCGAAAAGCGGACTCTGCATGGTGTGTTCTCCCCCCTCAGCCGCGGATGCGCAGGCGGTCGGTGCTGTCCTCGCTGGGCTGTACGACGACGATCCCCTGTCCTGAGAACGCCATCTGGTACGCCTCGCCGCTGCCGCGCCCGATCAGCGCGCCCGCCTTGAAGCTGCGCTTCCCCTTGACCTTCAGGTTCGGCGACCAGGCCACGAGCGCGTCGGGGTCGACGTACGTCTCGTCCTCGCCGCGCCCGCAGTCGACCGTGATCGGGGTGCCGCGCGAGGTGAGGGCGACCCAGCCGGTGCCGGAGATCTGCACGTTCCACAGGCCCTGGCCGGCGAACTTCGCCAGGCCCTTGACACGTTCGACACCCCACTGGAGATGCGCGTCGAAGGCGAGCACATTGGTGCCGTTGACGGAGATCGCCTCGTTGGTGAGGTTGACCACGACGACGTGGGCACCGTAGTCGGCGAGGTAGAGCAGGCCGTCGCCCGCGCACTTCATGATCGGCGTGCCCTCGCCGGTGACCCAGTGCTCCGCGATGTGCCGCACGGACGGCGGATTGGGCTCGTACTGGATGAAGCCCTCGTACGCGACCATCGAGCCGGTGCGCGCGTAGAGGTCCTGCCCGCTGGCCATGGCGACCTTGAGCATGGTGTGGCCGTGGTTCTCCATCCGGGCCGCGATCGGGGTCGGGGCGTAGCCCGCGAGCTGCTGTTCCATCATGTCGGGCTCCCTCAGACCTCGTACGGCTGGACGACGATGAAGTTCCCCGGCGCGCCGCGGAACTGGAGGTTCACGGTCTCCCCGCTGTGCCCGGGGAAGGCGTTGCGCCGCAGCCTGACCTGGCTGGAGAGGATCACCTGGGACGCGGCGGACCAGGCGACGACGGCGTTGGCGTCGGCGAAGGTCGTGGGCGTCACGGGCAGCACGACCGGGGTGCCGTGCGTCTTGACGACGACGGTGCCCGTGCCCTGGAACAGCATGGTGAACAGGGCGCCGCCCGGGATGCCGTGGCCCTCGATCCTGCGTACCTCGTACTGAAGGGACTCGTCGAAGGCGAGCACGTTCTCGGCGGACACGCAGATGCCGTCGCCCTGCAACTCGACCGGGTGCAGGTGGGCGTTGTTCTCCGCGAGGAAGACCTGGCCGCGCCCCGTGCAGCGCATGAGCTGCATCTCCTGGCCGGTGGCGTTGCCCACGACGCGGCCCGCGAAACCGGCGCCCTTGTACCCGAAGTCGACCTTGCCCTGGTACATCACCATGCTGCCCTGGCGGGCCAGTACGGGGGCGCCACCGCCCATGGTCAGGTCGACGCGCATGAGGTGGCCGTTCTGCGCGGTCCAGCGCTGCCCTGTCGGCGTCTCCTTGTAGAGGTTGAGCGCGGCGTGCAGGCCGGCTCCGCCGGGGGGCGCGCCTCCCGGGACGAAGCCCTGGGCTCCTGCGGGCGGCCCGCCGGGCGGTGGGCCGGCCCACGGTGCGCGCCGCGACCGCCCGCCTGCGCGAGATCGGCTGCCTCGAAGTCACCAGGGGACGCAGCGGCGGCCACTACGTCCGCTCGGGGTGGCAGCGCGAGTCCGGACCCGCCGTACGGCGCACCCTGCTGCCGCGCTGGGAGCGCACCAAGGAGCTGCTGGACGCCCGCTGCCTGCTGGAGTCGCTGATCGCGAGGACCGCGGCGGAGCGCCGTGACGATGAGGACCGCGTACGCGTCTCCCGGGCGCTTCAGGAGTACACGGAGGCCGCAGCCTCGGGCGACGGCACCCGCATCCGCAGCACGGACGCGATGCTGCACAGCGCCATCGCCCGGGCGGCGAAGAACGAGCCGCTGGCGGTCTACGGGCACCAGTTGCTTCAGGAGATCAGCGCCGGATTCCCCATCGAGCCGTACCGGGGCGACCTCACGGAGCGCGCCCTTGCCGAGCACCGCGCGCTGGTGCACGCGGTACTGACGGGTGACCAGGAGGAGGCCGGACGCGTCGCGGCATACCACTTCACCATCACCGGGCAGACCCTGAGCGCCATCCTGGAACGCAGCCTGGAAACCTGACGCGCCGCGAGTGGCGCCCGCCTCGCCGGGTTCAGGCTACCCGCCGGTAAAGTTCGTGCAAAGGGCAGGTGGAAACTCGTCCGGGGCCCGCGGCGTCCCGCTTCCGCCGGGCAGCCCGCCCTCCCCCGCCGACGCTGGTCACGGCGCCGGCGCCGGCGGAAGCGGTCCGCGCAGGCGAGAGCCGGATCGCGGGGTTCCGCGCGGGCGCCCGTCCCCCGGCGGCAAGCCCGCGCTTCCCACCCCTCCCGAGGTCGGACGGCCGTTGCCGGACGGCACAGGGCCGGTCTTGACACCCGGTCAACGAGGTTCTGTCATGGGCACGCATACAGCGCGCGGGAGTCTGCCAGGGGTCCGTGCACCGCGAACGAAAGGTGGTCCGTCAGCGTGCGAGATCTCCTTTCCCGGCAGGAGACCGTGCACCGGGTGGAGTCCCGGCCGCCGCTCGTCCTGCGCGGTCAGCGGCAGCCGCTGGACGCGGCGGGCGCGGCGCTGCGGGACGGCCGCGGCGTCCTGCTGTACGGCCCCGCCGGCAGCGGCAGGACGACGCTCGTGGAAGCCCTGGCCCGCCGCCTCGGGCCTGACGTCACCTGGTTGTCGTGCTCGCCCGCGGAGGACGACGCACGGCTGCCCTTCGTGGGCCTTGTGGACCTGTTCACCGGGGTGCCCGACGAGGTGTTCCGCGACCTGGCGCCGGAACCCGCGCGGGTGCTGCGGGACGTCCTGCTCGGTACCAGGGCCTCCGTCGACGAGCACGACGGTCTCGCGCTGCGGGTGGCCGTCACCCGGACCCTGCGGCGGCTCGGCCGGTACGGCCCCGCGGCGCTGGTGGTCGACGGACTCCACTGGCTGGACGAACAGAGCGCCGACGTCCTCTCGTTCGCGGTGCGCCGGCTGCACGGGACCGCGGTCCGGGTCCTTGCCACCGAGCGGGTCGCCCCCGGCGGACAGCCCGGCCGCCCGTGGTGCTGCCCGCCCGACACCGCCGAGATCCCCCTGCGCCCCCTGCCCGACTCGGACATCGCCATGCTGCTCGCGTCGATGGGCGGGAGCACCCTCCCGGCGGGCACCGTCCGCGTCGTGCAGGAACTCGCCGCGGGCAACCCCCGTTACGCCCGTGAGCTGGGCCGGGGCGCCCATCTGGACGGGATGCTCGCCGCGGACGGCAGCCCCCGTGTGCCGGTCAGGCTACGCGCGTCGATCCTCGCCCCCGCCCGTGCGCTGCCCGCCCCCGCGCTACGGACCCTGCTGGTGTGCTGCGCCGCCGTGCACCCCGACCTCACCCTTCTGCGCGCGGCCGGGATAGCCGACGCGGAGGCGCATCTCGGTGCGGCGGAGCGGGCCGGGGTGGCGTCGGTCGGTGCCGACGGCACGGTCGCGTTCGCCCATCCGCTGCTGCGGGCCGCGCTGTACGCGGACGCGTCGACGCGGGAGCGCCGCGTGGCGCACGCACTGCTGGCGGACGCCGTCACCGACCCGCGGCGCATGGCCCACCACCTGGTCCTGGCCCACCCCTACGAGAACGAGGCGGTCGCGGCCCGGGTGATGGCCGCGGCTGAGGCCGCGCACGCCGGTGGTGCCCTGGAGGACGCCGCCGACCTGGCCGGAATCGCCGCCGAGCGCACCCCGTCCCGTACGGGTCCGCGCGCCGGCGCCGGCAGCGGCAGGGACAGCAGCAGCCGGGACGGGCGGAGCCTGCGGGCCGCGGAGTACGCCTGTGACGCGGGCCGGCGCGACACGTCCGAGCGCCTGGCGCGCTCAGTCCTGAGGTCGTCGCCCTCCCCGCGGCACCGGGTCGCGGCCCGGATCGTGCTGCTGCGCAACGCGGGACAGGCTCTCGAAGGCTTCCAGGAGGTGCTGTCCGGCGGCTTCAGGGACGCGGCGGGCGACGACGTCCTGACGGGGCGGCTGCACCACTGGGCGGCGCTGCGCTGCCTGATCGTCGGCGAGCCGCCGGCCGCGGCCGCGCACGCGCGGCGGGCCGCCACGGAGGCGGCGATCGGCGCGGACCCCGTGACGGGCCTGAGCGCCCTGACGACGCTGGCCCGCGTGCAGTCCCTCACCGGCAGGACCGACGAGGCGCGGGCCACCCTGGACCGCGCGCTCTCCCTCGCGGCCCGCGAGGGCGGGCCACGCCGCCGGGGCATGGTGCGCATGCGCGCCGTCCTCTCGCTCGACGGCGACCGGGTCGGCGAGGCACGCGCCCGGATGGCCGAACTCCTGGGCGACGAGGACGAGTACGCGTACGAGCCGGACGCCGCGGAGTACACCAGCGTGGAGGACCGCGTCGCCACGCTGCTCGCCCTCGTCCGGATTCAGGTGCGCGCGGGGGAGTGCCGGGCCGCCCTGCGTACCGCGGCGCGCTGCGCGCGTACCGCGGGGGACGCCGGTGCCGTGTCGGCGCCCGCGCTCTACGCCCTCGCGCTCGCCGCCTCCGTCGGTTCCACGGCCGACGAGGCGGGCCCCCTCACGGCGGACGCGGTACGCGCCTCGGAGGCGGACGGTGACCGGCTCTTCCTGCTGCGCGCCCTGGCAGCGCAGGCGCAGACCGCCCTGTTCGGCGGCGGCCTCCAGGGCGCGGCCGACGCGGTCGAGATCCTGCTCAGGGTGAAGGGGATCGCCGCGGACATCGGCGTGGCGGACCCGCCTCTTCTGCACTGGACGGCGGACCTCGCCGAGGCGCACGTGATGCTGGGGGACGCCGAGGCCGCAGACGCCGTACTCAAGGACGGGCGCCGGCACGTCCACGCCGGGTCGCCGGGGAGCGTGACGGCCGCGCTGGAGAGGGCAGAAGGGCTGCGGGAGGCGGCCAGGGGCCGGGCCAAGGAAGGCGCCGAGCTGGTCCGCGCGGCGGCCGACCGGTTGCGGCCGCTCGATCTGCCCGTCGACCTGCTGCGGACGCTGATCGCCCTGGGGACCGTGGAACGGCGGGCCCGCCACAGGACGGCCGCGAACCGCGCGCTCACCGAGGCGCTCGACCTCGCGGAGACGCACGGCGTGGTTCCGCTCGCGGCCCGCGCCCGGGCCGAACTCGCCCGGCTCGGGGCCCTGGAGGGCGGCGGCGCGGCAGCGCTGACGGCCACCGAGACGAGGATCGCGGAACTGGTCACGGGCGGGGCCTCCAACCGCGAGGTGGCCGCGAAGCTGTTCATCAGCGTCAAGACGGTGGAGGGGAACCTCTCCCGCGTCTACCGCAAGATCGGGGTGCGCTCGCGCACCGCGCTGGCGAGGGCGATGGCCCTGTCCGCGGAGGCCACCGCGGCCCCGCCCGCCGACGCCCGCCCCGGCGCGCCGACCGGGAACCGGGGCCAGGGGCAGAGCCAGGGCGCCTGAACACCGGGCTGTGCCGCGCCGGCCCGACGGGAGGGCCTCCGTACCGCGTATCCGTCCCGCGCGTCCGTCCCGCGTATCCGTCCCGTCGCCCCGACGGGCGTCCCGCACCCTCGCGCCCG
>NZ_JAIUKE010000385.1 GCF_020176795.1 Streptomyces sp. 8L
GCTTCCGCCGCCTCGCCCTCCAGCACCGGGTTCTGCTCCCGCTCCGTCTCCTGCGCCGGGGCCTGTGCCTGCGCCGGTGCGCCCGCCTCGGCCTGCTCCGCCGGGCCGGTCGCGACCACCGCCGGGTTTCCGGCGCCCTCGGACTGCTCCTGGGCTTCCCGCGCCACCACGGCGGCACCGTCCGCGACCTGAGGCGCTGCCGGCGCCGGGACGGCCTCCGCCACCGGGGCGGCCTCCGCCGTCTCCCCCTGCGGGAACGGCGCGGCCTGCTGCGGCTCCTGAGGCTCCGGCACCCACGGGATGCCGCCCTGCGGCGCCTCGGCGGCGTCGGGCGCGGGCGCCTCGGCCACCTCCACGGCGCCGGTCTCGTCACGCGGGATGTCGAGGTACTCGGGCCCGGTCGTGGGCGGGCCCTGCGTCAACGGCCGTACGGGGTAGGCCTGCGCCGTACGGGCCGCGGGGCCGCGGTCGGCGAGCGACCGTACGACACCGCTCGTCGGGTCCGAGACGGGCGGGCCGAAGTGCAGCGGCCTGCGCGAGGCCGCCTGCGCGGCACCCGCGGCCACCGGCACCTGCCCGCCGAGGGAACCGTCCGGCGACACGGCGGGCGAGGGCACCCGGCCCGTGGCGGGCTCCCGCGGGTACGCGGCCGGGCCCGCGTGCCCCGCTTCCTGCGCGGCCGGCTCCTGGGCGTGGGCGAAGCCCTGGCCGTCGGAGCTGTATGTCTGCTGCTGCGGGTGCGGAGTTCCCGGCGCCTCGTACGGCACGCCGTGTGCGGGGGTGTGCTGCGGCGGCTGCGCGTGCTGCTCCTGCCCGGCCGTGTGCGCCGGGGTCTGCGCCGCCGGCTCCGTCACCGGCTGATCTATCGGCGGCGCGGAGGGCGAAGGGAGCGGCGCCTGCGGGTCCTGGGCCTGAGCGTGGGCCGTACCGGCCATCTGCTCCTGGACCTGGTACGGGCCGTGTCCTTCGGCCTGCGCCTGGTGCGGCGGTTCCTGCGGCGGCACCGGCTGGGGGTCGCTCCAGGCGCCCTGCGCGCTCGGCATCAGCAGGAGGTCGTCGTCCTCTTGAGGGGTCTCGGAGGGGCCCAGGTAGGCGTACTCACCAGCGGCCGGGGTTCCCGGCTGCTCCGCCATGCCTGCGTTCTCCGGCTGTCCCTCGTCCGGGACCCCGCCGGTGTCAGTCATGCGTACCCCTCGCCCATCGGTTGTGCTCCTTCAGCCCTTCGCCGGGGTAGTGCGGGGCCGTTGGCCCCGGCCGCCCGTCCAGCACAACGAGCGGGGCCGCCGCGCGGCACGAGGGACCGCGGTCCCGGCGTGTCCTCGCGCGTTTCCACGGGCCGTGACACGCGTCCCGACAAGCGGCCGCGGACCGCGCGCCGTTGCGCGTCCCCCGGTTTGCGCGTACCACACCACGAGCCGGAACCGGCTCCATTTCGACCGGATTTCCCGGACATTGACCACCGAATCCACAGTGGCCGAGGTGCGGTACAACAGTCCGCCAGCCTACCGCGCGCTCTCGCGCCGCCGGGTCAGGGGGCGCTTTCCCGCCGCTGTCCCGCGACCAGGAAGACGACGGCGCGCTCGCGCTCCGACCAGTCCCCGGTGTCCAGGTCCACGGACTGGAGCAGGGCGCACTCGACGGTGTATCCGCCCCCGGCGAGCGCGGCTCCGACGGCCTCCGCCTCGTCGCGGGTGGCCGCGTGGGTGACGATCCGCTCGGGCCTGCGGTCGGCGCAGGCGGTGACGACGTCGAGGCCGCCGCCGCCGATCCGTACGACGTCGGGCTCGGGAAGGCTTTCGAGTACGTGGGGCGCGCGGCCCTGGACGACCTGGAGTTGGACGCCCGCGCGGCGGGCCGCGGCGGCGGTGGCAGCGCAGGCGCCCTCCTCCTCGTCCACGGCGATGACGGCGGCGCCGAACCGGGCCGCCTCGGCGGCGACGGCGCCGCTGCCCGAGCCGATGTCCCAGATCAGGTCGCCGGTCCTGGCGCCGATGCGGGCGAGCTGGGCGGCCCGCAGCCAGGTCGACTCGCCCTCGTCGAGGGTGATCCCGTACTCCGCGGTGGGCAGGGCCCAGCCGCGCGTGCCGGTCCCGGAGGGCCTGGCGGAGTCGCCGCCGAGTATCCAGCCGGGGGCGGCGGGTATCGCCGCTCCCGCCGCGCCGCCGCCGGAACCACTGATTCCGGTGCCTCCGACGACGATCACGACATTCGGGTCGCGCCACACGTGGTCGGCGACCTTGTCGGAGGTCAGCACCGTGACCTGTTCGCGGTCGGTGCCGAGCTCCTCGCAGATCACGAAGGTACGGTGGACGCCTTCGAGCAGGAGCGCGAGTTCGACGGGGCCCGCCCCTGGCGAGGTGAGGACCGCGACCTTGGTGTGGGCGCGGCAGACGTTGACCGCGCGGCGCAGGGTGCGGCGCTGGGCCACGACGACCTGGGCGTCGTCCCACGCCATCCCGGCGCGCGCGAAGGCGGCGGCCACGGCGGAGACGGCGGGCACCACCTCCACCTCCAGACCGTGTTCCGGCGCGCGCAGCGTCCGCACGACCCCGAAGAACCCCGGGTCGCCGTCCGCGAGTACGACGGCGCTGCCGCGGTGGCCCGCGATGCGGCGCGCCGCGAGGTCGATGCTGCCGAGCCTGATGTGCTCGGCGTCGTCGGGAACTTCGGGCAGGGCCAGGTGGTGCGCGGCCCCGGCCACCAGGGTGGCGGCGAGGAGCGCGGATCGGGCCGCAGGGGTGAGCGGTGAGCCGTCCCAGCCGATCACCGTGACGCGGTCGGCCATCGTCGTATGTCTCCCGGAGGTGTCGCGGGCGGGGGTGCGGTTCAGGTGCGTGCGAAAGCCGTACCGCGGTGGGACGCGGGACGCGGGGCACGGTGAGAGTACCGGGCCGCGTTCCGGGACGGGCGACCGGTGGGGTACGGGCCCGGGCGGCGCGCGGGCGTCCGGCGTCAGCGCCAGTCGGTGTAGGTGGCGTACCCGCCGGCGTCGGCCAGTTGCTCGCCGACGCCGTCCAGGTCCTCGGGCAGCAGGCTCCATACGATCAGGTCGGTGCGGATGTCCGTCCAGCCGCCGTCCTCGGTCTGCGTGCGCGCTATGAACGCGTTGCGCAGCACCCCCTCGCTGATGCACCCCGCCTTCTGGGCGACCTGCTGCGCCGCGGTGTCGTCCGCGGGGGTGCGCAGTTCGAGGCGCTCGAACTTCTGGTCGCGGAAGAGCCACTGGGCGACGGCGAGCACCGACTCCGTGGCGTACCCCTCACCGCGGGCCCAGGGCGCGGTGGCGTACTCGGCGCGTACCGCGAGCGTGTGCCAGTCGGTGCCGAGCAGCCGGACCGTGCCGACGAGGCGCTGGGTCAGGAACTCGGTGACGGCGAAGACGATGCCGCGGCCCTCCCTGCGCTCGGCCGGGGCGGACCTGCCGACCCACCTGGCCGCGTCCGCCGCGGAGAAGGGGTGCGGCGCCGACGTCCACGCGGTGACCATCTCGTCGTTCATCATCTCGGTGTACGCCGGGACGTCGGCCGACTCGAACGGACGCAGCACCAGCCGCTCCGTGCTGATGGAAACGTCCGGGAAGGTGGTGGTCATCCGCAGCTCCATGCCTCGGTCCGTCCGGCGGTGCGTCCAGTCGGCAGCGCGTCCAGTCCGCCGTAAAGGCACAGCATGCAGCATTCGGCGGGCCCCGCGCGGGGGGGGGGGGGGGGGGGGCGGGGGGGGGGGGGGGCGCCCCCCCCCCGGCCGCGGGGGGGGGCGGGGGCCCCCCCCGGGGGGGGGCCGGGGGCCCCGTCCGTAATACCCTCGGTCAATGCTTGTCGCCCTGACGATCGCGGTAACGGTGGCCGCGCTCGCCCTCGCCGCCTGGTGCGGCTTCGCCGCCTACCGGGACCAGCCCACGAAGGACTGGCACTTCATCGGCATGGCCGTGGTGTCCGTCCTGGCGCTGGTGCAGCTGGTGGTGGGGATCGTGCAGGTCGCGCGCGGCGAAGAGCCCCACGACGGGTCGGTGATCTTCTTCGCCTACCTCGCGGGCGCGCTGCTCTCGGTGCCGGTGGCCGGGTTCATGTCACTGACGGAGCGCACCCGGTGGGGGTCCGTGGTGGTCGCGGCGGGCGGGGTCGTCCTCGCCGTGCTGGAAGTGCGGCTGTTCGCGATCTGGGGAGGGTGAAGGAAGGCGATGGAAAGGGACGGAACGGACGTGACGGCGCAGACGGCGGGGCCCGCGGGGCCGGCCGCCGAGGAGACCGGCGGGACGGGGACGTCCGCCGCGGCGGGCGCCTCGCCCGCGGGTGCGGCGAAGGCATCCCCGGCCGGTGCCGAGGCCCCCGCCAAGAGGACCAAGCTGGTCAGCGGGCCCGGCATCGTGCTCGTGTGGCTGTACGGCGTGATGACGGTCGGCGCGGCCTCGCGGTCGGTCTACCAGATCGCCTCGGACTTCGGGCGGGCGCCGCTGGCCTACTCGCTGTCGGCGGTAGCGGCGGTGGTCTACGTCTTCATCACGTACACCCTGGTGCGCGGCGGCGAGACGGCGCGCAAGGTGGGCCTGGTCTGCTGCGCGCTCGAACTCGTCGGAGTGCTGACGGTGGGCACGTGGACACTGGTGGACTCGTCGGCGTTCCCGGACGCGACGGTCTGGTCGTACTACGGCGCCGGCTACATCCTGATCCCGGTGGCCCTTCCGGTCACCGGCATCCTGTGGCTGCGCAAGTCCCGGGCGCTCGTGGCGGCCACGCCTTCGGTCTGAGAGCCGGCGCGAGGCGTGTGCGGCGCGCGAGGCGGGTGCGGCATGCGGGGCACGTGAGGCATGCGAGACGTGTGCGGCGCGGGGAGGCGTATGCGGCGGGAGAGCATCACGCGTGTCGTGAGGGAAGCGTGAGGGAGCAGAGCCCCGGTCGGACGGCCGTCGCGGCGGGGGTTGCCGCTCGCCCCTGACGCCCGCGCCCCGGGACGTCAGGGGCCCGTGTCAGGCGCTCGCCACGAAGGTGCCGGCGGCGGCCGGCTTCTCCAGTTCCACGAGGTCGAGCCGTGAACCGTCCGCGCTCGCCCGGACCGGGGCGTAGCCGCGACTGCGGTAGAGGCGCATGTCGCCGTCGCCCCTGCCGCTGGTCGACAGCTGGAAGCGGCGTGCCGCCGGGTCCTGCGCGAAGTGCGTCTCGATCGCGTCGAGCAGCCGCCCGCCGAGGCCGTGCCGCTGCATCCGCGGGTGGACCATCAGCTTGCCGATCCTGGCCGTGCCCGATGCGTCGATCCTGCCGCGCACCGAGGCGACGACCTCGTCGCCGAGGCGTGCCACGAAGCACTGGCCGCCTTCGAGGTCGGCCCTGAGGTCGTCGAGGGTCTGGGTCAGCGGCTCGATCGTGTAATCGCCGTGCAGCGCCGCCTCCCCCTGGTAGCACAGGTACTGGAGTTTGAGGATGTTCTCCGCGTCCTGCGCACGTGCCGCTGAGATGGTCACGCTCATGCCCATGTGTGCATGCCTCCCGCTCACCTGGTTACGCCGGTTGTCTACCGCTCCTTTCCCACATGTTCGCGAGCCGCAACCTCCGACGCGAGCATTCTGCGCAGGCATCCCAGGCATCTGGAACGGATCGGTCCCAAACTCCCCTGTGACATACCCAACGCCCCTGCGATTTCCCGGTAGGTGGGATCGCCGGGCGACAGCATCGCCGTCAGCAGTCCTGGGCACCGTCCGGGCGTCCTGCGGACGGCGTCGCGTATGGCCCGTCGGCGCTCGGCCAGCAGAACCACCCGTTCGGGCCCGGCCTCCGGGTCGGTACGGGGCTGGTGCGCGGACCCCGCCCCGTACGGCAGTTCGCGGGTGGCGGTGCGGCGGGCGCGGCGCGCCTCGGCGCGGACGGTGTCCCTGACCCAGCGGCAGGCGTCGGGCGGCGGGCCCTGGCCGGACAGGCGCTCCAGGAGCCTTACCCATACAGCCTGTTCGAGGTCGCGCGGTTCGACGGCGGCGGCCGGGGCCTCGGCGCTCGCCTCGGCGTGTACGAGCGGGGCCAGCACGGCGAAGAGGTCGCCGGCCCCCGGGGTGGTGACCATGAACGGCGAGACGTTTTCGCACAGACGCCGGTTGCCCCGGGCGCGTCGGGCCACCCGATCGGATACGTCCTCGTACGCACGTACGGTTTGAGTACTGGACCGCTCGCCCGCTCGATCCGCGCGGTTCGTACGGTTCACGCGGTTCACGCGGTTCGTACGGTTCACGCGGTTCACGCGGTTCACGCGGTTCACGCGGTTCGTGCGGTCCGCGCGCCGACGCCGCACGACTGGAACCACCCGGGGCCGGCCCGGCACCGGCCGCGCCGATTCCACGCCATCCGTAGGGACTTGTGTACGGAACCTGACAACGAACCCGCGAGCGCGCGTGGGAACGCCTTGTACACGCGGGCAGTTGACGGGAGGGGGCCCCATCGCTCCGGCCGTCCCCGGCCGCGCCGGGCAGGGCGCACGCCGGGCCGGCTACCCGGGTGCGGCTCCCGGGGTGCGCTCGGGTGCGCCTCCCGAGTAATGTCCTCACCTGCACAGACCTCGCCCGTTCAGCCACGCCCGCCGACGACACGGAGGACCCGTTGTCCCGTTTCGCGTTCCTCAAGGCAACGATCGGATCACTCGTGCGCCTCGCCTTCCGCCCGCGGGTGGAAGGAGCCGAGCACATTCCGGGCACCGGGCCCGTGATCCTCGCCGGCAACCACCTCACCTTCATCGACTCGATGATCCTGCCGCTGGTCTGCGACCGGCAGGTCTTCTTCATCGGCAAGGACGAGTACGTCACAGGCCGGGGCATCAAGGGCCGGGCGATGGCGTGGTTCTTCACGGGCGTCGGCATGATCCCGGTGGACCGGGACGGCGGTCGCGGCGGGGTGGCCGCGCTGATGACGGGGAGCCGGGTCCTGGAGGAGGGCAAGATCTTCGGGATCTACCCCGAGGGCACCCGCTCCCCCGACGGCCGCCTGTACCGGGGCCGCACCGGCATCGCGCGGCTGACGCTGATGACGGGCGCGCCGGTGGTGCCGTTCGCGATGATCGGCACGGACAAGCTCCAGCCCGACGGCAAGGGGCTGCCGCGCGCGGGCAAGGTGACCGTCCGGTTCGGACCGGCGATGGAGTTCTCCCGCTACGACGGGATGGAGCGCGACCGCTACGTGCTGCGCGCGGTGACCGACTCGGTGATGGCGGAGGTCATGCGGCTCGGCGGCCAGGAGTACGTGGACATGTACGCGACGAAGGCGAAGGCCGCGGCGTAGACGCGTGGCACGCGGGCGACGCACCGCAGCACACCCCGGCGCACCGCACCGCACCCCGCACCTCATCGGAACGGCGCCGTCCTGCCCCCTGGCAGGCGCCCCCGTTCCGTGCGCGGGCCCTCAACGGCCGCCGTGCGGGCGGCGCACACAGCCGGGGCCCGCACCATCTGAGTCACCCCCGCTAGCGCCGCCGGTCCACCGCCGAGGCGCCCGCCGCGTCCGCCCTCGCGCCGCCGCCCGCAGCGTTCTCGGCGGACTCGGCGGACTCGGCGCCCTCGGTGCCTTCCTGCGGCGGTGACTCCGCGAGCCGCTGGCCCCGGAGCAGGACCCAGGCGGCGCCCGCCGTCAGCAGCAGGATCAGCGCGCCTCCGCCGGCCGCCACCCGCAGGCCGCTCATGAACGACTCCTGGGCCGCGGCGAGGAGTGCGTCCCCCTGGCGTCCGAGGCCGTGCGCCGCCTCCACGGCGCCGCCGAGCGACTCGTGGGCCGAGGCCGCGGCACCCGCGGGGATGCCGCGTGGCGTGGTGAAGCCCCGGTACACGCCGGTCACGACCGTGCCGAGCAGGGCGATGCCGAGGGCCGCGCCGAGTTCGTAGGCGGTCTCCGAGACGGCGGCCGCCGCTCCGGCCTCCTCCTTGGGGACGCTGCCGAGGATCACGTCGGCCGTGACGGTGAAGCTGAAGCCGGCGCCGACGCCCACCACCAGCAGGACGGTGCCGAGCGCCGGATACCCGGTGTGCTCGCCGAAGAGGGTGACAGCCGCGAGCGCGAGCCCCACCGCGGCCAGGCCGCCGGACACGACGGCCCGTACCGAGAAGCGGCGGGCCGCACGGCCCGCGACCAGGCCCGTCGCGACGGCCCCTACCGCCGCCGGGATCTCGGCGAGGCCCGCCTCCAGCGGGTCGCGGCCCTGCACCAGCTGGAGGTACTGCGAGAGGAAGAAGACGAGTCCCGACAGGCCGAGGATGGTCAGCAGGTCGGCCAGGACCGCGCCCCGGAACCCGCGGTGCTGGAACAGCCGCATGTCGAGCAGCGGCACGGGCAGACTCAGCTGCCGGCGCACGAACCAGGTGAGCGCGGCGATCCCGGTCAGCGCCGTCGCTGCGACACCCCCGCCGAAGCCGTGGGCGGCCGCCTCCTTGACCGCGTACACCACGCCGATGACGCCGATCAGCGACAGCAGCACGCTCGGCACGTCCCAGGGGCCGGGGCGCGGGTTCCGCGACTCGGGCAGCAGCTTGACGCCGACGAGGACGAGCACCGCCATCACCGGCAGGTTGATCAGGAAGACCGAGCCCCACCAGAAGTGCTCCAGCAGGAAGCCGCCGACGATCGGGCCGACGGCAGCGCCCGCCGAGGCCATGGCGCCCCAGATGCCGACGGCGAGGCTGCGCTCCCTCGGGTCGTGGAAGATGTTGCGGATCAGCGCGAGCGTCGCCGGCATCAGGGTCGCGCCCGCGACGCCGAGCAGGGCGCGCGCGACGATCATCATCTCCGGGCTCGTGGCGTACGCGTTGAGCACGGAGATCCCGCCGAACGCGACCGACCCGCTCAGCAGCAGCTTCTTGCGGCCGATGCGGTCGCCGAGGCTGCCCATCGAGACGAGCAGCCCGGCGATGACGAAGGAGTAGATGTCGCCGATCCACAGCAGCTGGGTGCCGGAGGGGCGCAGGTCCTCGCTGAGGAAGGGCGTGGCGAGGCCGAGGACGGTCGCGTCGACCGCCACCAGCAGCACGGCGAGCACCAGGACGGCGAGCGCGAGCCAGCGGCCGGGGGCCCCCCCCCCCCCCCCCCCCCGCCGGGGGGGGGCCCGCCCCCCCGCGGGGGGGGGGGGGGGGGAGGGGGCCCCA
>NZ_JAIUKE010000386.1 GCF_020176795.1 Streptomyces sp. 8L
GCGTGCGGCCGCCCCAGGCGCACACCGCGTCCACCCCGCCGGCGGGCGGGGCCCGGGCGGCGGCCGCCGCCGCGCCGCCGCCGGGGGGGGGGGGCGGGCCGCGCGGCGCCGGTGGTGTCACAGGTCATGTCGCCACGCTCCGTCGTACGCCGCCGAGCAGGAGCTCGGTGGTCATGTACGAGAAGTCCTTCGCCGCGATCCTGCCGTCCTGGATCGACCAGACGCAGGCGCCGATCAGCCCGTAGAGGGCCTCGGTGAGCCAGGCGGGCGGCAGGTCGATGCGGAATTCGCCGCGCTCCTGGCCGCGCCGGAACAGTGCCGTGATACGGGCGTCTATCCGGTTCCAGCCCTCGTGCACGTCGCCCTCGAACAGCTGGTTCTCGGTGACGAGGAAGGCCAGCAGGCCGGCCGCGGGCTCGACGGCGGCGACGAAGCGGCGCAGCGCGTCCCCGGCCGCTCCCTCACCCAGCCGCGCCGCGTCGAGCGCGGCCTCCGTCTCCCGCAGGCCGAGCGACTCCAGCGCCCGTACGAGCGCGTCCCGGCCGGCGAAGTGCCGGTGCAGGGTGGCGCGTCCGATCCCGGCCGCCTTCGCCACCTCGTCCATGGTGGCGGTGGCGCGGCGGGTCAGGAGGGCGGCGGCGCTGCGCAGCACCTGGTCACGGTCGAGAGCCATGAGACGACCCTAAACCGAATGAGACAACGACGTCTCATCGAGTGGGGGATGTCACGTGAGGCCATGGCCGTGTCCCGTCGCGCCCGGCCACGGGATATCTTGATGTCGAGCAATATTGCAGAAGTCCTTGCTGACGTGAGCAACGTGGAGCGGAGCACCGGTGACTGACTCGACCATCATCTATACGCACACCGACGAGGCCCCGGCCCTGGCGACCTATTCGTTCCTGCCGGTGGTCGAGGCATACGCCGCCACGGCGGGCGTCGCCGTGGAGAGCCGGGACATCTCCCTGGCCGGGCGGATCATCGCGCACTTCCCGGAGCGTCTCAAGGAGGACCAGCGCAAGGGCGACGCCCTCGCCGAGCTGGGCGAACTCGCCAAGACGCCGAGCGCGAACATCATCAAGCTGCCGAACATCTCGGCCTCGATCCCCCAGCTCAAGGCCGCGATCGCGGAGCTCCAGAGCCAGGGCTACGCGCTGCCCGACTACCCGGACGACCCGAAGACCGACGAGGAGCGCGACATCCGCGCCCGCTACGACAAGGTCAAGGGCAGCGCGGTCAACCCGGTGCTGCGCGAGGGCAACTCCGACCGCCGGGCGCCCGCCTCCGTGAAGAACTACGCCAGGAAGCACCCGCACCGCATGGGCGCCTGGTCGGCCGACTCGAAGACGAACGTCGCCACCATGGCGGCCGACGACTTCCGGACCACCGAGAAGTCCGCGGTCGTCGCGGCCGACGGCGCCCTGCGCATCGAGCTGTCCGGCGACGACGGCAGCACCACGGTCCTGCGCGAGGCCGTGCCGGTCCTCAAGGACGAGGTCGTCGACGCGTCCGTGCTGCACGTGGCCGCGCTGCGCGAGTTCCTCACCGAACAGATCGCCGAGGCCAAGCGCCAGGGCGTGCTGTTCTCCGTCCACCTGAAGGCCACGATGATGAAGGTCTCCGACCCGATCATCTTCGGCCATGTCGTCCGCGCGTTCTTCCCGAAGACCTTCGCCGAGTACGGCGACGTGTTCGCCGCCGCCGGCCTCACCCCGAACGACGGCCTCGGCGGCATCCTGAAGGGCATCGAGTCGCTCCCCGACGGCGCCGCCATCAAGGCGTCCTTCGACGCCGAACTGGCCGAGGGCCCCGAGCTGGCCATGGTCGACTCGGACCGCGGCATCACCAACCTGCACGTGCCGAGCGACGTCATCGTGGACGCCTCCATGCCCGCGATGATCCGCACCTCCGGCCACATGTGGGGCAAGGACGGCGGCGAGCACGACACCCTCGCCGTGATCCCCGACAGCAGCTACGCGGGCATCTACCAGGCCACCATCGAGGACTGCCGCGCGCACGGCGCCTTCGACCCGGCCACCATGGGCTCGGTGCCGAACGTCGGCCTGATGGCGCAGGCGGCCGAGGAGTACGGCAGCCACGACAAGACCTTCGAGATCCCCACGACCGGCACCGTCCGCGTCCTCGACGCGAACGGCGAGGCCGTGCTGGAGCAGGCCGTCGGCGCCGGCGACATCTTCCGCATGTGCCAGACCAAGGACATCCCGATCCGCGACTGGGTCAAGCTCGCCGTCACGCGCGCCCGCGCCACCGGCTCCCCGGCGGTGTTCTGGCTGGACGAGACCCGCGCCCACGACCGGAACCTGATCGAGAAGGTCAAGGCGTACCTGCCGGAGCACGACACCGAGGGCCTGACCATCGAGATCAAGTCGCCCGTCGACGCGATCACGTACTCCCTGGAGCGCATCCGCCGCGGCGAGGACACCATCTCGGTCACGGGCAACGTGCTGCGCGACTACCTGACCGACCTGTTCCCGATCCTGGAGCTCGGCACGAGCGCCAAGATGCTGTCGGTCGTCCCGCTGATCAGCGGCGGCGGGCTGTTCGAGACGGGCGCGGGCGGCTCCGCGCCGAAGCACGTCCAGCAGCTCGTCAAGGAGAACTACCTCCGCTGGGACAGCCTGGGTGAGTTCCTCGCGCTCGCGGTCAGCTTCGAGCAGCTGGCGACGAGCACGGGCAACACGCGCGCCCGGGTGCTGGCCGACACCCTGGACCGCGCCACCGGCACGTTCCTCGACACGGACAAGTCGCCGAGCCGCCGCGTCGGCGGGATCGACAACCGCGGCAGCCACTTCTACCTGTCCCTGTACTGGGCGCAGGAGCTGGCGAAGCAGACCGACGACGCCAAGCTGGCGGAGGCGTTCGCGGGTCTCGCGAAGACGCTGACGGAGCAGGAGAGCACCATCGTCGACGAGCTGATCGCGGTGCAGGGCTCGCCGGCCGAGCTGGGCGGCTACTACCAGCCCGACCCGGCGAAGGCCGCGGCCGTCATGCGCCCGTCGAAGACGTTCAACCAGGCGATCGACTCGCTGAAGGGCTGATCCGGCCCCGGCACACGAGAAAGGCGAACGGCTCCCGTCCGGGGGTCGTTCGCCTTTCTCGTCCCTCCGGCGGACGTGTCGGTGTTGAAGCTCTGACACCTGCGGAAGCCCCCGGGGCCCCCCGGGGGGGGGGGGGGGCGGGCGGGGCCGCCGGCCGGGGACTCCACGCTGGGGCTCGTACACCGGCAGGACTATGTGGACGCGGTGCGCGCGGCGTCGGA
>NZ_JAIUKE010000387.1 GCF_020176795.1 Streptomyces sp. 8L
CCGATTCCCCGTCGGAAGGGGTCCTGCCTTTGTCTTTCCGGCCCTTTCGCTCGGCCGTTCCGACGTTCCAAACCTTAGCCGATTTACCCGGGTGACTCATAATCGAGTCATTGAGTATGGTTTTTGGCACGCCAAAAACCAGGCCCGTTGGGGATCATTCGAAGGTAGTGGATGGCCGCTCCCGGGTCTGCCGAACGGCAGCTGCCCCGTTTCAGCGGCTCGGACTACATTACGCATCCGGGGTGGCCGGGTCAAGCCGCGTCAAGACCGCCTCTTGCGTGGCATGTGGGCGCGGTAGGGGCTGACCGTGGGGTCACCGTCCGTCCAGAAGCGCCACGGCTGGTGGGCTCCGCCACCGCCCACACCGGTACGAGGACCGCTGCGTACCTGGTCAGCCGGGGTCGGAGCGCCGACGTACAGGGCCAGAGGGCTCTCGGGGCCGATGCAGAGGTCGACGCCGTCCAGGGACCTGTCGATGCCCAGGGCGGTCGCCAGCCGGGCCGGACCTTTGGCGAGTTCCGTGTCATTCCGGGCCGAAAGGCGTCTCTTCCTCGCCACTTCCGTCCCCTCGACGACCTCGCCCGCCCGCAGCAGGACACCGCTCGCCCGCCCCTCGGGGCCGCAGGCCACGTTCATGCAGTGCCACATGCCGTAGGTGAAGTAGACGTACGCGTGTCCCGGCGGGCCGAACATGACGGCGTTGCGGGCGGTGGGCCCGCGGAAGGCGTGCGAGCCGGGGTCGTTCTCCCCGTCGTACGCCTCCACCTCCGTCAGCCGCAGGGCGATGGTGCCGTCCCCGGTGCGGGCCACCAGTGTCCTGCCGAGCAGGTCGGGCGCGACCTGGAGCACCGGGCGGTCGAAGAAGCCGCGCGGCAGTGGCGTACGGTCGTCGTTTTCGATCATGACCATGGCGTACGAGCCTACCGGCGCCACCCGTACGGCCGCCCGGGCCGGGGCTCCAGGAACCAGCCGCGGGGCTCGCGCGTATGTAGGGGGCGTACGGACCCGTACCGCGCAACACGACGCAGAGGGAGTGGAGATGGGCTTCAAGAGGCTGCTCGCCAGCATGGGGGCCGGCGGTGCTTCGGTGGAGACGGAACTGTTCGAGGCCAACGTGGTGCCCGGCGGTGTGGTCCAGGGCGAGGTGCGTGTCCAGGGCGGTTCGGTGGACCAGGAGATCCAGGGGATCACCGTCGGCCTCCAGGCGCGGGTGGAGGTGGAGGGCCACGACGACCAGGAGTACAAGCAGAACATCGACTTCGCGAAGGAACGCGTCGGGGGCGCCTTCCAGGTGCGGGCCGGCGCGGTGCACACCCTGCCGTTCGGCCTGGAGATCCCCTGGGAGACGCCGATCACCACGATCGAGGGCCAGGACCTGCGGGGCATGCACATCGGGGTGACGACGGAGCTGCAGATCGCGCGTGCGGTGGACTCGGGCGACCTGGACCCGGTCCATGTCCATCCGCTGCCCGCGCAGCAGGCGATCCTGGACGCCTTCCTCCAGCTGGGCTTCCGCTTCAAGGCGGCGGACATGGAGCGCGGCCATGTCAGGGGGACGCGCCAGCGGCTGCCGTTCTACCAGGAGATCGAGTTCCACTCCCCCGCCCAGTACCGGGGGCTGAACGAGGTGGAGCTGACGTTCGTCGCCGACGACCGCGAGATGGACGTCGTGATGGAGATGGACAAGAAGGGCGGGTTGTTCAGCGACGGGCACGACACGTACCGGTCCTTCAGTGTGGCGCTCGACGGGTTCGCGTCGACGGACTGGCCCGCGTACCTGCACGGGTGGCTCGCCGAGGTGGGCGGTCGCCGCAACTGGCTCTGAGTGCGGCGCTACGCTCGTACGGAAGTACAAGATCCAACTACTGACGACTCGGAGTTCCGGCATGGCCGAAGGACAGAGGGCCCCGCTCCCTCACGACTTCCACCCGCAGGTGCCCTCGTTCAGCGTGACCAGCGACGATGTCGCGCCGGGTGCGACGCTGAAGGACGCGCAGGTGTACGCGGCCGGCAATACGTCGCCGTCCCTGCGCTGGGCGGGCTTCCCGGCGGAGACGAAGAGTTTCGCCGTGACGTGTTTCGACCCGGACGCGCCCACGGGCAGCGGCTTCTGGCACTGGGTGCTGTTCGACATCCCCGCGTCGGTGACGGAGCTGCCGGTGGGGGCGGGCAGTGGCTCCTTCGAGGGTCTGCCCGCGGGCGCCGTACACGCTCGCAACGACTACGGGACCCGGGACTTCGGCGGTGCCGCGCCGCCGGCCGGCGACCCCGCGCACCGTTACGTGTTCACGGTGTACGCGGTCGACACGGAGAAGCTCGGCCCGGACGCCGACGCCTCCCCCGCCTTCGTCGGGTTCAACCTGCGTTTCCACACCCTGGGCCGTGCACAGCTGGTCGGTGAGTACGCGGCACCCGCTGGGAGCTGACCGTTTGCCCGTTGTTTGCCCCGCCCTGGTCTATCGGTGATCGCGGCGGGGCATTTTTATTGTGTTGTCCGCCTCGGCGCGCCCGGCCAGAGTTGTCTCCGAGCCGACTGGCCCGGCTGTGACGTCGGGGAACGCCGGGCCGGCGCCACGGGAGGTGGGCGGGATGCGGGACACGCTGGTGCTCAACGCGAGCTTCGAGCCTCTGTCGACGGTGACTCTCAACCGTGCGGTCGTCCTGGTGCTCCAGGACAAGGCCGTCGTCGAGCAGGCGCACCCCGGGCTCCGTGTGCGGGCGGCCGCGATGGAGCTCCCGGTACCGAGGGTGATCAGGCTCTGCCGGTATGTGCGGGTGCCGTTTCGAAGACAAGCGCCGTGGTCGAGACGGGGTGTGCTGCTGCGGGACCAGCACCGGTGCGCGTACTGCGGCCGGCGGGCGTCCACGGTGGACCACGTGACGCCGCGCTCGCGGGGCGGCGCGGACAGCTGGCTGAACACGGTGGCCTCGTGTGCCGAGTGCAATCACCGGAAGGCGGACCGCACGCCGGAGCAGGCGGCGATGCCGCTGCTGCGGGGGCCGTTCGTCCCGTCGCCGGCCGAGGCGATGCTGCTGTCGCTGCGTTCGGGTGAGCGGTCCGAGCTGCCGGAGTGGCTGGCCGGTGTGGCCCCGCTGGGGTTGGGCGTCGCGTAGGCGCACGGAACGTCCTTGTCGTGTGGTGCCCGTTCCCGGGTGGTCCCGGGGGCGGGCACCGCTCCGTTCAGCGCAGGAGCAGCTGGACGATGGCGGCGGTGCCGACGACCAGGATCACGGCACGGAGCGCCGTCGGCGGCAGGCGGCGGCCGATCTTCGCGCCGAGTGCGCCGCCGAGGGTGGAGCCCGCCGCGATGAGGCCGACGGCGGTCCAGTCGAAGTGGGCGGCGAAGACGAAGAACAGGGCCGCGACGGCGTTGACGATCGTCGCGAGGACGGTCTTGACGGCGTTGAGGCGCTGCATGCGGTCGTCGAGCAGCATGCCCATCAGGGACAGGTACAGGATTCCCTGGGCCGCGGTGAAGTAGCCGCCGTAGACGCTGGCGAGCAGCAGCGCCCCGACCAGGACAGGGCCGCCGTCGCGGGCGGCGCCGCCCGCGCCCGCCCGGGCGCGCCCGGGCCCGCCGGGGGGGGGGGGGGGGGGGCGCCCGGGGGGGGGGGGGGCGCCGCATCCGGCCTCATGGGGTCGAGCGGGCAGGTCAGTTGCCGCTCGCCCAGATCGTCTTCGCCTGCTTGTCGACGTTCGACAGGATGGAGGCGATGTCACCCGGGCTGTTCAGGAACTTCTGGATGGCCGGGATCATGACCGGGTCGGCGAAGTCCGGACGCGTGTCGCGGTCCATGAACTGCGACAGGCTCTTGGCCCCGGTGATCAGCTTGACCGCGTCGTTCTGCGGCTGGGTGTACTTCGAGGTGTCGACGCCGTTGGCGGTCGCGACGTCCGCCGGGTTGGTGCCGAGCCACAGCTGCTGCGCCTTGGCGGTCCCGAGGTATTCGAGCAGCTTGCTCGCGCCGTCCTTGTTCTTGGGCGACTTGGAGACCATGAAGCCGTCGACGGGCGCCTCGACCGCGGTCTGCCCGTACTTCGGGTCGATCTCCGGGAAGGCGAACAGGCCGAGGTCCGCGGCCTTGTCACCGGTGAAGATCGTGCCGATCTGGTCGAGGCCGAGCACCATCATGCCGGCCTTCTGGTTGACCAGGCTCTGGGCGCCCTCCTGCCAGGTCTGGCCCGCGAACCCCGGCGAGTAGTACGGGAGCAGCTGCCTCCACTGGTCGAACACGGCCTTGACCTGGGGGGTGTTCCACTTCTCGCCCTTGCGCATCAGGTCGATGTGGAAGTCGAACCCGTTGATGCGCATGTTGAGGTAGTCGAACGTACCCATGGACGGCCAGCCGTCCTTGTTGGTGAAGGCGATGGGCGTGATGCCGTCGCTCTTCATCTTCTTGGCCAGCTTGATGTACTCGTCCCACGTGGTGGGGACGGTGTAGCCCTTCTTCTTCCACAGGCTCTTGCTGTAGAAGACGGCCCACGGGTAGTAGTCGAACGGCACGAGGTAGTAGTGCCCGTCCGGGGCCTTGCTCTGGGCCTTCATCGCATCGGTGTAATTGGCACCGATCTTCTTCCAGACGTCGTCGACGTTGCTGGCGAGGCCCTGGCCCGCGAAGAACTGCATGCGCTCACCGGCGAACCAGTTGAACACATCGTCCGGGTTTCCCTGCAGATAGCTGGAGATGTTCTGCTGGAAGGTGTTGTGGTCGACCCAGTTGGGCTTGACCGTGATCCCGGTGGCCTTCTTGGCGGCGGCGAAGACGTTGACATACGCGCCCTTGGGCTGCGGCACCGCGGCGTTGGAGCCGAACGTGACCGTCTTGCCACCCGACCCGCCCGAGCTTCCGCCGCTGCCACCGCAAGCGGTGAGGAGCGGCCCTGCGGCAACCACTCCGGCGCCCAGAGCGGCGCCACGAAGCACGGACCGTCGGGACATGGACGGCATGTCAGGTATGGGTATACCGGGTCCCGATCGTCGACCGTCAGTCGAGAAAAGCTTCATGACCCCTCCCTGCGGGGCTGTGAATAGAACACAAACGAACGTGACCCGACAGATGTCACCAATACACAGGTCGAGTGTCAAGACTTCAAACGGTTGCGATATCGAAGTGTGCCCGTTTTCCGCCGGACGGATGCCAACTCATCGCCCCATCACGCCCGTCGGCGGCATTCTGGACACCTGTTGGGAAAAGTTGGTTCCTGATCGGGAATGTAGCGCACCGACGGGGGCACACCAAAGCGACGGCCGTCCCTCTTCCTCCGCCGCCTCACCATAGCCGTCAGTACGATACGGGTCCCGGGCGCCCTCCAGCGCCACCTCCCGGGCCTGCCAAGCCCGTTGCGGCGCCGGTGGGCGCGGGCCCGCGGCGGGCCCGCGGCAGGCCCGCGCCGAGACCGTGCCGGCCCGGTGCCGGGATCGCAGAGGTCCGGGACCGTCGAGGCTCGGGGCCGTGCGCCACACCGGCCAGCGCCGGGCACACGCCGCGCCTCGCGCGGGAGCCGCCCCCGGCGCGACGGGCGGGCCGTACACCGCGGACGGCGGCGCCCCGTCTCCCCGCCGGCCCCGCGGCGGCGGCTCCACGGGCCGGGCGCCCGCCTCCGGTCTCCGGCCTGGCGTCCGGCTCCGCTCCCCTGCCGAGCGCCCGGAGATCAGTGGGCGGCGAGACCCCGGCTGATGACCAGGCGCTGGATCTGGTTCGTGCCCTCGAAGATCTGCATGATCTTCGCTTCGCGCATGTAGCGCTCGACCGGGTAGTCCCGGGTGTAGCCGTAGCCGCCGAAGACCTGGACCGCGTCCGTCGTCACCTTCATCGCCGCGTCGGTCGCGGTGAGTTTGGCGATGCTCGCGTGCCGGCTGTAGTCCGCCCCCGCGTCCCGTCTGCGGGCCGCGTCCAGATAGGTGGCGCGGGCCGAGCCGACGGCGGCGGCCATGTCCGCGAGCAGGAACCCGAGGCCCTGGTGGTCGATGATGCGGCGGCCGAAGGTGGTGCGCTCGTTGGCGTAGGCGACAGCCGCGTCCAGCGCCGACTGGGCGAGGCCCGTCGCACACGCGGCGATGCCGAGGCGCCCCGAGTCCAGTGCGCTGAAGGCGATTTCGAGTCCCTGGCCCTCGGCGCCGATCAGCCGGTCCCGGGCCAGCAGCGCACCGTCCCAGTAGGCGGCGGTCGTCGGCACGGCGTGCAGGCCCATCTTCTCCTCGGGGGCGCCGAAGGAGAGGCCCTCCGCGCTGCCCGGCGCGAAGAAGCAGGAGACGCCGTGGCTTCCCGGCCCTGTCCGCGCGAACAGGGCGTAGAAGTCCGCCTTCCCGCCGTGTGTGATCCAGGCCTTGGACCCGGTGACGCGGTAACCGTCCGGTTCCGGCACGGCCTTGCAGGCGATGGCCGCGGCGTCGGAGCCCGCCTGGGGCTCGGAGAGGCTGTAGCCGCCGACGAGCGTGCCCGACAGGACGTCCTCTGCCCACCGCTCGCGCTGCGCGTCGGTGCCGTAGGTGATGAGCGGGAAGGCGGCCAGGGTGTGCACGCTCGTGGCCACCGCGACCGCCGCCCAGCGCGCCGCGAGCTCCTCCAGGACCTGGAGGTAGACCTCGTAGGGCTGTCCGCCGCCGCCGAGTTCCTCGGGGTACGGCAGCCCGAGCAGGCCCGTCTCGCCGAGCACCCCGAACAGCCCTTCCGGATATGTCTCCTTGCGCTCGTGCGTCTCCACGAGCGGGGCGAGCTCACGGTCGGCGAGCCGGCGGGTGAGAGCGATCAGATCCTGGGTCTCTTCGCTGGGCAGCAGGCGGTCGACGGGCACGGCGGCTTCCTTCTGACAAGTACCGGGGCGGGTACGGGCGGACGGTCAGCTCGTGGCGGGCCCCCTCCCGCGGAGCTGTCGCTGTCGTGGGGCGCTCGCCACGCTACTCGCTGATCACAACGCGACACGCATGACCAGGCAAGTATCTGGCGCGGAATGGCCGAGAAGTCGCAAGTTTTTTACGCCACGGCGCGCTGAACCTGCAATAGTTTGCTCCGCCCCAGATGTGCGCATGAGGGAAGAGGGTCGCATGGCGGAGTTGGACGAGACGGACCACCGGCTGCTGCGCATGCTGCGCGAGGACGGCAGGCGCACGTTCTCGGACATGGCCGCCGAGGTCGGGCTGTCCGTCGCCGCCGTCAAGCGCAGGGTGGACCGGCTGCGCGACTCGGGGGTGATCACCGGGTTCACGGTCCAGGTCGACCACGCGAAACTCGGGTGGGGTGTCGAGGCCTTCGTCGAGCTGCGGTATACGGGGACGACCCCGGTCCGGGAGATCGTGTCGAGCGCGCACATGCTGCCCGAGGTGCAGGCGGTGTTCACGATCGCGGGCGATCCCGACGCGCTCCTGCGGGTGCGGGTCCGGGATCTGGAGCACCTCCAGCACGTGATCGACGGGCTGCGCCGCTCGGGCCAGATCACCGGCACGAAGACGCTGATGGTGCTGGGTTCCTGGTCCCGGGACTGACGCGCGGTGGGGCCCCCCCCCCCCCGCGGGCCGGGGGGGCGGGGGGCCCGGCGCCCCCCCCCCCCGGGGGGGCGCGGGGGCGGGGGGGGGCCCGGCGGGGGGCCGCGGGGGCGCCGCCCCCCC
>NZ_JAIUKE010000388.1 GCF_020176795.1 Streptomyces sp. 8L
GGTGGCGCCGTGGGGGCCAGCTCCGGGCCCGAAGGGGGGGGGGGGGGGGGGTGGGGGGGGCGGGGGGGGGCGGGGGGGGCCCCCCCCCGGGGCGGGGGGGGCGGGGGCCCCGGGGACCCGGCATCGAAACCCCTTGGGCTGGACGCGGTGCGCGGTGCGCACCGGGCGGCTCAGAGAGTGGCCTCCGCCTCGGTGCGCTGCCCGGGGCTCTCGACCGCGGCCTCGACCGGGGCCGTGGAGCCCTTGCCGTCCTTCGGGCCGCCGAAGCCGCGCAGCGGCACCTGCTTGATGCACAGGGCGACGACCACACCGCAGGCCGCGACGATCGCGGCGACCGTGAAGACGTGCACGATGCCGTGGGTCACCGCCGAGGCGAACATGTGCTGGAACTCGACGGGCAGTTTGCGCAGCGCCTGGGGCGTCATGGACTGCGCCGCGTTGCCCGCGCCCGCGCCGCCGCCCACCCCGGACAGGCGGGAGCTGAGCCCGTTCGCGTACACGGAGCCGAGCACCGAGACGCCGATCGAGCCGCCCATGTTGCGCAGGAAGGTGGAGGCACCGGTGGCTGCGCCCATGTCCTTGAGCGGGGCGCTGCTCTGCGCGAGGAGCGTGGTGGTCTGCATGAGACCGCCGAGTCCGATCCCGAGCGGCACCATGAACAGCCCGGTGACCAGCGACGAGGTGGCGGTGTCCATCGTGCCGAACAGGGCGAGGCCGACGGCCATCAGGGCCGCCCCGACGATCAGGAACACCTTGTAGCGGCCGGTGCGGCTGATGACCGTACCGCTCCCGATGGAGACGACCATGGCGGCGATCATCATCGGCATCAGCAGCAGTCCGCTGTTGGTGGCCGACGCGCCCTGGACGAACTGCTGGAACTGCGGCAGGAAGGTCACGCCGCCGAACATCGCGAAGCCGGAGAGGAACGCGAGCGTCCCGGCGAGGGAGAAGTTGCGGTTGGCGAAGACGGACAGCGGCATGATCGGATCGGCCACGCGCCGCTCGACCAGCACGAAGGCGATGAAGGCCGCGACCGTCAGCGCCGCGAGGCCGATGATGGGCGCGGAGATCCAGGCGTACTGCCCGCCACCCCAGCTCGTCAGGAGGACGAGCGCGGTGATCCAGGTGGTCAGGAGCGCGGCGCCCCACCAGTCGACCCGGTTGCCGCCGTTGGCGTTGCCCTTCGGCAGGGTGCGCAGCGTGAACCAGGCGACGGCCAGCGCGATCACGCCGAGCGGCAGGTTGACGTAGAAGGCCCAGCGCCAGGTGAGGTGGTCGGTGATGAAGCCGCCGACCAGCGGGCCGCCGATCATCGCGACCGGCATGGCGGCCATCATCACGCCCTGGTACTTGCTGCGCTCGCGCGGCGGCACGATGTCCGCGACGACGGCGAGCACGCCGACCATCAGGCCGCCTGCCCCGAGGCCCTGGAGCGCGCGGAAGCCGACGAGTTCGTCGAAGTTCTGGGCCATGCCGCACAGGGCGGAGCCGACCAGGAACAGGGCGATCGAGGCGAGGAAGGTCTTCCTGCGGCCGTAGAGGTCGCCGAGCTTGCCCCAGATGGGCGTGGCGGCGGTGGACGCCAGGATGTAGCCGGTTGTCACCCAGGACAGGTGCTCAAGTCCGCCGAGATCGCCGACGATCGTCGGCAGCGCGGGCGCCACGATCGTGTTGTCCAGCATCGCCAGCAGCATGGCGATCAGGAGGGCGACCATCGCGGCCATGATCTCCCGGGGCGAAAGCCGCGCGGGGGGCGCGGCGCCCGTTGCTTCTGCGGTCATCAGGAAAGGTCCGTCCGTTCTGCCCTCGGCGGGGTGCGCGGCGCTCCGCCCGCTTACTTACCGGTCGACAAGTAACTTACTAGCCGCCCGACAAGTAAGCAAGTCGGCTCATCGTCGCGGCGCTGCGCCGCCGCTTCCCG
This sequence comes from Streptomyces sp. 8L, assembly GCF_020176795.1. Lineage (GTDB taxonomy): Bacteria > Actinomycetota > Actinomycetes > Streptomycetales > Streptomycetaceae > Streptomyces. Next base: position 1,922 of record NZ_JAIUKE010000388.1, read on the forward strand.
GCAGGCCCCCGGCGCCTTCTCGGCCGCCACCCGGCCGTGCCTCCCCCGCCGCCGCCCGGTGATCCTCCGGCCTCCGCAGTGCGCACCTCCCGGTCCTGGCGGTCGCGCCGGGCCCCTGGCGCTCCAGGCTCCGGGTTCGGTGCCCCTGCCCGTCGGGCGGCGATCTCGGGTCGCCGTTCCGCCGCGGTGTTGGCACCGTTGCCCTGTACGGCCGGAATGCCCCGCGGTGCGGCGATTGCCGGAGCGAGCGAAGGGAGCCCGAGGTGGCGAAGGAGCGGTCGGGGCCGCCCGGCGACGAGCCGCTGCTCGTCGTGGACGGCGCGGGCACGGTGCGGCGCTGGAGCGAACGGGCCCAGCGCGTCTTCGGGCTCTCCGACGCGGAGGCGCTGGGCCGGTCGGTCGTCTGGGCGACGTCGTCGCGCGAGGTCGCGCTGCGCGTACGGCCGCGGCTCGCGGACGGCAAGGAGGACGTACCCGACGTCCAGGACGCGAGGGGCGCGGCGGTCGGCATGGCGGCCGGCGGAAGGGCCGGGGTCCCGCTGTACTGGACGGTGGAGCTGGCGGCCGACGAGCCCGCGGAGCCGGAGTCCGTGGTCTGGGACGAGGCGGTACTGGAGGCGCTGTTCGGCCAGTCACCCGTCGGCCTGCACGTCCTCGACACGGATCTGCGGGTCGTCAGCGTCAGCAGCGGTACCAGCGCGACGCGGGAGCGGCCGCCCGGGGGCTTCACCGGGCGCCGCTTCGACGAGGTGTACCGCCTGGCGGACCCCGCGGCGCAGGAGGCAGTCGCGCGCCAGATCCTCGCCACCGGCGTGCCCGCGGTCGAGCGGACCGTACGCGGCTACGAGGACGAGGAGCGGACGCGGGAGCGGCTCTACTCGGTGTCCGGGTTCCGGCTGCACGGCGCGGACGGGCGCGTGCTGGGCCTGGCTCTCGTCGTCGTGGACCGCACAGAGCGCGAGCGTGCGAAGGTGCTGGCCGAGCTGCTCGCCACCGAGCGCGAGAGCGTCGGCAGGACGCTGGACGTCGTGGCGACCTGCCAGGACCTCGCGGACACGCTGGCGCCGGGGTTCGCGGACCGGGCGGAGGTGGAGATCGCCGACAGCGTGGTGCGGGGCGCGGAACCGCCCTCGCCCGACAGCGTCTCCCCGCCGCTGCTGCGGTGCGCGGCGGTGGCGGGCGTCCCGCTGGAGGCGGGAGGCACCGCCTGCGCGGGCGATCGTGGCGGCCCGTCGCGGGACGCCGATGCCCCCTCCCCGCCGAAGGCGCCGCACGGCGGGGGCGTCGCGGCCGGGGCCGACGGCGCGCACCGGACGGAGCTGGACGAAGGCGGTCCCGGAGTCCGCGGCCGGGCCGGGGAGGTCCGCTCGCTGCACGGTCCGAGCCCGGAGACGCTGGCGCTCGCCGACCTGCAACCGCGCCTGCTCGACCTGCGCGCGGGTGCCGCCCTCCCCGACAGCGCCAAGCGGGCGCCGCACGGCGCGCACAGCCTGCTCGTGGTACCGCTCGCTCTGCGCGGCGGCGCGCTCGGCCTGCTGACCCTGTACCGCGTGGGCCGGTCGGAGCCGTACCTGACGGACGAGGTCGCGACGGCGGTCGAGATCGCCGCGCACGCGGCGCTCGCCGTCGACAACGCACGGCGCTACGCCCACGAGCGGGCGTTGGCCGCGACCGTACAGCGCAGGCTGCTGCCGCAGCGCTCGACGGACCCGCCGCTCGGAGTGCGGACGGCACACACCTATCTGCCGGGAACGGCGGGCGGCGGCGCGTGGTACGACGTGATCCCGCTCTCCGGCGCGTGCAGCGCGTTCGTGGTGGGCGAGGTCGCGGGTCAGGGCATCCACGCGGCAACGGCGATGGGGCAGGTGCGGACCGCGGTCCGGGCCTTCGCCACCCTCGGCATCGAGCCGGACGAACTCCTCGCCCGCCTCGACGAGACGGTGTCGCAGCTCGCCGCCGAGCGGCGCGCCCTGCCCGCGCACGACCAGCTGCGGGACGAGCCGCTGACCGTCGCCTGCGTGTACGCGGTGTACGACGCGGGCGACGGGAGCTGCACCGCGGCACGCGCGGGCGGCGCCGATCCGTGGCTGGCCGGGCCCGACGGTGTGTTCACCCCGCTCGGCGCCCCCGAGGGCCCGGCGCTCGGGGACCCGGACGTGGCGCCGTTCGCGTCGGTCACCACCGAACTGCCCGAGGGCAGCACGCTGATGATGTCGGCGTCGCCCGAGGCGCGGGTCGGCCCCATCCTGCGGGAGACGACGGCGTCCGGCTCCGTACAGGACGTGTGCGACGCGCTGGCGCTCGCGGGCGACACGGCGCGGGCGGACGGCGACACGGTCTTCCTCGCCACGAGGACGACCGGGCTCTCCGCGGACACCGCGGTCTCCTGGCCCCTGGACCTGGGCAAGCAGGCGCCGGCCAGAGCTCGCGCCCGGGCGGGCGCGTGGCTCTCGGAACGGGTGGGCGGCGAGGCCGCGTTCAGGGCGGAGCTGATCGTCAGCGAACTGGTGACGAACGCCGTGCGGTACGGCACGCCGCCCCTGAGCCTGGGTCTGATCCTGGGCCGGGTACTGACGGTGGAGGTCAAGGACGCCTCGCCGACGAGTCCGCATCTGCGGCACGCGAGGACGCTGGACGAGGGCGGCCGGGGGCTGTTCATCGTCGCCCAGATGGCCGACCGCTGGGGGACGCGGCCCTCGCCGCGCGGGAAGACGATCTGGGCGGAGACGTCCCGCGACTGACCTCCGCGGCCTGGCCGTCAGTCGCGGGCAGCCTCCCGGCTCGGCGCGCCGGCGACGCGAAGTCCCTCTGCCGCCTCCGCCCCGCCTGCCCCTGGCC
>NZ_JAIUKE010000389.1 GCF_020176795.1 Streptomyces sp. 8L
CCGCGGACGGCGAGTGCGGTCGTCAGGCACGGGTGCCGCGGACGGCGAGTGCGGACGCCAGGCACGGGTGCCACCGACGGTGGATTCGACCGTCAGACGCGGGCGCCGCCGGGCGGCGAGTGCGGACGCCAGGCACGGGTGCCGCGGACGGCGAGTGCGGTCGTCAGGCACGGGAGCCGCCGGCGGCGAGTGCGGACGCCAGGCACGGGTGCCACCGACGACGGATTCGACCGTCAGACGCGGGCGCCGCCGGGCGGCGAGTGCGGACGCCAGGCACGGGTGCCGCGGACGGCGAGTGCGGTCGTCAGGCACGGGAGCCGCCGGCGGCGAGTGCGGACGCCAGGCACGGGTGCCACCGACGGTGGATTCGGCCGTCAGACACGGGGCCCGCCGACGACGGATTCGACCCTCAGACGCAGGTTCCGCAGGCGGCGAGTTCGACCGCCCGACACGGGGCCCGCCGACGGCGGGTTCGACCCTCAGATATGGGTTCCGCCGACGGCGGGCCCGGCTGTCAGACGCGGGGACCGCCGACGGCGGGTTCGTCCGTCAGGCCTGGGTGCCGCGGAGGGCGAGTTCGGCCGTAAAGCGCGGGTCCCGCCGACGGCGAGCCCGGCGCCCGGACACGGGGACCGCCGACGGCGGACTCGGCCGTCAGGCGCGGGTGCCGCGGGCGGCGCGTGGGCACAGTTCGGCCGCCGCGTCGTGCGCCGCCGTCAGGACGGTCTTGGCCGCCCCGCCGCTGCCGCCGGTGAAGGTGTGCACGGCGGTGTCGGGCAGCAGGCGGCGCAGCCGAAGGCCGCCCTCCCCGGCATAGCAGTCCGCGGAGGCCACGGTCCTCGCGTGTGCGCCCGGCCAGTCGACCAGCCCCAGCCGCTCGCCGGCCCGTACGACGACCTCCCGGGCCAGTGCGGTGTCGACCGCGATGCCACCGGGGACCACCTGCCAGTGCCGGGTCGGCAGCCCGAGCAGGAGCAGCCCGGCCCCGACGACACGGCCGTACAGGCCGGAGCTGTCGTCCACGAAAGCGCCGAGCCCGGGCGGTTCCGCCCGGCCCAGCGTGTACTGGATCTGCCGGGTGCGCAGCCCCTGGCCGGGCAGCCCCCACCGGGCCAGGAGCGGTGGGGTCCAGGGTCCCGTGGCGACCACGAGGGCGTCACAGCGGTGCTCCGCGCCGCCCGCCACCCGTACCGCGGGGGCGGGATCGACCCCGGTCACCGGTTCTGGCAGCAGCCTGGCGCCCCCGGCGAGCGCGGCGGCCAGCAGCGCGGAGCGCAGCCGGCCCGGCGAGATGTATCCCGCGTACCGCTCCTGTACGGCCAGGGTGCCCACCGCCAGGCCGGGCAGGGCGGGCAGTTCGGCCGGCCCGGTGATCTGCCTCAGCCGGGCAGAACCGGGGATCAGCTCGTCGACCGCGTCCACCGCCCGCTGTGCGGCGCCCGGGTCGGCGTCGGGCGGCAGCGCGTAGACGGAGGGCAGTTCGCGGTATCCGGCCCATGCCCGCAGCACCGGGTCCGCCCGCAGTTCCGCGAGGCTCCAGGCCGCCCGCCGGGCGTCCAGCGGGTCCGGTTCGAAGCCGCGGACCAGCCCGCCGGAAGCGTTCGTCGCGTCCTGACCGTACGGGCCCCGCGGGGCGAAGATCTCGACCTGGGCGCCCCTGCGGGTCAGGCGCCAGGCGAGGGCGGCTCCCGCCAGCCCCGCACCGACGACGGCGACGCGCATCAGGGACCACCGCCCCGCCGCTGGTACTCGACCAGTTCGACCAGGAGGGCCGCCGGGCGCCTGAGGTAGACGAAGGCGACCCGCATGCCCGGTCGCGCCCCGGCCCGCGGCTCCTGGTCGACGATGATCAGCCCTTCGCGCCGGAGCCTGGTCAACTCGGCCTCGACGTCGTCCACTTCGAATGCCACGTGGTACAGCCCGGGGCCTTCCCGGTCCAGCCTGCCCTGGACGGCGGCTGCCGCGCCGCCGACCGGGGACACGAGCTCCACCGCGGCCTTTTCCCCGGCGGGCGACCAGAACGCACAGGCCACTCCGTAGTCGGGGGCGACTCCGTGGTCCCCCGAGGTCAGGCCGAGCAGCCTGAGGAGCTGCTCGGCCCCTTCCGGGTCCCCCGTCGCGACTCCCACATGATCAAGTTTGATGATCACACTTCATCCCCTTATGTCCCTCCCACTTCGAGGCCGGCGTTCCGGGGCCGGGCGCTACGGGCCCACCTGTTCAAGACGGGCCTGCAGTTCGTCCGCCAGCTGCCGCCACTCGTCCGCGCATTCCAGTGCCAGATTGGCGATGACCGGCAGCAGATGGGGCGGGATGTTGCTCAGCTCGCGCTCGCCCTCGCCGCAGGTGATCACCCGGCGCCGCAGCCACACCAGGACGGCCCGGCCTCGTTCGGTGAAGCGCAGTGAAGGGTCACGCTGAAGGTTCTCCAGGCACGCGAACACGTCGCCGGAGGAGGCCTTCGGCTTCCACGGCCCGGCTCGCAGCGTCCTGGCGGGCGTCACCACCGCGTCCCGGCCGGGACGCGTGTCGTCGGCCGGCGCCGGGATGTCCGGCGCGGCCGCCGTGTCGCGGTCCTGGCCGTCGACGCGCGGTGCGGCCCGGGACCCTTCGCGCTCCCCCGCGCCGCGATCGGTTCCCATGCCCTGGCCGGCGCCGGCGTCCGGGGACTCGCCCAAGGACGCGCCGCAACCAGGCCCTCGCCGCTCCCCCGGTCCGGGCTCCTGCGAAGGTCTGGTTCCGGCGCGGCCCGGATCGGGGTCCGGCTCGGGCTGTGCCTGCCCCGCGGGCTCGGCCTGCTTCTTCAGCGTGCCGGCCCGCAGGCTGTGTGCCGTGCCCACCGATACGCCCGCGGCCCTGGCGATCTCCCGTATCGAGGCCTCCGGGTAGCGCCGGATCACGTCGAGCGCCCGTCGGCGGCGCTCCTCGGCGTCGTTCGGCCTGACCCGTCCGTCCCGGCCGATCCGGGTGTTCGACTGGTCGTTCTGCACACCTGAACGCCCTCGGACGACGGCCACCGTCGTGGCGGACAGTCCGACCATCCCCGCGATGGCCCGGTCGGAGAGCTGCGGGCACATTCTGACGATGTGTTCCGTCGCCACTTTGCGTTCGGCGAGCGAGAGCGGCAGTCCGTGGGTGACATTGGTCTTGACACCGTGGATGAACGCTTCCTCGTCCGAACCGTCGAAGAACTTCACCGATATCGAGGTCTGACCGCGCAGGATCGCCGCCCGATAGCGGTGCAGGCCGTCGATGATGCGCATCCCCTGCCGGTGAACCAGGATCGGCGGTAATTCGTCGTCCGTCTCCGCCAGCCGTCGGATATGCTCTTCATCCTCCTTGACAAAGCGCGGTGACACGCCGGGCGACAAGGCATCCACCGAAACACGCACTACTAATTCCATCTGCCGTACCCTCACGTCCCAGAGAGCGGTTATCAATCCTTCACGTGCTCGGCCGCGTTCCGCCGTGCCCGCGTGCCGGCCGCCACACCGTCGCCGGGCACGGCGAATTCCCGGCCGCCGGCGCGGTGAGGAAGCGCGGCGCATGCCCCTCCACCCCGCGCCGGCGGTCGGCCGGACTTTCTCTACCTGGTCTTCACGACGAAACCGGCCTCGGCACCGTCGAGAGCGGCCAGGCACTTCTCACGTGAGGGCGCCGCGGAGGTGGCGTACGCGATCCGGCCCCAGACCGTGCCCTTCGGCGGCGGAGAGACCACCGCACCGGGTTTCACGAGCGTGACCGCCTCGTCGATCGCGGAGGGGAGGGGCTCCTTGAAACCGGCGGACTCGATGGTCGAGTCGTCCTCGCTCACGTAGAAGAAGCGCACACCGGTGACCTGTTGGCGGCTCGGCCGCACGTCGGGCGGCAGGCCGCAGGCCACCTGCGCCGCCGCGATCCCCGGGTCGATGCCCGTGGCGAGTTGCCCGATGGCCGGGATGAGGTCGCCCCCGAGCCTCCCGTTGACCTCGATGAGCCGGGGCCCGTCCGCGGTGAGCATGAACTCGGTGTGCGTCCAGCCGTCCTTGCAGCCGAGCGCCGCGTGCGCGTCGGACAGGGCGCGCCCCAGCACGGGATCGGTCAGCAGCGGATCGGCCGCGTCGACGAAGTGGCCGATCTCCTCGCTGTAGGGCGGGTAGCCGACCACCTTCCTCGCCACGAAGACCGGCGTCACGACACCGTCGTGGACCGCGGCGTCGACACTGATCTCCTCGCCGGTCACACACTCCTCGACGAGATAGGGCTCGGGCGAGTTGTAGATCACCGACGCCGGCACGTCGATGGAGCTCGTGAACGCGAACCCGGCACGCAGCGCGTCCGGGTCCTCCGCCCTGATGACCCCGAGGCTGGCCCCCAGACCGCGCGGCTTGAGGATCACGGGGTAGCCGAGTTCCTCGGCGGCCCGCAGCGCCTCGTCCAGCGTCGCGACGGGCTTCGAGGCCGGCTGCGGCACCGCCGTGGCGGCCAGGGCTGCCCTGGTCTGCGCCTTGTCACGCATGCGCCAGACCACGGCCGGGTCACCGCCCGGCAGCCCCAGCGCCTCGGCGACGTACGCGGCGGCGTGGATGCGGACCTCGTCCCAGCACAGCACTCCGCTCACGGGGGTGCTGTCGTGCAGCGCCTCGGCGGTCTTGGCCATGGCCAAGCCGTCACAGGTGTCTTTCAGGACCGTCCAGCCGTCGAGGTACGGCTTCTCCCAGCCCGGCTCCTCGGTGTGCAGGAGATGGACCCTGAACCGGGAGGCTATGGACCTGAGCAGGTATTCGCGATACGGCTGCATGCCCGATGCAACCAGGATCAGCAAAGGCTTCGCGTTCTTCTCGTCTTTTTCCTGGCTCGTCACAATGCCGCCTTTCATTACTTCAGCCGGAGTCGATCGGATCGAAGTCATGAATTATGAAACATTGCACTTCGAAGTGAAGCTACGCGCTTCGAAGTAAACCTACCGAGCATTCCGCGACCTATCGAGCCCATAGCGCGTGGACGGTAAACCGACCGTCCCCGCCTCGGACCCTCCGCGTCCGCCATGGCCGCGGCACCGCACGGTGGGGAAGCTCGCTCGACGCCTGCACGCCGGGCGGCCACCGCAGAAACACATGGTCAGAGGGGTTCCGTAGCGAGGAGGCCCGCCAAGCCTAGCCACCGGAAGCGTCCCGTGGGCACGTTCAGCTGCGCACTTTGCGCAGTCGAACAGCACTCCACAGCTGGGCAAATAAGACTATCCATACTTTCCCGCACCCAGCGTCGGCCCACCGGTCGTCCTTTCCGCTGACTCCGATTAACGTCTTCCCGACCGTATGCATTCGGCAAGAGCACGACCAGGAGAATGCCGCTCCGCGACGTACGTTCCTGGCCGCACCCCTGACATCTCGGTTCCCCCTCCAGCCACTCGCGCCCCACCGCCCTGCCTTGTCGACTTCACGGGAGTCCGGTTGCGAATACAGGTTTTCCCTCGTATGCGCAACCGGACAAACGCGACCCTTGTGCGAGGCCCCTGATACATCGACCATGATGCGGAGGAGGGAATTGGGGCCGACGGAGCCAACGTGTCCGATGGGGCGGCGCTTTCGTTCACAGTCCTCCGCACCGCGGAGGTCTGCGTCGGGCCCTCGGGCCCCTGTAACCGAAGCGAAATTCAGCCGAAACAGTCGGTGCCGTGGCCGAGTTCGTCCGGTCCGCCGTCCGGTCATGTCCGGTCGGTCCCGTCACGTCCGGTCGCGTCACGCCCGGCCCCGTCCGGTCGCGTCACGTCCGGTCATGTCGCGCGCGGCCCCGTCCGGTCCCGTCCGAACAGTGCCCAAGCCCGCTCACACCCGCCGCCCGCTCACGCCCGCCGCTCCGCACCGTCACGTGTCACGCCCCACCCGCCCGTCCGGTCGCCCGCGCACACCGGAGAACCGCCGGGCCCCGCCGCAGAACACCGAAGGAGGAGGTCCGTCATGCCGAGCCTGACGAAGTCCGAGGCAAGTGAACGCACGGCCACGATCACCGTGGACGCCTATGAGGTGGCTCTCGATCTCACCACAGGCCCCGACACGTTCCGCTCCGTCACGACCATCCGGTTCCGCTCGCCGCGGCCCGGCGCCGGCACGTTCGTCGATCTGCACCCCGACAGGCCGGTGTCCGCGACGCTCAACGGACGCCCCGTCGACCTCAGCCGACTCGCGTCCGGCAGGCTGCCGTTGACCGATCTGGCGGCGGACAACGAACTGGTCGTCACCGCGGACATGCGGTACTCGAACAGCAACCAGGGCCTGCACCGCTACCGCGACCCCGCGGACGGCGAGGAGTACGTGTACGGCTTCCCCTATGTGGACCAGGCCCCGCGGATCTTCGCCTGCTTCGATCAGCCGGATCTCAAGGCGCCGTTCACGTTCACCGTCACCGTGCCGTCCCACTGGCGGCTGTTCGCCACGGCGGAGACCTCGGAGGTCTCGCCCGGTCACTGGCGGGCCGGCCCGACCGCGCCGCAGGCGACCTACCTCACCACGGTGGCGGCGGGGCCGTTCGAGTCCTTCTCCGCGCAGCACGGCGACATCCGGCTCGGCCTGCACTGCCGGGCCTCCCTGAGCGAGGCGCTGAAGGGCGACATCGACGAGCTCTTCACGGTGACCCGCCAGTGCCTCGACGAGTGCCGGCGGCTGTTCGGAGTGGCCTATCCCGGCACGAAGTTCGACCAGATGTTCGTGCCCGAGTTCAGCGTCCTCTCGCTCGACCACCCCGGCCTCGTGCTGTTGCGCGAGCAGTACGTGTTCAGCTCGGCCGCCTCCCGCAGCGAGCGGGAGACCAGGGCCGTCGTCCTCGCGCACGGGATCTCCCTGATGTGGATGGCCGGCCTGGTCACCAACGCCTGGTGGGACGACACCTGGCTCGGTCAGGTGTTCGCCGACTACCTCGCGCACCGCATCACCAGCGAGGTCACCGAGTTCACCGGCCCGCCGACCACGTTCGCGGCACGGCGCAAGGGACAGGCGTACCTCGCCGACCAGCGCCCCTCCACCCACCCGGTCAGCCTGGAGGCGGAGGATGTCGCCTCGGCCCTGCTCGGCCTCGACCGCATCTCGTACTTCAAGGGGCACTCCGCGCTGCGCCAGCTAGCCGCGACGATCGGCGACGACGCCCTTCGCGCGGGACTGCGCACGTACATGGAGCGGCACGCCCACTCCACTGCCACATACAGCGACTTCCTGACGGCTCTGGGCTCGGTCGCGGGCTCCGGAACGGAAGTGGATCTCGGCGACTGGTCGGACACCTGGCTCAGGAACGCCAACGTCAACACGTTCCAGGCGGAGATCACCACGGAGGGCGGCAGGATCACCGCGGCGGCCGTGACGCAGACGGCGCCGCCCAGCCATCCGGTGCTTCGCCACCACACCCTGGGCATCGGCCTGTACGGGCCCGACGGGAGGTCCGACCTGGTGCGAGCCGTCCTCACGGGCCCGCGCACCGAACTTCCGGACCTCGTCGGGCTGCGGGCACCGGATCTGCTCCTGCTCAACGACGGCGACCTGACGTACGCGAAGATCCGCTTCGACGCGGCGTCGCTCGCCGCGCTCCCCCGCCTCCTGCCGGACCTGTCACCCATCAACCGGGCCATGGTGTGGTGCCAGTTGCTGCTGTCCGTTCAGGACGGGGTGTACCCGGCCGCCTCCCACGTCGCGCTGGTCGCGAAGATGGTCGCCGAGGAGGACGAACTGTCCATCCTCACGGAAGTCCTGGAGCAAGCCCGGTTCGACGTGGTCGACCGGTTCCTGCTGCCGGCCGAGCGGCCGGAGGCGATGAGGACAGTGGCCTCGGCCCTGCGCGAAAGGCTGGAACGTACCACCCCGCAAGACCCGGTCCGTCTGACGCTGCTGCGCGCGCTGATCGACTTCTCCGACGACACCGCGGAGTTGCTCGGCCTTCTCGCGGACGACGGAGCGGACGCGGACGCTCCGTCCGATCCGCTCTTCGACGGCGACCTGCGCTGGCGCATCCGCCTGAGGCTGTCGGTGCTCGGTGCCTACAGTGCGCCGGACATCGCGCGGGCCCATGCCCGGGAGCCGGGCCAACAGGCCAACGAGGGTGCTCTCAAGTGCCGTTCCGCGCTGCCGGAGGCCGCTGCCAAGGAAGAGGCCTGGAACACGATCTTCTCCTCGGGCGACAGGTCGAACTACGAAGTGCTGTCTCTGGCGGCCGGATTCTGGCAGCCCGAGCAGGCGGACCTGATCGCGGACTATGCCGGCCGGTTCTTCGACGAAGCGCCGAAACTCGCCGAACACCATGGCGACCTGGTCCTCGATCTGCTGGTCAAGGCCCTCTACCCACGCCATTTCGCGACACCTGCCACCGTGGCCGCGGCCCGGCGGCTGCTGGCCTCGCAGGATCTGCCGACCGCTCTGCGCCGTGCCATGGCGGACCAGACCGACGACCTGTCCAGGGCGGCCGAAGCACGCGCCGTCGCGGCTCGCCGCTCCGGTCTGTAACCGCCGGGGGAGCCGCGCCGCCCGTAGGGCCGAAGGCGGCCCACGGCGCCCGTAGGGCCGGGCGCGACCCGCGCCGGCCGTACGGCCGAACGGGGCAACCGCCCGCGGCCGCGATTCCGCTCACTTCCCGTCAGTCGGCTGGTGAGCGGCAGAAACCCTGCGGTCCCTGTCGGTTCTGCCGGTTGCGGGAGCGCCGTCCGCCTCGACAGACTCTCTCTGGGCCGACCTCGCACAGCCAGGTTTCGGGGGGTACGGCGCTCCGTCCCCTCTCCCATCGACTCCGGTCACACCCCGGCGTGCCGGCCTCTTCCCCGCGTACCGTGTCCGGGAGGTCACTTTCATGTTCAGTCGTGTCTGGCTGTTGCTCCTGGCAGTCGGGACATTCGCCATCGGCACCGACGGATACGTCATCACCGGTCTGCTGCCGGAGATCGGCCACGACCTCGGAGTCTCCGACGGTGACGCCGGCCAGCTCATCACGGTGTTCGCCCTGACCTACGCCATCGGCGCCCCTCTGCTGGCCGTGGCGATCGGTTCGTGGCAGCGCAAGCCGGTCCTCGTCACCAGCCTCTCCGTGTTCTCACTATCGAACGCCTGTATGATACTGGTGCATTCCTACCCCGAGATGATGGCTCTCAGGGTGCTGGCGGCACTGAGCGCGGCAGCCTTCACCCCCGCCGCGGCGGCCGCGGTTCCGGCCCTGGTGCCGTCGGACCAACGCGGCAGGGCACTCGGCACGGTGAGCGCGGGCATCGCGATGTCGACGGCGATCGGAGTGCCTCTCGGCACCCTGGTGGGCGGCGCGTTCGGCTGGCGCACCACCTTCCTCGCCATCGCCGTGTTCACCGCGCTGTCCGCCGCGGGGCTGGCGATCTGGCTGTCACCGCTCGGCGCCGCCGCCACGGCCGGTGTCAGGGCGCGCGTCGCCGCCGGCCGGGCCCCCGGGGTGCCGAGCGCTCTCCTGGTCACCATGCTGTGGATCGCCGGCGCGTTCACCCTGCTGACCTACCTCAGTTCCGTGCTCGCCACCCTGGGCGGCATCCACGGCGGCGCGCTGAGTATCTGGCTTGCGGTCTACGGCGTCGCCGCCGTCTCGGGCAACGCCCTCGGCGGACGGGCGGCCGACCGGCTGCCCACGTCCCGCCTCACTGTCGTGAGCACGGGCGGGCTGACGATCGCGCTCGCCTCGTTCGGCCTGCTCGGCTCCCTGGGGGCACGGGGCGCGACCGGAGCCGGCTGGGCCCTGGTCGGACTGGTGGTCTGGGGCATCTTCGGATGGTCGTTCGCCCCGATCCAACAGCACCGTCTCGTCGAGCTCGCACCGGACTCGGCAGGCGTCGTCCTGTCGCTGAACGGCAGCGCGATCTACCTCGGCATCTCGCTGGGCGGGTTCCTCGGGTCGATCGCGATCGGCCGCGGTGGTGCGACCGCGGTGGGGTGGACCGCCACCGCCATCGAAGTGTGTGCCACCGCCGCGGCGCTCACCCTCGCGCTCCGTGCCGGGGCACGTACCCGACAAGAGCCTGCCATGCCCGCTCCGATGCCTGACGTACACGACGACGAGGAGACGTCCACGCTGAAACCGTGACAGGGGCGCGGTGCCGCGGGCGGCAGCGACCGCGGTACCGCGCCGGGCCGTTCGGGCCGCGCTTTCCACGCATCACACCGCGCGTACGCGTGCCGTACCCGCCGGCCCGCCCGGTCCTGGGCCGATCACCCATGCCACGCGGCACGCGGCAGGTCGGTATGTGGGGACTCTCCCACCCACTCCCGCACATGACGGGTTCGCGTCGACAAGAGACGCGTCCGACAACACAACGGAGACGCCCATGACCGGTGATCCGATCACCGATGTTTTCCTGACTCTCGCGATCCTGCTGGGCGTCGTGGCCTGCTTCGGAGCCGCCGCCCGCCGACTCGGCCAGCCCGCCGTCATAGGTGAGATCCTGGCGGGTGTTCTCGTCGGCCCCGCCTTACTGCCCCACAGTGTCACCAGCGCCCTCATGCCCGCCGACGCCAAGCCGGCCATCTCTGCACTGGGCAACGTCGGCCTGGCCGCGTTCATGTGCGTCATGGGGCACGGCATCAACAACTCCCGTCTGCGGCCCGGGGAGCGTACGGCGGTGGGGCTCGCCATCGGCTCCTCGCTCGTCCCGCTCGCGGGCGGCATCCTCGTGGCGCTGCCGCTGGCCGGCACGTACGCACCGGGCGACCACACCGCGTTCGTACTCTTCGTCGGCGTCGCGGTCTCCGTCACAGCGCTCCCGGTACTGGCGAGGATTCTGGCCGACCGGGGACTCACCCGGGCCCCTTTGAGCGGTACGGCGCTGACGGCCGCCGCCATCGGCGACCTGTTCGCCTGGGCCTGCCTGGCGGGTGTACTGGTGCTGGCGCACCACAGCGACCAGTGGCGGCTGGCCCTGCTGCCCCTCTACCTGGTGGCGTTCCCGGCCCTCGTCCGCCCCCTCCTGTCCCGCGTCCTGAGCCGGTCCCGCCGCAAGGACACCGCACCGGCCCTGCTCTTCCCCCTCTTCGTCGCGGGGCTCGTCCTGTCCGGAGCCGCCGCCGAGTGGCTGGGAATCCACTTCATCTTCGGGGCCTTCGCCTTCGGCTGGGCCATGCCCGCCATGGGCCGGGACCACCCGGGCAGCCGGGTGCTCGAACGGATGGAGATCACGAGTTCCTGGCTGCTGCCGCTGTACTTCGTGCTGGCGGGCGCGAACGTCGCCTTCTCAGGAGCGGTCGGCCTGGGAACACTGGTCACACTGCTCGCCGTGCTGGCCGTCGCGATCGGCACGAAGGCGATCGGCGCGTACGCCGGCGCCCGCGCGTTCGGCGCGCCGCACGACGACGCGTTCCCCCTCGCCGTGCTGATGAACACGCGCGGTCTCACCGAGATCGTCGTCCTGTCCGTCGCCCTTCAAGCACGGCTCATCGACCCGACGTTCTACTCCATCATGGTCGTGGTGGCCCTGGTGACCACCGCGATGACCGGCCCCGTCCTGCGGTTCACCAAGCTGCGGACGCCGCCTCCCCACGAGGAGGCGCCCGACGAGTTCCAGGACGGACCCGGTCGCGCGGTACCCGTCGCGTCCCGGGCCGACGATCCGGCAGGGCACCGCGAGGGGCCGCTCTGAGACAACCTGAGACAACGCTGTACGGGCCCCGGCGGCCGGAACGTGTCCGCCGCGGGGCCCGTCCGGCGCGTGGGAACACACCGTTTCGAGGATCTCTCGGCGGCGAGCGGGCCGGCCGGCTGGTGGCTCTGGTCCGGTCGGTGCGGTCGACGTTCGAACTCGGTTGCGCGGTCGAGGTCTTCGGCACGGAGCGGGCCGGGTGCCGCCGCGCTACGCGTTCGAGGTGTGCGCGGAGTCGCCCGGTCAGGTGCGCACCACAGCCGGGTACGCGATGCACGTAATGCGCGGCCTGGCCGCGCTGGATCGCGCGGACACCGTGATCATCCCGGGGTGGCCGCCGGTGGAGGCACCGCTCTCCGGCGCCGTACTGCACGCACTGCTGCGGGCCCACGCACGCGGAGCGAGGCTGGTCACGATCTGTTCCGGCGTGTTCGCGCCGGCCAGGACGGGCCTGCTGGACGGGCGGCCGGCGACCACGCACTGGGCGCGCCGAGCAGTTGCGGCGGGAGTTCCCCGGCCTCTTGGCGGCGCGCAATAATTCATATTTAATAGTCGCGATGTCGTGCTCGCGCCCTCCGGAGTCACCGGGGCTCCCCCGCCCTCGGGCGAACACCCCCTCGCCGTACGCCGTTTCGCAGAGCGCTTCGCAGAGCGGAACGCAGTCATCACGGGCGCGTGCGCCGAGCCACGTCCTCACGGCCGGGCGCCGTCGTCACGGCACGGGCGCCGGCACCACCGCCCTCGCGGGCGCGCCCGCACGCCCCCGTTCCCTTC
>NZ_JAIUKE010000390.1 GCF_020176795.1 Streptomyces sp. 8L
GTCGGGGGTGGTGCCCCCGGGGCGGGCCGGCGGCGGTACGTGGTCGCGCGCGCCCCTGCCCCGTACCGTCTCTCGTGCGAAGAAGCCCAGGTCCGCCAGGGTCTTGCCCGGGAACATGTGCAGGAAGACCCGTTCGTAGGCGTAGTTGGGGCAGCGGATCTCGCCCGACTCCACCCGTCCCACGTAACGCGCGTCGCAGGCGACCTGCTCTCCGATCTCCCGCGCCGCTCTGCGCACCGCCGCCGCGAACTCCGCGGGAGAACGCGATCCGCGCAGCTCCCGGAAGGCCGCGTTGGGAACTGCCGGTGACGTCGCCATGGCCGAGCCCTCTCTTCGTACGGGGCAAGAACGTACCCGCTGTCACAGGGTGCGCACACAGAGTTTGGCCACAAAGCGGATATCTCGCCCACGATCTGCCATGAACTGCCATCCTTTGCGGCGGCGTGCCGCCGTAGCCGTTGACGCCGGGGCGCGTTGATCCCTCTGGAGACGTGCGACGTCTTTCGCTCGACGACTCGTAGCTCGACGAGGAGGGTCCGCCTTGTTCGAGGTGGAGGTGGAGACCGGCATGGAAGCCAGTCAGGAACCGCGTACGGCCGCCCGGTGCTGGACGGAGCCGGCGGAGGGCGCGACCGGTGGGGTCGCGCACGCGCTCGGCGGCGGCCGTGGGAACGGAGCCACGGCGGGGACCGCGAAGGGGGCCGGGGCGGTGCAGACGATCACCAACGGCCTCACCGGCGGGGTCGCGAACGACGGCGCCAACGGGGCGCCGACCGGAATCACTCATCGGATCAACGGCGGGACCGCGGCGAACGGGTTCGGGGAGAGGGGTCCCGAAGCGGACAGTGAGGGAGGCGTCGAAGAGGGCGTCTCCGCGGTGGCGGACGGGAGCCGGGCCGAGGCCGGGGGATGTCCGGCCACCGGCGCCATGGCGGCGCCCCTGCCCTGCGACCTCGTCATGGTGCCCGCGCGCCAGGGCCTCGAAGCGGTGGACATCCTGCGCAGATGGGTGGGCCCGGATGTCGGGCCCGTCATCCACGACGGCCCCTGCGACACGCTCGGCTTCCTCGTCCCGCCCGGCACCGCCGCCGCCTGGGACGTCCCGGGCAGCGCCTGTACGGAGACGGACGGCCGCGGGGTGCGGCTGCCTTCGGACCCGCCGGTCGTGGGCACCGGCTGGCTGCTGCCGCCGGGCACCACCTGTGACAACGTGACCGACCCCAGGCGGCTGCGCGAAGCGCTGGACGAGGCCACGCGCACCATCGACGCCGCGGACCGCCGCACCTGATCGTCCGACCGCCGCTCCTGATCGTTCGACTGCCGTACCAGTCCGCCCGATTGCCGCACCTGACCGTTCGACCGTCGTACCGGTCCGCCCGAGCGGCGTACCCGGCCCCGTCGATAATGGAGCCGTGGCCAGAAATGTACGGAGAGCCGGGCGGTCCTCGTCCTCGGGTACGCCCGCCGCGCCCGCGGCGCGCGAGACCGTCGGCGGCGGCGTCGCCGAACTGGTGCCCGACCGTGAACGCCCGGGCGCCTCGACGCTGCTGCTGGACGGGGCGCCGCAGTCGCACGTCGACCTCGCGGACCCCACCCACCTCGACTTCGCCTACCAGCGCAGGCTCGGCCACGCCGTGGACCTGCTCGCGCCCGGTCGGCAGCCGGTGCGCGTGGTGCACCTCGGCGGCGGCGCCTTCACCCTCGCCCGCTACGTCGCCGCGACGAGGCCCCGCTCGACACAGCAGGTGATCGAGGCGGACGGCGGGCTCGTGGTGTTCGTCCGCGCCCATCTTCCGCTCGATCCGAACGCGCGCGTCCGGGTGCGTACGGCCGACGCGCGCGAGGGGCTGGCCAGGGTGCCCGAGGGGTGGGCCGACCTCGTCATCGCGGACGTGTTCGCGGGCGCCCGTACCCCCGCCCACCTCACCAGCGCCGATTTCCTGGCGGAGGTACGGCGGGTGCTCGCGCCCGGCGGCTGGTACGCCGCGAACGTGGCGGACGGCCCGCCGCTCGCGTATCTGCGCGGCCAGATCGCCACCGCGGCCTCGGCGTTCGCGCACCTCGCGGTGGCCGCCGACCCGGCGGTGCTGCGCGGGCGCCGCTTCGGCAACGCCGTCCTGCTCGCCGCCGACAACGACCTGCCGGTCGCCGAACTCACCCGGCGTGTCGCGACCGACCCGCACGCGGGCCGGGTCGAACACGGCCGGGCACTCGCGGACTTCGCGGGCGGCGCCGCCGTCGTACGGGACGCGGACGCCAGGCCGTCGCCGGTGCCGCCGCCCGGCACCTTCGACTGACCTCCGCCGGCCCACGGCCCACGAGTCCCGGACCGGGGCCGGGCGTCGGCGGCCGGGCGGCCGTCCGCTGAGAGTTGCACGGACCGCGACACCGTGGCCGGCCTTGCTCAGCCGCGACCGGCGGCGGCCCGCCACCGGCGCGACAGGTCGGTGGCGTACCCCGCCAGATCCTCCCCGAACGCCGCGTTGTTGATGCCGGAACGCGCCACCGACAGCTCGCCGTCGGCCGTCACGCGCACCATGGCCGTGGACCCGTGCGGCGTCGACAGGTCGCGGGCGCGGTCCCCGTCGAGTACCAGTACACCGTCACCGAACGCCTCGGCGG
This sequence comes from Streptomyces sp. 8L, assembly GCF_020176795.1. Taxonomy (GTDB): domain Bacteria; phylum Actinomycetota; class Actinomycetes; order Streptomycetales; family Streptomycetaceae; genus Streptomyces. The sequence continues at coordinate 2,623 of NZ_JAIUKE010000390.1, forward strand.
CCTGTGCCGCCGTGACCGCGGGCGCGGTGGCCGTGACGTTGGCACTGCTCATGTAGACATACGTGAGTTCGGCGATCACCCCGCCGAGTTCCGGGACCCACGGTGTCGCGGTGAAGAACACGCTGCCTTTCGAGACCGCCGGTTCGAGCCAGGCGGGCGCGCCGGCGAGCACCGGGGCCAGGACACTGACCAGTTCGGCGTCGCAGAGCCAGCGCACCAGCGGCAACACCTCCTCCGCGACATCGAGGAACGGCGCGATCACATTGAGGTCGGCCACGCTGAGGCCGACCGACTGACCCGCCGGGCGCCCCTTGGCCGTGTTCACCACCGTCGCGTCGGTGGCGGTCACCGTGTACGCCAGGGGCGACGGCAGCGGCAGCACCACCGGGGCTCCCGCCCGCAACGCGGCGACGGTGTCCGGCACTACGTCGTCACTTACAGATACAACCGGCATCTCCTGCTCCTCCTTCACCGATGCGGCGGGGACACGCTCCACGCCGCGCGTGCCGCCGCCATGACACGGAATCGACCGGTCCTGGGACGGCGGGATTCCGAAACCCCGGGACGCCGGGGGACGCCGTCCCGTGGACGGCGTCATGTCCCCGGCACGCCCGTTTCCCGTGGCGTGCGAAGGCCGTTGACCCGCGCGTCGCGCGAAGACCGTGACCCGCGGGGCGATGTGATCCGACCGACTTCTCACATAGAATGACGTTCGTGAGTACCTCAGGAAGCCGCCGAATCGACGAGATCGGCAACGAGAGCCGCCGACGCATTCTTGACGCGGCGGAGGATCTGTTCACCGAGCGAGGTTTCGAGCGTACCTCGTTTGCTGAAATCGCCGAGCGTTCCGGCATCAGCAGAGGCTCCATTCCGTGGCACTTCAAAAACAAGCACGGACTGTTCCTCGCCGTGATCGAGCGCGCGATGGACCGCGCGATGGCCCCGGAGCGGCGGACGTCCTTCCCCACACTCGCCGATCTGGCCGAGGAATTTTCCGCCTGGGTGCGAAACGGCGACTCGACCCTGGTGTTCATGGCCCTCACCGAGGCCATGCACAGCTCGGGCGCCGTCCACGGCCAGTACCAGGAGTTCTTCGCCCAGCACCGGCACGGTCTCGAACGCTGGCTGCGCGCGCAACGCCCCGCGAGCGCCGAGGCCGGGACCGCCGCGAAACGGGAGCACGCGTTCGCCGTGGCATTCACCGGAACGCTTTTCGGTATCCACCTGCAAGCACTCGTCGACCCGGACAACGTCGATTTCGAGGAGGCCATTCGCCTGGTCGCGGCCGAATTCGGCAAGGACCTGCGCGCGCTGTGGGACGACGCCCCGGTGCCCAGCGATCCGGGTCAGTGACTCTCCCCTGCGACCGGCTCGGGGAATGATTCGAAGAGGGCTTCCACTCTCTCCTTCAGTGCCGAACGCACGAAGTCGTCCGTGTGAATCCACATCGCCCGGGCCTCCATGCCGGCGATCACCATTTCACCGGCCGCGTCAATGCTCGTGCCCGCCTTGAGGTAGCTCTCGGTAGGACCGGGAGCGTCCCCGGCGCGGACCACGGCCAGATCTTCGTGCACCGAACCGGTGTTGCGCAGGATTCCGGTGTCGACGGGACCGGGGCACAGCACGCTCACGTCGATGCCGTACCGCCCCAGTTCCCGCCGCAGTGACTCCGAGAGTCCCACTACCGCGAACTTGGACGTCGTGTACAGCACACTCGAATTGGGGATCAGGCCCGCGCCTGACGCTGTGTTCACGACGTATCCGCCCCCGCCGCGTTCGATCATGCGGGGCACGAACGTCTGCAGCCCGTTGATCACCCCGCCCAGGTTGACCCCCAGGGCCGCGTCCCACTTCTCGTACGTCCATTGCGTGGCCGGTGCGTGCGGCGCGATGCCGGCGTTGTTGAACAGGAGGCCGACCGGCCCCAGTTCGGCTTCGACCGCGTCCGCGGCGGCGGCGAACGCCGCGCGGTCGCAGACGTCCAGGAGTACGGTCTCGACCTCGGTGACGCGCGAGAGCTCCTCGCCGCTCCGCCGCAGCGCCGGCTCGTCGATGTCGGCCAACGCGAGTTTCACACCGCGCTTGGCCAGAGCGCGTGCGATGCCCAGGCCGATGCCCTGACCGCCCCCGCTGACAAAGGCGGTGGAATCCTCCCACTTGCTCACAGAACTGCCTTTCCTCGATGTCACTTCGCGCGCAGGAGCGCGGTCACCAGCTCCTTGCGGCGGCGCAGCCGTCCCGGTGCCGCGCCGATCAGGTGCAGCACCGCGGACGCGACGGCCCCCATGGCCAGGTAGGACGGGATTTCCAGTGTCTTGACGTCGTGTCCGGGCAACGCGGCGTGCATGCCGACGACCACGCCGGAGGCGATCAGCCCGGCAACGGCCCCGCGGGCCGCCGCCGACCAGCCGTGCTGGTGCTCGCGTCCGGCGACGACCGCGCCGACCAGGCCGAGGGCCTGCATCGTCCACCAGGCCACCAACGACCATTTCAGCGTGAGGCCCGCGAGGACACCGAACAGGATCGGTGCCACCAGCACGGCGAACGCCTGTCGTCGGCGGGACTGGTCGGCCAGCAGGTGCGTCTCGTCGGCCGCGCGCCCCTTCGGGTGCGCCGGAGTCCTCGGTGCGCGTGCGTCGGGCACGTTGTGGATCTCCTTTCACGTGGCAGGGGTTCCCGCTCTCTCTATGTTGCCAGCATAGACTTATGCATTGCCATAGTCCAAGCGTGTCGCCGTGCCCGCGCCCATGGCGGTGCGGGCAGGCATACGGGGATGGGGGGATGGGGAGCGACTGGTGCCGCCGCGAGTGCGGCCGGCCGGACACGCCGGAGCGAGGCGCGTGCCTAACGCGCGTCGAACTGCGCCAGCGGCTTGTGGCCGTTCCAGGTGTAGAAGACCGACGACTCGCGCGATCCCTTGGTGAACGTCACCCGCACCCACTCCGGCTGGGTCCAGGTCTGCACGCGCCAGCCCGCGTCCGGGGTCGCCGACACCAGCGACGCCGAGGTTGCGTCCACCGAGAAGACGGCCCGGCCGCCGGTGATCACGTAGCTGCGCACCGTGCCCGACTGCCGCGGCGACGGCTTCGTCGACGGTGAGGACGGCGAGGGCGCCGCGGACGGGGACCCCGCGCCGGAAGCGTTGCCGCCGCCAGGCCCCGGCGAGGCGGACGGCCCCGACGGCGGCGGGGACGGCGCCCCGGACGGGCTCTCCGGTCGCTGGGTGGCCGGGACCAGGGGAGCGGCGGAAGGGCCGGGCGCTGTGCCGCCCGCCGCGATCGGGACGGCCCGCGGCGGGTCGTACGCGGTGCCCGTCATCACCGAGTGCACGCCCCACCACGACAGCGCGACCGCCGCGCCCGTGGCGAGCGACCACGCGGCGAGGGGAACGAGTGCCTGGCGCATCCCCGACATGGTGCACCACCGGCCCACTCCCTGTCTCACCCGGATGGCGTACGGTGCGGGCCATGGCTCACGTGCTCGTGGTCGAGGACGACCAGTTCGTGCGATCCGCGCTGATCCGGCATCTGACCGGGGCGGCCCACACCGTTCGCAGCGTGGGCACCGCGCTCGAAGCCCTGCGCGAAGTGGCACATTTCCGCTTCGACGTGGTGATCCTGGACCTGGGCCTGCCCGACCTGGACGGCTCCGAGGCGCTGAAGATGCTGCGCGGCATCACGGAGGTGCCGGTGATCGTCGCCACCGCGCGCGACGAGGAGAGCGAGATCGTCCGGCTGCTCCACGCGGGCGCCGACGACTACCTCACGAAGCCCTTCTCCGTCGAGGTGCTGTCCGCGCGGATGGCGGCCGTGCTCCGCCGCTCGCGCCCCGGCCCCGTGAGCGGCGGGGCGCCGCCCCGGCTCATCGAGGTGGGCGGACTCGCGATCGACCCACTGCGCCGGCACGCGACCCTCGACGGCGCCGAACTGGACCTGACACGGCGGGAGTTCGACCTCCTGACCTTCCTGGCGGGGCGCCCCGGAGTGGTCGTGGCGCGCAAGGAGCTCCTCGCCGAGGTGTGGCAGCAGTCGTACGGCGACGACCAGACCATCGACGTCCACCTGTCCTGGCTGCGCCGCAAGCTCGGCGAGAGCGCCGCGCGCCCCCGCTACCTGCACACGCTGCGCGGGGTCGGCGTGAAGCTGGAGCCGCCGCGCGCGGAACCGCCCCCCGCGGGAGCCGTCGCGAGATGAGATGGGCGCTGGTCAAGGTGGTGCTCGCGGTGAGCGTGATGGTGGTCCTCGCGTTCGCCGTGCCGCTCGGCCTGGTCGTCAAGGAGATGGCGCGCGACCGGGTGTTCACCAACGCGGAGCGGCAGGCCGCCGCCATCGGTCCCGCCCTCGCCATCACCACGGACCGCTCCATGCTGGAGCGCGCCGTGCTCTCCACGCAGGCGGGCTCCGACGGCCGGATGGCGGTGCACGTGCCGGCCGCGGGCGGCGCCGCCGCCACGGACCTCGGTGCGCGCAGGGCGGCGGTGTCCGACATCCGTACGGTCGAACGGGTCGGCCGCGCCTCGATCTCGGCGGTGCCCGGCGGTTTCACACTGCTCCAGCCGACAGCGCTCGGCACGGGCGTCACCGCCGTCGTGGAGGTCTACGTCCCGGAGGCCGACGTCACACGGGGCGTCGCCACCGCGTGGCTGGTCCTTGCGGGCGTCGGCTGCGCGCTGGTCGCGGGCTCCGTGGTCTTCGCCGACCGGCTCGGCCGCCGTACGGTACGTCCCGCGCGGCGGCTCGCGGACGCCGCGCAGGCGCTCGGCGAGGGCATGCTGGGCGCGCGCGTGCCCGAGGAGGGCCCGCCCGAACTGCGCGCCGCCGCCACCGCGTTCAACGCGATGGCCGACCAGGTCGTACAACTCCTCGATGCCGAACGCGAGTTCGCGGCCGACCTGTCGCACAGACTGCGTACGCCGCTGACCGTGCTGCGGCTCAACGCGGCCTCGCTCGGGGACGGTCCGGCCGCCGACCACACCCGGGAGGCCGTCGCCCGGCTGGAGCGCGAGGTCGACACCGTCATCCGTACGGCCCGGGAGGCGAAGCCACGCACCACCGCCGCGACCGGCGCGGTCATCGGCTGCGACGTCGGCGAAGTCGTCAGGCAGCGCATGGACTTCTGGTCGGCGCTCGCCGAGGACGAGGACCGCGCGGTGCGTGTCGCCGGGATCGGCGCCCCCGTCCGCGTCCCGGTCGCGCGGGCGGAGATGGCGGCGGCGCTCGACGCGCTGCTCGGCAATGTCTTCCGGCACACGCCGGAGGGCACGGCGTTCGCCGTCGACGTGCACGACGCGCGCGACACGGTGATCGTGCTCGTGTCGGACGCGGGCCCCGGCATCGCCGACCCCGGGGCCGCCCTGGCGCGGGGCAACAGCGGGGGGCGGCCGGGGTCGACGGGGCTCGGCCTGGACATCGCGCGCAGGCTGGCGGAGTCCACCGGCGGTGACGTACGGATCGGGCGGTCGGTGCTCGGCGGCGCGGAGGTCAGGATCAGGCTGGGCGTGGCGGCGCCCCCCGGCAGCAGGGGCGCGGGAGGCGCGGGCCAGGGACGGGGCGTGCGGAGGCTGGGCCGTACCGGACATCGGCGCGGCCGGGGCGATCGCGTCCGGTCTTCCCCGTAGGCGCTTCCGCGGCTGCAAAGAGCGGCGGCCGCGGGAATCGGCGTCGCGGGAATTGACGTCGCGGGGATCGGCGTCGCGGGAGTCGGCGTCGCGGGAATCGGCCTGGGGGGGGGGGGGGGGGGGGCGCGGCCCCGGGGCGGCCCCGCCCCGCCCGCCCCCCCCCCGCCGGGCGCGGGCGGCGGGGGCGGGGGGGCGCGGGCGGGGGGGGCGGGGGGCCCCGGGGGGGGGGGCCCCCCCCCCGCGGCCCGGGGGCCCGCGCCCGCGCCCCCCCCCCGCCGGGCGCGCCGGGCCGGGGGGGGGGGCGGGCCCCGCGTCCCGGCGTTCAGCCGGTGATCTTGAAGGTGGACGGGGAGTCGTTCTGCTGTGCCACTTGGCCGGGGAACAGGTTCCGCACGGTGTTGCCCGTGAACTTCCCCGTTCCTGTGACCCCCGAGTTGACCCAGAGGCCCTGCTCGGCCGGACGGTCGATCGTGTTGTTCGTCAGCGTCACGTTCACGTACGCCCGGTCGATGAAGAGGCCCGCCCGGAGAGCGCCCGTCAGGATGTTGTCGCTCATCGTGACGTTCGAGTAGGCGGTCGGGAACTGGGAGGTGGTGCTCGGCGAACTGATCCGCACTCCTTGCTTGGTGCCGTTCCAGCCGCCGCCGCCCCGCAGGACGTTCCCGGTGATCGTGGCGGACTCCAGTGGGCGCCCCGTGTCGCCGAACACACCGACGTCCATGGCGCTGTCCGACGAGACGCTGTTCACCAGGTTGTCCTTGACCTCGATGTTCTTCCCGCCCGCGACGCGGATGCCGTTGGCCCACCAGGGCGCGACGGCCGTGTTGTTGAGGATCTTCGTGCCGGACACCTGGCCGTTCGTGCCGTCGGCACCGGCGTCGGAGTACGTCGCGAAGGAGTCGTCACCGGTGTTCCTGGCGAAGTTGTTGCGGACTGTGATGTCGAGGCCGAGCTTGTCGGGGTTCGGTGTGTTTCCGTTGTTGACGTTGAATCCGTCGCCGTAGCTGTCCGCCGTCCGGCTGTTCTCGACGAGGCCGTCTGTGCCTGACAGCCAGTTGGCGTCGGTGTGCCGCGTCCACATCCGGTCGACCACCCAGCCGGTTCCGCTGGTGTTGACTCCGTAGTCCGAACGGCCGGTGCCGTGGATGCCCCGCCAGACGGCGTTGGTGTCGATCTGGATGTCCGACAGTGTGCTCCTGGTGCCCAGCAGGATCTGTGAGCGCCAGGTGTCGGACGGGTTCGCGGGCACCTTGCGGTAGAGCGTCGTGTACCACATGCCGGCGCCCCGCACTGTCACGCCGGTGAAGTCCAGCGGTGTCGGCGCCAGGCTGTTGGTCAGGTATTTGCCCGGGGGTATCCACACCGACTTGCCCTGCGAACGGGCGGCGTTCACCGTGTTCTGGATGGCCGCCGTCGAGTCCTTCCGGAAGCCCGGGTCGGCGCCGTTGCTGACGACGGAGATCGAGTCGGCCGGCTGGGTCAGGGCGGGCCCGACGTTCTCCAGGTCGACGGAGTCGATGTCGTAGACGGCGGCCGTATTGGCGGCGTCCTTCCTGAGTTCGACGGTGCTGCCGGGTGCGATGGGTGCGCCCGTGACCCAGAGGGGGAATTCGTTGTAGAAGCGGTAGGCGACGCCTCCGGCATGGGGATCGTCCGGATTGGTCGTCGCACCGCGGTAGTTCCACGCCTGTTGGGAACTCAGTGCGACCGCCTGGCGGTACACACCGTCGACATAGAGGTCCAGCGTCGCGTTGATGCCGCCGCCCGTGGCCGAATCCGGGATCGAGGCGCGGACCACAAGGGTGTTGGCGTTCTTCCCCGTGTTGTTCGGCAAGGTCACCGCGTCACCGGTGGACTTCAGCTCGACCAGCGAGTAGCCGGACGCCTCGCCCTCCAGCGAGGGCTTGGTCGGTGCCGTCGCGCCGGGTACGAGCGCGCGGACACGGGCGCCCCCGCCGAGCTTGCCGGTCTCCGCCTCCACCGTCACGAAGGGGGTGGAAGCGCCGGCCGCGGCGGTGATCCGGGCCTCGGACGCGGCGGCCGGCCGGGAGGCGGCCGTCGGGGCGATGCCGGCACCGGCGTCGCCCGGACGGGCCGCCAACGCGCCCGCGGTGAGCAGGGCGACGCCGCACAGGCCGGACATTAATCTGCGGTACATGGGTCCCCCTTGATGGGAGTTGACGATCACAAGCGCTTACCGAAGCCCCGGTATGCGGATGGCGACGGTCTGGGAGTGCTGCCGTGGCGTGTGCAGCATGTAAGGCCATCGCTTCGATCTGCGTCAACACCCTTGTCATCAAGGGGCCCTGTGTGCGGGGCGGTGGAAATCTAATGTCTTCCCAACGCGTCCCGCGGTGCGGCGGGTGTGAGCAAGTCGTATGGGCTCCGGTCGAGTTGTATGAGAGCGCTTTCTCGCCTGGATGCCCTTGACGGAGAAAGGGGAAAGTACTTTTACAGGCGGCGCCGCCGCACCCCGCTTTCCGGGTGCGGCCGTACGACTGAGCCCTGACGCCGGCGGCCACCCGGCTACAGGGCTACAGGGAATGCGTCCCGCCGTCAGGGGAGTTGCGGCAGCGCGTTCGCGCGGATGACGTCCGCGTACCAGTGTGCGCTGGCCTTCGGGATGCGCCGCTGCGTCGCGTAGTCCACGTACACCGCGCCGAAGCGCTTCGCGTAGCCGTACGCCCACTCGAAGTTGTCGAGCAGCGACCAGAGGAAGTAGCCGCGCACATCGACGCCCTCGGCCAGCGCCCGCCGCACGGCGCTCAGGTGCGCGTGCAGGTACGCGATGCGCTCCGGGTCCTCGATCCGGCCCTCCGGCGACACGTAGTCGTCGAAGGCAGCGCCGTTCTCCGTCACCATCAGCGGCAGGCCGGGGTGCTCCCGGTGCAGCCCGACGAGCAGGTCGTACAGCCCGTCGGGGTCGATCGCCCAGTTCATCGCCGTACGGTCGCGGCCCTCCGGCAGATGGAAGACGACGTCCTCGGCGCCGGGCCAGGGCGAGTACGCGCTCGCGCCGTGCCCGCCGTGCGAAGCGTCGCGGGAGCGGCCGGGCGACGCGCCGTCGGCGGGCGCGGAGACGAGCGTCGGCGTGTAGTAGTTCACGCCGAGGGCGTCGAGGGGCCGGGAGATCGTCTCCAGGTCACCGTCCCGGACCAGCCCCGGCCAGTTCACGATGCGCGCTGTGTCCGCCAACAGGTCTTCGGGGTATGCGCCGTTGAGGATCGGGCCGGTGAAGACCCGGTTGCCGACGGCGTCGATACGGCGGGCGGCCTCCGCGTCCGCCGCGCTGTCGGTGAGGGGGCGTACGTGGTGCAGGTTGAGCGTCACCGAGATCCTGGCCTCTGCGGGCAGGGTGGCGCGCAGCACCTCGACGGCCCTGCCGTGGGCGAGGTTCAGGTGGTGCGCGGCGCGCAGCGCGGCGGCCGGGTCGGTGCGGCCGGGCGCGTGCACACCGGAGCCGTAGCCGAGATAGGCCGAGCACCACGGCTCGTTGAGCGTGGTCCACAGCGGCACCCGGTCGCCGAGCGCGCCCGCGACGAGGGCCGCGTAGTCGGCGAACCGCTCGGCGGTCGGCCGGTGCGGCCAGCCGCCCGCGTCCTCCAGGTCCTGCGGCAGGTCCCAGTGGTAGAGCGTGGCGACCGGGGTGATGCCCGCCGTGAGCAGCTCGTCCGTCAGGCGGCGGTAGAAGTCGAGGCCGCGCTCGACGGCGGGTCCCCGGCCCGTGGGCTGCACCCGGGTCCAGGAGACCGAGAACCGGTAGGCGGTCAGGCCCAGTTCGCGCATCAGCCCGACGTCGTCGCGGTAGCGGTGGTAGTGGTCGGCGGCGATGTCGCCGGTGTCCCCGTTGCGCACCTTGCCCGGCGTGTGGGCGAAGGTGTCCCAGATGGAGGGCGTACGTCCATCCTCGGCCGCCGCGCCCTCGACCTGGTAGGCCGCCGTCGCGGCGCCCCAGGCGAACCCGGCGGGGAAGGCGGCGGGCGGCGGGGCGGCCTGGGCGGGCACGGCCCGGGTTCGGGCGCCGGATTCGGAGTGCAGTGCGGTCATTTCGGGAGCGCTCCCAGAATG
>NZ_JAIUKE010000391.1 GCF_020176795.1 Streptomyces sp. 8L
TTCCGCACCCCTGCGGCCCCTGCCCCGGTCCGCCACCCGCTCCAGAACTGCGACACGTGCGACCACGCCTTCCGCGCCCCGGCCCCCGGCAAGTGCAACGGCTGCCGCCAGATGCCGTACGAGCACCCGGTTCACCTGCGGCGCTGACCGGGATGCGCCAAACGATCAGCTACGTTGCGGCGACGGAACCGCTGACGTGCTATCTCATGGGAAAGGGCGGGAAATGCCCGAAGTCACCACCCCGTACGCGACCGGCACACCGTGCTGGGTCGATCTGACGGCCAAGGACCAGCAGGCGGCACTGGACTTCTACCGCGACCTGCTCGGCTGGCAGGGGCAGTCCGGACCTCCCGAGTACGGCGGGTACGCGGTGTGCGAACTGACCGGCAGGGCGGTGGCCGGGATCGCTCCGGCGATGCCCGCCGAGGGAATGCCGGAACAGCGGACCGTGTGGACCACCTATCTGAGCGGCGCCGACGCGGAGGACACCGAGCGGGCGATCGTCGCGGCGGGCGGCACCGTGCTGGCCCCGGTGATGGACGTCGGCAACCTGGGCCGGGTACTGATCGCCGCCGACCCGCAGGGTGCGCCGTTCGGGGTGTGGCAGCCGGGCGAGTTCTTCGGCGCGCAGGTGGTCAACGAGGCCGGGGCGCTGGCCTGGAACGAGCTGCACACCAGCGACGTCTCCGCCGCCACCGCCTTCTACAGGGACGCACTCGGCATCGAGATCTCGCCGCTGGACGGCACGGACTCGTACTGGGAGATGCGGGTGGACGGCCGTCCCGTCGGCGGCGTCACCCGACTGGACAACGACCCGCCCGGCACCCCCGCGCACTGGCTGTCCTACTTCGCGGTCGACGACGTCGACTCCACCGTGGACGCCCTGATCAGACGCAACGGCAACGTCCTCGTACCCCCCTTCGACATGATCGCCGGCCGCATGGCAGTGGTCACCGACCCCCAGGGCGCACACTTCGCAATGATCAAACCGACACCAATGTAGCCCGTCACCGCGCCTCCGCCGACCCCCCGCCCACAGCCGCCCCGGCCGACTACTCTGACTCGTGCACTCCCAGGAGGACATCATGAGTACCCAGGCCGACCACGGACACGAACTGGTCCCCCGTCCCGAGCAGACGCCTGACGCTCTAAGGACCGCGCTCGCCATCGTTGCCCCCCGCCGACTGCCCGAAATGCAGCAGTCGAAGGACGAGGCGTTCGCCAAGGCTGTCGAGTGGCAGTCGCTCAGTCCGGTGCGAAGCTGGGTACTTGCCTGGGCCAGGGACATCGAGATCGCCCGCCGCCCCGACCTGTCGGGCCGCCACGCCCACGCGACCAGTCACCTGGAGCACGAGGACCCTGCCGTCGCACAGGCCGCGCTGCGGGAACTCACGGCTGTCCTGGACGAGGCCATGAAGGCAGTGCGCGCTTGAGCTGGTCCTGGGAGTACGTGTTCGGAGCGGAGGAGTCGGCCCGGACCCTGCCGCCCTTGTTCCTCAAGGAGGTTGAGCGGAAAGCAGACGAGCTGGTCCGGATGGCGGAGGCGTTGTACGTACACGGCCGGAGTCACGAAGGGGCCGACCCGAAGGGCAGCGACGTCATCCTTCCGGGCGGTATGTTCCGGTACCAGATCGTCGTACGCAGCGAGCGCGTCTTCGTCGTCCAGATCGTTCACCTGGGTTCCTGAGCCCTACGGCCCTGGCCGTGACGGCATGGGGCGAGGACATGCGGCGAGCACGGCTTCTCGGCGTACGTCCCCGGCTCCGCTCTGGGATGCTGGCCGCATGGAGACCCGAGGTCCGGGCCGGGCCGTGGTGGAGGCCGTTGTGCCCGATGCGCCCCGTGCGGGGCTTCGGCCGTTGCTGACGCAGCGGTGGCGGGATCTCGCGATGCTGCACTGGGCCGTGGACCCCGCGGCGGTCGCGCCGCTGCTGCCCGTGGGCACGGTGCCCGACGTGTTCGAGGGCGTGGCGTATGTGGGGCTGATCGCGTTCCGGATGGAAGGGGTGGGCTTCTTCCGGCTGCCGGGCGTGCCGTACTTCGGGACGTTCGCCGAGACGAACGTCCGCCTGTACTCCGTGGACGAGCGGGGGCGGCGCGCTGTCGTCTTCCGGTCCCTGGAGGCGTCCCGGCTGGTGCCGGTGCTCGTGGCACGGGCGGCGTTCCGGCTGCCGTACATGTGGGCGCGCATGCGTGTCCTGCGGGACGGGCCCGTGCTCACGTACACCAGCGGCAGGCGGTGGCCCGGGCCGGTCGGCGCCGCCGCCCGTATCCGGATCAGGGCGGGCGAGCGGATCGCCGAGCCGTCCCCGCTGGAGCACTTCCTCACCGCGCGCTGGGCGCTGCACACCACCGTCGCCGGGCGGCTCGTCCACCTGCCGAACGCCCATCCGCGCTGGGCGCTGCACCGCGCCGAGCTGCTGGAGTGCCGGGAGACGCTGATCGGCGCGGGGGGCCTGCCCGCACCGGTGGGGCCGCCCGCGAGCGTGCTGTACTCGCCCGGGGTGCCCGTCCGCTTCGGCCGGCCGGACAGCTGGGGGAGCGCGAGCCCCCGGCCCTGAGCGGCGCGCGGGGCTCGGGCACCACCACACGCGCCACGCCGGCCGCCGGGCCTTTCCGCGTCTACGGGTGGAGCTTCTCGCCCTTCGCCAGCATCGCCACGTACTTCTCGATCCGGCGCGCCCGGGTCTCGGGCTTCTTGGCGTCCTGGACGCGGTACAGGATCGCGTAGCGGTTCTGCCGGTCCAGTGTTCCGAAGAACTCCGCGGCGGCCGGGACGGCGGCCAGGGCCGCCGCGAGGTCGTCCGGCACCGTCGCGGTCCTCGAGCCGTCGTAGGCGGCCTCCCAGCGGCCGTCCGCCCTGGCACGGTCCACCTCGGCCTGCCCCGGGGGACGCATCCGGCCCTGCTCGGTCAGGGCTGCCACCTTGTCGCGGTTGCGCTTGGACCACTTGCTGCGCGGCGTGCGCGGGGTGAACCGCTGGAGCCACCACTGGTCGTCGAACCCGGCCTTCTGGCCGTCGATCCAGCCGTAGCACAGTGCCACGTCGAGCGCCGTGGCGTAGTCCAGTGCGACGGTTCCGGGGCCCTTCCTGGGGCCCTTCTTGCGGAGCTTGAGCCAGATGCCGGACGAGAGGGAGTGGTTCTCGCCGAGCCATGCCCCGAAGGCCTCGGCAGATTCGAATGCGACGATCTCCACGTCCTGAGTCACCCCAGCAGCGAACCACACCCGGCCGGCCGTCATGGCGCCTTCGGGCGGGGGCCGACGCCGCCGGGCGTTGTCGCTCGCCCGGTGCACGGAGCCGCGGGTCAGGCACCCGCCAGGCGCCACAGGGCCGTCACCGTCTTGCCGCCGTCGTGCCCGCGGATGGTGAAGTGGTCGCTCAGACTGCGCATGATCCGCATGCCCAGCCCTCCCGAGCCGTCCAGCCTCAGCGGCAGTACCACCGGCGGGCGCGGGTCGGCGTCGCGCACGCCCACGCTCAGCACGCGGGCACTGTGCCGGATCACCAGCTGCCAGCCGCCCCGCGTGTGGCGCTGCGCGTTCGACAGCAACTCTCCGACCACCAGGGCCACCGTCCCCGCGTCGAGGTGCGGACAGTACCCGGTCACATACGTGCTGACCAGGCGTCGAGCGTCACTGGCCGAGATCTCCGCCGATTCCAATGTCAACACCGGTCCACTCCTTCGCCCTGCGCACTGTGCCGAGTGCCCCCGGTCCGCCCGTCGATGCGCGGTCCCGGTTCCGCATGTCGATGCGCGGTCCCCGGCCGCCGGTGTGGCGGCGGCCCGTCCGGGGCGCGGCATCGGTGGGTGGATGGATGAAGAGTGGGGACGGCCATGAAAAGTCATGACCGCCCCCACTCTTTTCTTTCCGCGTTTCGCGGGCCTGCGGCATTTCGCCATCACGTCATTCCGTCACCGCGCCATTCGGCCGTTGCGCCATTCCTTAAGTGCCGCATTCGGCTGCCGCCGCATTCCGCTACCAGCGGTACCAGCGGCCTCGCTTGCCGCCGCTCGCGGCGGGGCGTACCAGGAAGCCCACGGCCCACAGCACGATCACGATAATCGCTATCCACCACAGCAGGTGGAGTGCGAAACCCGCACCCGCGAGAATGAGCGCGAGCAGAAGAACCAGCAGAAGGGGAACCATTTCATTACCTCCGACAAGCCGTGTGCCCCTTTCACGGCGTGCCATGTACCCGACTTTTCCCGAGTCCGATCCGCGTTCGGTCCGCGTCTGATCCACGCCCGGTCCGTGACCGGTCCGCGTCCGGCCCTGGACTCCGGAAGCACGAAGGGGGGGGCCGTGGCGTAGGCACGGGTCCGGCCCTTGTCGCGCGGCAGCCGGTAGATCCCGACCGCCAGGGCAGCGGGTCACGTGACGCACTGCCCTCGCGGTCAGACAGCCGAGGGCTCCTCCAGGCGGGGGAAGAGCACCGCGCCCTTCGTCACCGTCGTGCCCACCGGCAGGCGGCCCCACGTGGCGGTGTCGGCGATCCGCTGGTCGGCGAGCGCGCCCAGCGACTCGGCGGCGCCGAGCGAGTCCCACAGCTTCCGGCTGGTGTCCGGCATCACCGGGTTCAGCAGGACCGCGATCGCGCGCAGCGACTCGGCCGCCGTGTAGAGGATCGTCGCGAGCCGCGCCCGGCCCTCGTCGGAGGTGTCCTTGGCGACCTTCCACGGTTCCTGCTCCGTGAGGTAGCCGTTGACCTGCTTCACGAAGTCGAAGATCGCCGCGATGCCGCCGGAGAAGTCCAGCTCCTCGCCGATGCGCCGGTCGGCCTCCGCGACCGCCTTGGCCAGGCCCTCGCGCACGGCCTGCTCGGGGGCGCCGTCGGCGGTGGCCTCCGGCAGCTTCCCGCCGAAGTACTTGCCGACCATGGCCGCGACGCGCGACGCGAGGTTGCCGTAGTCGTTGGCGAGCTCCGAGGTGTAGCGGGCGCTCAGGTCCTCCCACGAGAACGAGCCGTCCTGCCCGAACGCGATCGCGCGCAGGAAGTACCAGCGGTACGCGTCGACGCCGAAGTGCTCGGTGAGGTCCTGCGGCTTGATGCCCGTCAGGTTGGACTTCGACATCTTCTCGCCGCCGACCAGCAGCCAGCCGTTCGCGGCGATCCTGCCGGGCAGCGGCAGGCCGTTCGCCATCAGCATCGCGGGCCAGATGATCGCGTGGAAGCGGAGGATGTCCTTGCCCACCAGGTGCACGTCCGCCGGGAAGGTCGACGTGAACTTGGCCTCGTCGGAGCCGTAGCCGACCGCCGTCGCGTAGTTGAGGAGGGCGTCGATCCACACGTAGATCACGTGCTTCGGGTCCCACGGGACCGGGACGCCCCAGTCGAAGGTGGAGCGGGAGATCGACAGGTCCTGGAGGCCCTGCTTGACGAAGTTCACGACCTCGTTGCGCGCGGACTCCGGCTGGATGAAGCCGGGGTTCTCCGCGTAGTGCGCGAGCAGCTTCGGACCGTACTCGCTGAGCTTGAAGAAGTAGTTCTCCTCTTGGAGGATGTCCACCGGCTTCTTGTGGATGGCACACAGCGGCGTGCCGTCCTCGGCCTCGATGAGGTCGCCAGGGAGCTTGTACTCCTCGCAGCTCACGCAGTACGGGCCCTCGTAGCCGCCCTTGTAGATCTCGCCCTTGTCGTACAGGTCCTGGACGAACTCCTGGACGCGGTCCGTGTGGCGCTTCTCGGTGGTGCGGATGAAGTCGTCGTTCGCCACGTCGAGGTGGGTCCACAGGGGGCGCCACGACTCCTCGACGAGCTTGTCGCACCACTCCTGGGGGGTGACCCCGTGCGCCTCGGCGGTGCGCAGGATCTTCTGACCGTGCTCGTCCGTGCCGGTGAGGTACCACACCTTCTCGCCGCGCTGGCGGTGCCAGCGCGAGAGCACGTCGCCTGCGACGGTCGTGTAGGCGTGGCCCAGATGGGGAGCGTCGTTGACGTAATAGATGGGGGTGGAGACGTAGTACGTCTTCTCGCCCCGCGCTTCGGGTTCTGTGGCCGCCATGCTCGAAATGGTATCCGCCGCGTTCCTGTGCCTTCGAACCGTTTCCCCCGGGACGGGCCCGCGGTCCTGCCCCCGCCCGCGGGCCCTCCGCGGTCGTGCCGTACCTCCGCGCCGGGCGTCCGGGGTGAACACTGGACACCTGTCCCCGTGCGCGGGGGCGGCGGCGTCTAAGGTGCGAGCGAGCGGGAGAGCGGTTCCGGGATCTTCGGTGCGCGGCCGATCGTTCGATCTGACGTACGGGCGTTACGACCGCCTCGGACGTACGAGCGTTACGACCGCTTCGGACGTACGGGCGTCACGACCGTTTCGGGCGTACAGGCCGTACGGATGTACGGCGGGCGCCCGCGGTACGGGCGTACGGCGGGTGTGCCCGCGCGTGCGGGCGTACGACGGGTGTACCCGCGGTACGGGCGTTCGGCAGGCGGGATCAACGGCGCGAGCAGCGGCGAACTGGCGGCAGGAGGTGCGGTCCGGTGGCGGGTGAGGCGGATCAGTCGGGCGGGTCCGGTGGTGCTGAGGCGCCCCCGTGGGACGGCGTGGGTCTGCCACCCGCGGCACGGGAGCGCCTCGCGGGCGCGCAGCGCACCGGCACCTGGACGTCCGCCCTGTCCACCGGCGCGTTCGCGGCCATCCGCGCAGTGGGATTCGAGCCCGTCGGGCAGGTGATGGGCTCGGCCGTCTACCAGATCTGGAACGTCTACGACTGCCGGTACTCCGGCGCCGACCTGCTGAACCGGGGCGCCCCCGCCCGCACCGTCCTCTACGGGCTCGACGGCTACGACGCGGCCCGCCGCTCCGCGCTGGAACGGCTCACCGCCGAGTGCGCCGCCCTCGGCGGCGACGGCGTGGTCGCGGCGGAGCTCACCGTGGCGCCGTTCCCGACGGACCCGAGCTACCTGGAGTTCAAGGTCATCGGCACCGCCGTACGCGCCCGCGGCCCGGTACGGCCGAAGCGGCCCTTCACCTGCCACCTCGACGGCCAGGGCTTCGCGAAGCTCGTCTCGAACGGCTGGATTCCGGTGGAGCTGCTGGTCGGCATGGCCAGGGGCGTCACGCACGACACCTTCCTCACGAACGTGCAGTCCAACAGCTGGAGCAACGGCGAGGTCGAGGGGTGGTCCTCGCTCGTGCAGGGCGCCCGGTCGTCCTCCCGCCGCCGGCTGGCGCAGCTGGTGCGCTCACGGGGCGGCGACGGCGTGATCCTGGCCGCGGGCTCGCTGGTGGTGCGGGAGACCGCCTGCTGGCGCACCGTGGACCAGCGGGACCACGTCGCGGACTCCACCATGATCGGCACGTCCGTCGCCGCCTTCCACCGGGCCCCCGCGGAGCCGCGCACCCTGGCGGTCCTGCCGCTCGGACGCCGCTCCGACCGGCTGCGGGCCCGGCTGGCGGCGGTGGAGTCGTCGCCGTACGGGGACCCGCTGGAGCGCACCCGCATCGTGGAGGAGCTCCGCGGCCTGGGACAACAGGGGTGACGGCGGGGATGACGGGCATGACGGCAGGGGCGGCGCGGTGCCCGTGACGGGCACGAAGGACACGACAGATGCAGCGGACACGACAGAGGTGACGACGTGAGCGGTACGGAATCCGAGACGGGACGAGGCCCTTCGCAGGAGGGTGTCCCCGCCGACGCCATGCGCAGGCTCGCCGACCTGGAGCCGGGCAAGGCCGGGGCGATCTTCACCAGCGACCTGTCCGTCAATGAGTTCCTGCTGGTCAGGGAGGCGGGCTTCCGGCCGATCGGCCTGGTGCTCGGCAGTTCGATCTACCACGTCGGAATCCAGATCGGCCGCTGGAGCAAGAACCAGGAGCTGGAGACGCTCAGTCAGGCGATGTACCACGCCCGCGAGCTGGCCATGACGCGTATGGAGGCGGAGGCCGCGCAGCTCGGCGCGGACGGCATCGTCGGCGTACGGCTCAGCGTGGAGGCGCGCGACTTCGGCAGTGACATCGCCGAGTTCATCGCCATCGGTACGGCTGTGAAGGCCGACGAGCCCGCGCCCGGCGGCACGTCCTGGCGCAACAACAAGAACCAGCCGTTCACCTCCGACCTGTCGGGCCAGGACTTCTGGACGCTGATCAGGGCGGGCTACGCGCCGCTCGGGATGGTGATGGGCACCTGCGTGTACCACGTGGCACATCAGCGGATGGGCGCCGCGCTGTCGAACTTCGGCAAGAACGTGGAGATCGAACGGTTCACGCAGGCCCTGTACGACGCGCGTGAGCTGGCCATGGCCCGGATGCAGGCGGAGGCCGAGGAACTGCACGCGGAGGGCGTGGTCGGGGTCCAGCTGAACGCGCACAACCACCGGTGGGGCGGCCACACGACGGAGTTCTTCTCCATCGGCACGGCCGTGCGCCCGCTGCGTGAGGACCACGAGATCGCCCGCCCGACGATGGTGCTGAGCCTCGACGGCTGAGGACCGACCGACCGAATGACTGACTGACCGACCCGTACGCACCGCATGGCCGGAGCGGCCCCAGCGGGAGAGGCCGAGAAGGGGGATGTCACGCATGGACGACGACGCCAGGGGAGACGACAGGCCGGGCCCCCCGGACGAGCCGGGCGCCGCGAACGAGCCGGGCGCTACGGACGGGCCGGGCGCTACGGACAGGCCGGGCCCCGTAGATGGCGCGAACCTGCCGGCCGGTACCGGAGGCCCGGACGATCCCGATCGCGGCCCCGACCCCGGCCCGGGTGCCTCTGCCTCCGCCTCCGTCGAGCTGCTCGCCGCCGCTCTGCGCAGGGACGCGGCCGACCTCGACGTGTACGCGCAGGTGCTGGGCGGCTCGCTCGCCGAAGCGCTGCCGGCCGGGTCGGTCGAGCTGGAGCGCAAGCGGCGCTCGATGGCGGACCGGATGGCGGGGCGTGAGGGCAGGGTCGAGCGGGCCGAGATCTCGCTCGGTGACGAGCGGCTCGCGCTGACCATGGCGCGCGGACGCCTGGTGCCCGAGATCCTCAAGGTTGTGCGGGGCGTGGTGCTGTCCCGTACGCAGGTGGAGATGGAGGAGTGGGCGCGGCGGCTCGCCGAGGCGATCGCGGCGCGGGCCCGCTCGGACGCGCGGGCGCGGGCTGCGCTGGAACGACTCGTCGTGGGCGGGGAGTAGCGGCGGCGCCGATCCCGTCCTCCGGGGTCCGGCCTCGTGGTCACCGGCTCCGAGGCCGCCACCCCGGGCCGGCGGGCTCGGAACCTCAGAGCCCCGAAGCCTCAGAGAGCTTTGCGAAACACCCGGTGCGGTAGGACTGCCTGCCGGGACCCTCACATCTCGGGTGAACCCAGCGAAACCGCTCCGGCTCCCCCGGGAGCGTGGCGAACGTGACGAAGGAACGGGGCGAGAGGCAGGGGACGTCGGCATGCGGGTGCTGGTCGCCGAGGACGAGGAGATGCTGGCCGAGCTGGTGGCGACGGGCCTGCGCCGCGCGGGCTTCGCCGTGGACACCGTGTACAGCGGGGACGCCGCGCTCGCCTACCTCGGGCTGCACGACTACGACGTCGTCGTCCTCGACCGCGACCTGCCGCGCGTGCACGGGGACGACGTCGCCCGCAAACTCGTCGCCGAGTCGTCCCGTACGCGCATCCTGATGCTGACCGCGTCCGCGTCCGTGGAGGAACGGGTGGCGGGTCTCGACCTCGGGGCCGACGACTACCTGGGCAAACCGTTCGAGTTCCCCGAGCTGGTGTCGCGCGTGCGGGCACTGCGACGGCGCAGCGCGAGACCCGTACCGCCGCAGCTGGAACGCGCGGGAGTCCGGCTGGACTCGGTACGCCGCGAGGCGTCGCGCGACGGGCGCCCGCTCGACCTGTCGCCCAAGGAGTTCTCCGTGCTCCAGATCCTGCTGGAGGCGGACGGGGCGCCCGTCTCCGCGGAGGAACTGCTGGAGCGCGCGTGGGACGCGCACACCGATCCGTTCACCGGGGCCGTACGGGTGTGCCTGAGCAAGCTGCGCGGCAAACTCGGCGAACCGCCCCTGATCAAGACGGTGCAAGGAGTGGGTTACACCCTATGAGCGCGACGGCGGCCACCGCTTCAGGACCCGGCCGGGCGGGCGGCCCGCCACGAGGGGCTGTGGGGGGAGGCGGCCCGCCACGAGGCGCCGTGCGGGGCACGGTGCTCGGGCCCGGTTCGACGATCAGGACTCGGATCGCCCTGGTCTACGGGGGCGTCTTCGTCGTCCTCGGCGCGTGCCTGCTCGGGGTCGTGAACCTGCTGTCCAACTCCAGCACCCACGACCAGGCGCAGGCGATCGCGGCGCGCGCCGACGTCGTCCCCGTGTGGAGCGCCGTGCCGGGGACGGGACACGGCGCCCGGGACCCGCTGCTCGTGGTGCGGCAGGCGGACCGGCCGGCCCGGCTCACGCTGTTCCAGCTCACGGACCACGTGAGCGACGCCGCCCGCAACGAGCTGATGTTCTGGTCGCTGGTCGCGCTGCTGGCCATGGCGCTGCTCGCGGTGATCGTCGGCTGGTGGACGGCGGGGCGGGTGCTGCGCCCGATCCGTGAGATGACGGAGAAGGCGCGCGGCCTCACGGAGCGCAACCTGTACGAGCGGATCGCGGCGGACGGCCCCGACGACGAGCTCAAGGAGCTCGGCGACACGCTCGACGCGCTGCTGGCGCGCCTGGAGAGGGCGTTCGACAGTCAGCGGCGGTTCATCGCCAACGCGTCGCACGAACTGCGCACGCCGCTCGCCACGCAGCGCGCCGCGATCCAGGTGGGGCTCGACGACGCGTCCACGCCGGAGGAACGCTCCCGCACGCGCACCACGCTGCTGGAGAACAACCGCAGGAGCGAGCAGCTCATCGAGGGCCTGCTCCTGCTCGCACGCAGCGAACGCGGCCTGGCGGAAGACGAGTTGGAGGAAGTGAACCTCCGCGAGCTGGTGGCGGAGGAGGCGGCGCGGCACGGCGTCGCGGTGAGCACACCGGCCGAACGGACCGCCCCGGCTGCGCCGGCCGTCCCGTCCGCGCCCGCCGCGACGCCATCGCCGGGCGGGTCCGCCGCGTCGGCCGGGTCCGCCGGGGTCGTGGGGCGCGGGCCCCGGCCCGTACGGGGGAACCGGATGCTGCTGTCCCGTCTGGCGGCGAACCTGCTGGCCAACGCGACGAAGTACAACGTGCCCGGCGGGAGCGTCGACGTCAGTGTCGACAACGGCACCCTGCGGATCACGAACACGGGGCCGCCGGTGCCGCCCGCCGAGATCCCGGCGCTGTTCGAGCCGTTCCGCAGGGGCGAGGGCAGGGACCGCATCGGCCGGGGCCCGGGCGCGGGCGCCGGTCTCGGCCTGTCGATCGTGCGCTCCATCGCGCAGGCCCACGGCGGCGACGTGTCGGCGATCCCGGGCCGCCGGGGCGTCGGCGGCCTTGAGGTCACGGTCACCCTGCCCACGACAGCGGCAAGACCCGCACGCCAGGACCTCCACACCCCGCGTGAGCGCCCCCGCGGAACATGACAACTCCGGCCCGGCCCCCGGGCGGCCGGGTCAGCCGCCGGCCGCGTCCCAGGCCTTGACGAGGCCGGCGTAGAGGTCCGCGTGGGAGAGCTTGTGCGGCTCGGGGCCCGCGTGGAAGAAGCCGACGTGCTCCATCTCCTGCTCCGTCTTGCGCAGGAAGTCGAACGCCTTGGAGTCGTACGGCCCGAACGCCACGAACGCCCACGCCAGCGGCTTCTGGGCGACGTCGCTGAGCGCCTGGCGCGCGACGAGTTTGGCGTCCGGTGCGCCGTCGGTCTGGAACACGACGAGCGCCGGCCGGCCCTCGGCCGCGGCAGCGGACTTCTCGTAGTGCTCCACGACCTCCTCGACGGCGCGGTGGTAGCTGGTGCGGCCGAGCCGCCCGAGCCCGGCGTGCGTCTCGTCGATGACGTTCTCGTACGCGCCCGGCGTGAGGTCGGCCGAGCCGTCGATGTCGGTGGAGAAGAACACCGTGTGCACGGTCGGCTCCTCGTCCGCGCCGAGGTGCGCGGCGAGTGCGAGCACCTGCTCACCCAGGCGCTGGGCGCTGCCCTCCTTGTAGAAGGACCGCATGGAACCCGACCGGTCGAGGACCAGGTACACGGCCCGCTCCGGCGTCTCACCGGCCCCGTTCCCGTCCTCGTCCCTGCCGAGCGCCTTCCCGGCGGCGGCGTAGGCCGCGCGCAGCCCCTCCGGGAGAGGGTCCGCCCCTGCGGAAGCGGCGGGGGCGGGGGCGGGGGC
>NZ_JAIUKE010000392.1 GCF_020176795.1 Streptomyces sp. 8L
CCGGGAAGACGTGGCGTGATGGCGGGACCGGAACGGTTCCCGCGGCAGGGCAAGGGGGGGGGGGCCCCCCCCCCCCCCCCGGGGGGGGGGCCCGGGGGGGGGGGCCTGGGGCCCCCCCCCCTAGGGGCGGGGGGGGCCCTAACGCGGGACCCGCGCAGACCCCGCCCGGCGGAAGGGGCCCCGGTAGGCCCAAGGCCGGTCCGCCCCAGGCCGCCCGGGCCACGGCCCCCGGGGCACCCAGGACCCCGGCCGGGGTGACAGACGGCCGGCAGACGACGCGAGGCTGATTTTTCGTGACCCGGATCGTGATCATCGGCGGCGGACCCGGCGGGTACGAGGCGGCCCTCGCCGGCGCCCAGCTCGGCGCGGAGGTGACCGTCGTCGACTGCGACGGGCTCGGCGGTGCCTCGGTGCTGACCGACTGCGTGCCGTCGAAGACCCTCATCGCGACGGCCGAGGTGATGACCTCGTTCGACTCCTCGTACGAGGAACTGGGCATCATCGTCGCGGACGACACGCCCCCCGCCGAGCGGGCCGCCCGGGTCGTCGGCGTGGACCTGGGCAAGGTCAACCGACGGGTCAAGCGGCTCGCGCTCGCCCAGTCGCACGACATCTCCGCCTCCGTGACGCGGGCCGGCGTGCGCGTCCTGCGGGGCCGGGGCAGGCTCGAAGGGCTCCAGGCCGTCGACGGCTCCCGCACCGTCGTCGCGGAGCTGCCCGGCGGCGAGCGGGAGGTGCTGACCGCCGACGCCGTGCTGATCGCCACCGGCGGCCACCCCCGCGAGATCCCGGACGCGCTGCCCGACGGCGAGCGCATCCTGAACTGGACCCAGGTCTACGACCTCGACGAGCTGCCCGAGGAGCTCATCGTGGTCGGCTCCGGCGTGACCGGCGCCGAGTTCGCCGGCGCCTACCAGGCGCTCGGCTCCCGCGTCACGCTCGTCTCCTCGCGCGAGCGGGTGCTGCCCGGCGAGGACCCGGACGCGGCGGCCGTGCTGGAGGACGTCTTCAGGCGCCGCGGCATGAACGTCATGTCCCGCTCCCGCGCCGCCGCCGCCAAGCGGGTCGGCGACCGCGTCGAGGTCACCCTCTCCGACGGCCGGGTCATCAGCGGCACGCACTGCCTGATGGCCGTCGGCGCCATCCCGAACACGGCCGGCATGGGCCTGGAGGAGGCCGGCGTCGTCCTCAAGCCGTCGGGCCACGTCAAGACGGACCGGGTGTCGCGCACGTCCGCGCCCGGCGTCTACGCGGCGGGCGACGTGACCGGCGTGTT
Source organism: Streptomyces sp. 8L (assembly GCF_020176795.1). Taxonomy (GTDB): domain Bacteria; phylum Actinomycetota; class Actinomycetes; order Streptomycetales; family Streptomycetaceae; genus Streptomyces. Next base: position 1,277 of record NZ_JAIUKE010000392.1, read on the forward strand.
CGCGCTGGCGTCCGTGGCCGCGATGCAGGGCCGGATCGCGATGTACCACTTCCTCGGCGACGCGGTGGCGCCGCTGAACCTGAAGTCCGTGTCAGCGAACGTCTTCACCGACCCGGAGATCGCGACCGTCGGCTACAGCCAGGCCGACGTCGACTCGGGCCGGATCGACGCGCGCGTCGTCAAGCTGCCGCTGCTGCGCAACCCCCGCGCGAAGATGCAGGGCATCAGGGACGGCTTCGTGAAGATCTTCGCCCGTCCCGGCACGGAGATCGTGGTGGGCGGCGTCGTGGTCGCGCCGCGCGCGAGTGAGCTGATCCATCCGATCTCGATCGCCGTCGACAACAACCTGACGGTGGAACAGATCGCGAATACCTTTACGGTGTACCCGTCGCTTTCGGGTTCGATCGCCGAGGTCGCGCGCCAGCTGCACACGCGGAAGACCGCCGAGGAGGTCTGACCGGCGGCGGCGGGCCACCCGCCGCGCCGCCCACCGGGCCTTTCGGCGGCGGCCGTTGGGCGCGGGGGAACGTTCGTCGCGGGAGTGCGGGGCGCCGTTCGCGGAGGCCGCGGGACCCGTCGGGCTCGCTGTATACCACTTACCGGAACCTTGTACGTACAACTTCGGTAATTAGGTGCAAACTGCTGAAAGCAGACGGACATCGGGGTTACTGTCAGTCTCGTGTTCGCTGCAGAACGTCGCCAGTTGATCCTCGAAATGGTGCGCGCCAACGGAGCCGTGTCCCTCCGCGAGCTCGCCCGTGTCGTCCAGACCTCAGAAGTGACCGTACGGCGTGACGTACGGGCGCTGGAGGCAGAAGGCCTCCTCGACCGCCGGCACGGTGGCGCGGTCCTGCCCGGCGGGCTGGCGCGGGAGTCCGGCTTCCCGCAGAAGTCGCACCTCGCCTCGGCCGAGAAGACGGCCATCGCCGATCTCGCCGCCACCCTGGTGGGGGAGGGCGAGGCCGTCGTCGTGGGCGCGGGTACGACCACCCAGGAGCTGGCCCGCCGGCTCGCCCGGGTGCCCGGCCTCACCGTCGTCACCAACTCGCTCCTGGTCGCCCAGGCGCTCGCGCACGCGAACCGCGTCGAGGTGGTGATGACGGGCGGCACGCTGCGCGGCTCCAACTACGCGCTCGTCGGCAGCGGCGCGGAGCAGTCCCTCCAGGGCCTGCGGGTGAGCCGCGCCTTCCTCTCGGGTACGGGCCTGACGGCCGAGCGCGGCCTGTCCACGTCCAACATGCTGGCCGCGAGCGTCGACCGGGCGCTGGTCCGGGCGGCGGGCGAGGTCGTGGTGCTCGCCGACCACACCAAGCTGGCGACGGACACCATGTTCCAGACGGTGCCCACGGAGCTGATCAGCCGTCTGGTGACGGACGAGCCGCCCCTCCACGACGAACGGGCCGCGATGGAGCTCCAGGCCCTCGCGGACCAGGGCGTGCAGGTGTCGGTGGCCGGCGGTGGCGCGGGCGACGTGGCGGCCGCGGAGCACGCGGCGGAGCCGCGCGCCCAGGCGCCCCTGCCCGGTCAGCGGCGCACCCACGGGGGCCCCGCGCATCTGCGGAGCGCGGGTCCCCCGTCGTCGCCGGACCCCGGCGACCGCGAGCGGGAACGGGCCAGGGTCGCGGACCTGCGCCGGAGGTAGCCACGGCCCTGGCCGCACCCGCGCACCCGGGTGCGGCCCCGCCCGCCGTCACGCACGGCCGGGGCCGCCCGGCGCCGTGTCAGGGATTGCGTGCCGGCGCGGCGGGGGACACGTCGAGGAGCCGCAGCATCGCGGGGAGCAGGCCGCTCGTCAGCGGGTCCTCGGCGTCCTCGTCGATCGCGCCCTCCAGTACGAGGCTGGTGTAGCCGTGCACGAGTGACCACACCGCGTAGCTCGGCAGCAGCGCGGGGTCCGCGGAGTCCGGCAGCCGCGCGTCCTGGCCGCGCAGGCCGCGGTCCAGGGCCCGCAGCGCCCGGTGCTTCTGCTCCATCAGCTCCGGGTCGCCGAAGTCGAACTGGGTCATGCGCCACATCAGGTCGAACAGCGCGCGGTTGTCCCGGGCGAACGCGACGTATTCCGCCGCGAGGGCCTCGACCCGCTCCCGTACGTCGCGCCGGGCGGTCTCCACCGCCTCCAGCCGTTCGCAGAGCCGCCGGTAGGCGCGCGTGGCGAGCGCGCCGAGCAGGCCGCGCGCGTCGCCGAAGTGGTGTTTCGGCGCGGACTGCGACACCCCCGCCCTGCGGGCGGCCTCGCGCATGCTGAACCCGTCGACGCCCTTCTCGGACAGCACCTCCAGCGCGCTGTCGAGCAGCGCCGCGCGCAGGTTGCCATGGTGGTAGCCGTCGCCGGCCCTCGGTTCTCCGTTCGTCATCAGGCGCCCATCTTGACAGTGAGTAGACCGCTCGTAAACTGCTCACTGTCAAGATGGGGCGATCGGGAGTGCGCATGACGGACACAGTCCTTGTCACAGGGGTCTCGGGATTCATCGGCGGCCACATCGCGGCCCAGCTGCTGCGGCGCGGATACGCCGTCCGCGGGTCGGTACGGTCACCGGGGCGCGTCGCGGAGGTGCGCGGCGCGATGGCGGAAGCGGGCGCGGACGACACCCTGCTGGAGGTCCGGCGGCTCGATCTGCTCTCGGACGAGGGATGGGCGGCCGCGGCCGAGGGCTGCCGCTTCGTGGTGCACGTCGCCTCCCCCTTCGTCACGACGAGGCCGAAGGACCCCGAGGACCTGATCCGCCCCGCCGTCCAGGGCACGACGCGGGCCGTCGACGCGGCCCTGGACGCGGGCGTGGAGCGAATCGTCGTCACCTCGGCCCTCGCGACGGTGCAGTACGCCCCCGCGCCCAGGGACCACGTCTTCACGGCCGCCGACTGGACCCGGGAGCGCCGGGGGCTCGGCGCCTACATCGTCTCGAAGGTCCGCGCCGAGCACGCGGCCTGGCAGGCCGCCGACCGGCGCGGCATGCGCGACCGGCTCGCCGTCATCAACCCGGGCGCGGTCGTCGGCCCCCTCCTGACCGACGATCCGGGCACCTCGGTCTCGGCGATCCAGCAGATCATGGCGGGCGCGCTGCCGATGGTCCCGGATCTGCGGATGCCGTGGGTGCATGTGCGGGACGTCGCCGACGCGCACATCGAGGCGATGCTCTCGAAGACGGCGGGCGGCACCCGCACGATCGTGGCGACCGACCCCGTCTCGCTCATCGACGTCGCCGCGGTGCTGCGCGAGAGGCTCCCCGAGGCCAGCGGGAAGATCCCGAAGCGGGCGATGGCGACCTGGCTCACCTGGGCCGCGAGCGTGTTCCAACCCCAGCTGCGCGACGTCAGGTGGCTCATCGGCTCGACACAGCGCTTCGACCGCGGCCCGGCCGAGGCCCTCCTGTCCCGTCCGCTCCGCCCGGTTCCCGACGCCATCGAGGAAACCGGCCGCAGCCTCGCCGCACGCGGACTCGCGGGCTGACGCGGACTCGCGGGCCGAGGAACATCCGCCCGCTCTCCCCGCGGGGCCCTCAGCCGGACGCGGACGGGCGCGGTGTCAGGCCCTTGAGGGTGAGCGCCAGCAGCCGGTCGGCCAGCTCCGGGTCCTCGGGCGTCTGCTCCGACGCCAGCGCGATCGCGTTGGTGAGCTGGAGCAGGTCCTCGATCGAGACGCCCTCGCGCACGGCGCCCGCCCGCTGGGCGCGCGCGAGCAGCGCGTCGCCCGCCGTGCGCAGCGGCAGGTTGCAGCGGCCGAGCGCCGACGTGTCGTCGTCGCGCGGCGCCGACATCAGCGCCTGCGACAGGCCGCGGTACTCGCCCGCGTACGTCACGAAGGCGCGCAGCCACTCGACCAGCGCCCGGCAGGGGTTCTCGGACTCTCCCAGGTCGCGCGCCCGGTCCAGGAGCGCGGCGAGCGCGTCCTGGAAGACCGCGCTGATCAGCGCCTGGCGGTTCGGGAAGTGCCGGTACAGGGTGCCGATTCCGACGCCCGCGCGGCGCGCGATGTCCTCCAGCGAGGTGTCGGTGCCGTGTTCCGCGAAGCCGGAGCGTGCCTCCGCCAGCAGGCGGTCGTAGTTGCGGCGCGCGTCCGCGCGCATGGCTCTGCGCGGCTCCGCCGTGGCCGTGGACGTGTCCCTCGCCATCTGCCGCAGTCCTTTCCTGGCCGGTCGCCGCCCGGTTCGCGCAGCCGGGTCGCCCGGCTCGCGCCCGCCGGGCCGCCCGCCTCCCGCGCGCCGGGTGGGGACAAGAATGCCATTCGGCGGCCCCGGCCGCGGACGGCGTCCGGGGCCGGCCGAACCCGGCCGGCCCCGGCACCCGCGGGCGTTCAGTCCTTGATCTCGCAGATGGTGGCGCCGGAGGTGACCGAGCCGCCGACGGAGGCCACGAGGCCCTTGACGGTGCCGGAGCGGTGGGCGTTGAGGGGCTGCTCCATCTTCATGGCCTCAAGGACCACGATGAGCTCGCCCTCCTGGACCTCCTGGCCCTCCTCGACCGCGACCTTCACGATGGTGCCCTGCATGGGGGAGGCCAGCGTGTCGCCGGAGACGGCGGAGGACGACTTCTTCGTGGCGCGGCGCTTGGGTTTGGCGCCGGCGGCCAGCCCGGTACGGGCCAGGCTCATGCCGAGCGACGACGGCAGGGAGACCTCGAGGCGCTTGCCGCCGACCTCCACGACGACCGTCTCGCGGCCCTCCTCGTCCGTGTCGCCGGTGTCGGCCGGCGCCGCGAACGGCGGGATCTCGTTGACGAACTCCGTCTCGATCCAGCGGGTGAAGATGGTGAACGGCTCGCTCAGGAAGGCCGGGTCCTTGACCACCGCGCGGTGGAAGGGGATCGCCGTGGCCATGCCCTCGACGCCGAACTCCTCCAGCGCCCGCGAGGCCCGCTCCAGCGCCTGCTTGCGGGTCGAGCCCGTGACGATCAGCTTCGCCAGCAGGGAGTCCCAGGCCGGGCCGATGACACTGCCGGACTCGACGCCCGTGTCGAGGCGGACACCGGGGCCCGTGGGCGGGTCGAACTTCGTGACGGTGCCGGGCGCAGGCAGGAAGCCGCGGCCCGGGTCCTCGCCGTTGATGCGGAACTCGAAGGAGTGGCCGCGCGGCGCCGGGTCGTCGTAGCCCAGCTCCTCGCCGTCGGCGATCCGGAACATCTCGCGGACCAGGTCGATGCCCGAGACCTCCTCGGTCACCGGGTGCTCGACCTGGAGGCGGGTGTTGACCTCCAGGAACGAGATCGTGCCGTCCGCGCCGACGAGGAACTCGACGGTGCCCGCGCCGACATAGCCGGCCTCCTTGAGGATCGCCTTCGACGCCGCGTACAGCTCGGCGTTCTGCTCGTCCGTCAGGAACGGGGCGGGCGCCTCCTCCACGAGCTTCTGGTGGCGGCGCTGGAGGGAGCAGTCGCGGGTGGAGACGACGACGACATGGCCGTGCTGGTCGGCGAGGCACTGCGTCTCGACGTGCCGCGGCTTGTCGAGGTAGCGCTCCACGAAGCACTCGCCGCGCCCGAAGCCGGCGATGGCCTCGCGCACCGCGGAGTCGTACAGCTCGGGGATCTCCTCAAGGGTGCGGGCGACCTTCAGGCCCCGGCCGCCACCGCCGAACGCCGCCTTGATGGCGATCGGCAGGCCGTGCTCCTCGGCGAAGGCGACGACCTCGGCGCTGCCGGAGACCGGGTCGGGGGTACCCGCGACCAGGGGCGCGCCGGCGCGCTGGGCGATGTGCCGGGCGGCGACCTTGTCGCCCAGGTCGCGGATGGCGTGCGGCGGCGGGCCGATCCAGGTGAGCTGCGCGTCGAGGACGGCCTGCGCGAACTCGGCGTTCTCGGAGAGGAATCCGTACCCCGGGTGGACGGCGTCGGCGCCGGAGTCCTTGGCCGCCTGGAGGACCTTGGCGATGTCCAGGTAGCTGGCTCCGGGGGTGTCACCGCCCAGGGCGAACGCCTCGTCCGCCACCCGCACATGCAGCGCGTCCCGGTCGGGCTCCGCGTAGACCGCCACGCTCGCGATTCCCGCGTCCCGGCAGGCACGGGCGACGCGGACGGCGATTTCGCCACGGTTTGCGATGAGCACCTTGCGCACGATTGCTCCCTCCAAATAAAACAAGCTGAGTTTAGGGACTGCCGACACGGTCCTGCGACCTGTCCCCAATGGTGAGCTCGTTCACACGGAGCGTGATACGAGGTTCGCCCAGGTAACGAAATCCCTTGTGGCACCACGGTACGCCGGGATTCTTCCTCGCACAGTAGCGCCCTGATGTGGCCCAGCTCTCTGTTCGAGTGCCCCGCGCTGAATCGTGTTTCTTTGTAGGAATCCCATAGCGGCCCTCGGATGACGGCATGCCGCGCGCGATCTTCCCCGCACGGCGGTCCGGCGCGCGCGAACCCTTGTCCCTTCGTTTACCGATGAGTAGCGTGCCCGGAGCGCTCCGTACTCCCGGTAACGGGGGCGGCTCGGCGCACGCGGCTCCCGGCGAGGCGACGGAGCGACCGTGCGAAGGACCGGCCGAGCGACGGAGCGGACAAGCGGTGGACGGGAAGGGGTGGGCGGCGTGACTCGCCGACCGGTGGTGTGGGTGGCGTGGGTGACGGCGGCGGTCGCCCTGGTGGAGGCGGTGGTGCTGGTCGCGGCGGCCGCGCTGCTGTCCAGACTCGTGGGCATCCAGCACATGTCGCTCGCGGGCCAGAAGCCGTCCGCGATGTCCCTCGGCGCCTGGGTCCTGTGCGGCGCGACCGCCCTGTTCTCGCTCTTCTGCGCGGCGACGCTGGCCAGGATCGCGCTCAGGGACCGGCCGCCGGGACAGGCCGGGCGGACCCTGCTGATCGTGAGCGCCGTCGTGCACGGGGTGCTGGGCGCGGTGGCGTCCAGCATCCTGGGGTGGGCGTTCTTCGCGGTGCTGATGGTGGGTCTGGGGCTGCTGGTCTGGGTCCTGCTGGCGTACGGCGGCCAGGAGACGGACGGGCGACCGGTTGCGGAGCCCTCAGGCCCACAGGTCGGTGAGGGACACCTCAAGTTCCAGGAGAAGCCCGCGGAATAGCGGCAGCGAAAGACCGATCACATTGGAGTGGTCGCCCTCGATACCGTCCACGAAGGGCGCGGAGCGGCCGTCGAGGGTGAAGGCGCCCGCCACGTGCAGGGGTTCACCCGAAGCCACGTACGCGTCGATCTCCGCGTCCGTCGGCGTCCCGAACCGCACGGTCGTCGACGCGGTCGCGGCGGCGCGCCTGCCGGTCGCGGTGTCGATCACGCAGTGCCCGGTCCGCAGGACGCCCGCGCGCCCGCGCATCGCCTTCCAGCGCCCGGTCGCCTCCTCGGCGTCCGCGGGCTTGCCCAGGGCCTCGCCGTCGAGCTCCAGCACGGAGTCGCAGCCGACGACGAGCGCACCGGCGGCGGCGGGCCGCGCCGCGACGCTCTCGGCCTTCGCCACGGCCAGCGCCAGGGCCAGTTCGGCGGGCGTCGGCGCGCTCAGCGCGTCCTCGTCGACCCCGCTGACGCCCCCCCCGGGCCCCCCCCCGGCCCCCCGCAGCAGGCCGAGACGGGCGGGGGACTGCGAGGCCAGCACGAGGCGGCGGCGGAGTTCTGTCATACGGCCGAAGCTATCGGCCGGGCCGCAGGGGCGAGCACGGGAGTCCGGCGGTCGCCGCGCCGCCCGCGCGGGCGGCGGGGGCCGGTCGCGGGGGCCGGTCAGAGCAGCCCGAGAACGAGCATCGCCAGCACCATCGCCAGCGCGATGACGACCCCGGCGCGCCGCAGCTTGGCCTGCGCGTCACGCAGCTCCGCCGGAGGCTTGTCGTCAGGATCGGACCAGAGCATGCGACCGATGGTGCGTCGCCCGGCGGCGCCGCCGCCTGAGTACGCGTACTCACCGGGGCATGGCCCGGGCGCCGGGCCATGCCCCGGCGCGCGGGGCTCGGCACGGCCCTGTCCTGACGTACGACGCGAGTCCCGCGACGCGGGACCGGTGCGGCGGGAGCCGCGAGCCCGGGGCCCGCGGCCCGGCGCCTACGCAGGCCAGTACGTGTGCGCCCAGGCGCGCGAGCCGGGCCGCGGCACCGGGGTGCGGGCGATCCGCGCGGGGGCCGACCACTCCGGGCGCTGGGCGGGCGGCGCGTCCGCCCCCTCCGCCGCGCCCGCCGCACGGGCCTGGACGACCGCGACCGCCGCCGCGAGCTCCTCCGGCGTCGGATTGCCCCGTATCACCTTGATCATCGAACGGCCTCCTACAGCGGGATGTTGCCGTGCTTCTTCGGGGGCAGGGACTCGCGCTTGGTGCGCAGCTGCCGCAGTCCCTTCACCACGTGCGCCCGGGTGTCCGACGGCATGATCACGGCGTCCACGTAGCCGCGCTCCGCCGCCACGTACGGATTGAGGAGCGTGTCCTCGTACTCCTCGATCAGCTCCGCGCGCCGCGCCTCCTGCGCCGCCGCGTCGCCCGCTGCCGCGATCGTGCGTCGGTGCAGGATGCCCACCGCGCCCTGCGCGCCCATCACCGCGATCTGCGCGGTCGGCCAGGCCAGGTTCAGGTCCGCGCCGAGGTGCTTCGAACCCATCACGTCGTACGCGCCGCCGAACGCCTTGCGGGTGATCACCGTGATCAGCGGCACCGTGGCCTCCGCGTACGCGAAGATCAGCTTGGCGCCGCGCCGGATGATCCCGCCGTACTCCTGGTCCACGCCCGGCAGGAAGCCCGGCACGTCCACGAAGGTCAGCACCGGGATGTTGAACGCGTCGCAGGTGCGTACGAACCGCGCGGCCTTCTCGCTCGCGTTGATGTCCAGACAGCCGGCGAGCTGGGTCGGCTGGTTGGCGACCACGCCGACGGGGAAGCCCTCGATGCGGCCGAAGCCCGTGACGATGTTCGGCGCGAACATCGCCTGCGTCTCCAGGAACTCGCCCTCGTCCAGGACGTGCTCGATCGCCGTGTGCATGTCGTACGGCTGGTTCGCGGAGTCCGGGATCAGCGTGTCCAGCTCGCGGTCCTCGTCACTCGTGTCGAGCGACGCCTCCTCGGGGAAGGCCGGGGCCTCGGTGAGGTTGTTCGACGGGAGGTACGACAGGAGCGACTTCACGTACTCCATCGCGTCCTTCTCGTCCCCGGCCATGTGGTGCGCCACGCCCGACGTCGTGTTGTGGGTGCGAGCGCCCCCCAGCTCCTCGAAGCCCACGTCCTCGCCGGTCACCGTCTTGATGACGTCGGGGCCCGTGATGAACATGTGCGAGGTCCGGTCGACCATCACCGTGAAGTCCGTGATCGCGGGCGAGTACACCGCGCCGCCCGCGCAGGGCCCCACGATCACACTGATCTGCGGCACCACGCCGGACGCGTGCACGTTGCGCCGGAAGATCTCCGCGAACAGGCCGAGCGCGACCACGCCCTCCTGGATGCGGGCACCGCCGCCGTCGTTGATGCCGATCACGGGGCAGCCGGTCTTCATCGCGAAGTCCATGACCTTCACGATCTTCTCACCGTAGACCTCGCCCAGCGACCCTCCGAAGACGGTGAAGTCCTGCGAGTACACGCACACCGGGCGGCCGTCGACCGTGCCGTAGCCGGTGACGACACCGTCGCCGTACGGGCGCTTCCGATCGATGCCGAAGTTCGTCGAGCGGTGCCGTGCGAACTCGTCCAGCTCGACGAACGAGCCCTCGTCCAGCAGCAGATCGACCCGCTCACGCGCCGTCAGCTTGCCCTTGGCGTGCTGCTTCTCCACCGCGACGGCCGTGCCCGCGTGCGTCGCCTCCTCGATCCGCCGCCGCAGATCGGCGATCTTCCCCGCGGTGGTGTGCAGGTCGGAGCCCGCCCCCGCCGCGGTCTTCTCTTCCGGCTCGGTCGGCTCGGTCATCGGCAACGACTCCTACTGATCCGTAGCTTGTTTCCGTAGCGTATCGGCGCCCCCGCCGTTCGACAGTGCGGCGTATGCCACACATAGTCTGGCCTGCATGACGGAGCCCAACACCCCAGGAAGCCGCTGGTCCGACCTCGACCGCCCGCCGCTGAACGCGGCCGGGCTGCGCAGGGCGCTGATCAGGCCCGGCAGCCTGTGGACCGCACTCGACGTGGTCGACACGACCGGGTCCACCAACTCGGACCTGGCGGCCCGCGTGAGCGCAGGCGGCGGCGCGGCACCCGCGGAGGGCACGGTGCTGGTCGCCGAGGAGCAGACCGCGGGACGCGGCAGGCTCGACCGGAACTGGACCGCGCCCGCGCGCTCCGGCCTGTTCTTCTCCGTGCTGCTGACGCCGGGCGGCGACATCCCCGTCGAGCGGTGGGGGTGGCTGCCGCTGCTGACGGGTGTCGCCGTGGCCTCGGGCCTCGCGCGGGCCGCGGGCGTCGACACGTCCCTCAAATGGCCGAACGACCTGCTGGTCGCCGTCGACGGCCGCGAACGCAAGGCGGGCGGCATCCTCGCCGAGCGCGCGGGCGAGCACGCCGTCGTCGTCGGCGTGGGCCTCAACGTGACCCTGCGCGCCGACGAACTGCCGGTTCCCACGGCGGGCTCGCTCGCCCTCGCCGACGCGCTGTCCCTGGACCGGGAGACGCTGCTGCGCGCCGTGCTCCGGTCGATCGAGCAGTGGTACGGGGACTGGCGCGCCGCCGGGGGCGACCCGGCCGCGTCCCGGCTCCAGGAGGCGTACGCGGCGGGCTGCGCGACCCTCGGCCGCGCGGTCAGGGCGGAGCTGCCCGGCGACCGGGAGCTGACCGGCGAGGCCGTCGCGATCGACGGGGACGGGCGCCTCGTGCTGGCGACGGAGTCGGGCGTACGGGAGCCCGCCGCGGCGGGTGACATCGTGCACCTGCGGCCGGCGGACACGGACTGACCGGGGCCCCGCCGCGCCCCAGGCTCCGGCGCGTCGGGGCTGGTCCGGCGCGTACGGGGGCGCTCAGCCCCCGCCGTGCGGGGCCGCCGGTACGGGTGGTGGCGGTGGGGGCGCGAGGTG
>NZ_JAIUKE010000393.1 GCF_020176795.1 Streptomyces sp. 8L
CGCGCCCCCCCGCGCGCGGGGGGGGGGGGGGCGGGCGCCCCGCCCCCCCCGCGCCGCCCCCCCCGCCCCCCGGCCCCCCGCCCCCCCCCCCCCCCCCCCCCCCCCCCACCTCGTTGACACCTTTGAGTCTCTGGAGACCGATCCCCACATGAGCACCGAGAAGCGGCTCAGCGCCCCCGAGTTGGTGGACGAGATCCGCAGTGCCGTCGCCGCGACGACCGGCTGGGTCCCCATGCTCTCGGGCCCGGACGGTCCGACGGGCGTTCCCACCGAGGCACGCCTCTCCGAAGTCGCGCGGAGCCTGCGCGAGTTTGCGGAAGCTCCGACCATGCCCTCCGCCGTAGCGCAGCAGCTGCGCAGGGCCGCGGAGTCGGCAACCGTGGCGGTCCCGGCAGACTCCGCCACGGCATACGGCCACCTTGGAGCGGCGTACGCGTACGTGGTCCAAGCCCGTCGCGCGGCCAGCGACGACACGACCGCCTGACCCCGAGCCCCGAAAGCACTGTGAAGGAGGAGCCGTGAGGAACTCGCTGCACTCCTCTTTCGCGGCCGCTGTACGGACCTCAGCATGCGCCGTTCGCCTCCCCGTGGGACGTGGATCGACTCGTGTGAACGGCACACACCGTGCGCCTCTTGAGACGCTGCGCAAAGTGACGACCGGTGGTGACATCCCGAATGTCACCGCCACTTGTCACCTCCGCGCGATCAAGGGGCCGTGCCATGCTCGGCCGCGGAAGGGCCAGCTTCCGCTCCTCGGGCATCACCTTGGCGAGGCGCAGGCTGCGCCGCTGGACCGTACGGGGAAGGGAAACCGCAATGGATGAGCGTCCCGACTGGGCACGGCGCATGGTCGAAGAGCGCGCGGCACGCGACTGGTCGCAGGCCGACGCGGTGGATCGGCTGATGGTCCGACTCCCCGAGGACCATGAGGTCAGCAAGCAGGACATGTTGCGTCAGTGGAAGAGGTGGGAGCGCGGTGACGCCCAGCCGACGAAGTACCAGTCGGCCATCGCTGCTGTCTTCAACACGACGACCGGTGCCTTCTTCCCCGAGCGGGGGCGTCGTGACGGGCGAGCCGAGATTTTGCAGGTCAGCGGCATGGACACCGTCGACATCATCGCCCGGCTGCGCGCCTCAGACGTCGACGTGGCCACCCTGGACGCCCTGCGAATCACCGCAGACAGGCTGTGCTGCGAGTACGCGTACATGCCTGCCGGAGCTGGCCCGCGAAGTGATCCGGGCGGGAACGGACTTCGACGGGACGGAGCGGTCGCCCATGCGGATCGCGGAGGCCCGGGTCACGCTGGGCGTGGTCGCGGCCCGCGAGGGCGATCTGGACTCGGCGCTGGCCTTCGGCGAGCGAGCGCTAACCGGTGGCCGGCGCTCGTTGCCGTCACTGGCGATGGTGTCCGCCGACCTCGGACAAGCGCTCCAGTCCCAGTACGCCCACGCCTCCGAGGCCCAGGCTTTTGTCGCCCACCTCCGCGAACTGCGAGGCGGCCAGTGACCCGTCAACCGGCCCTCGTCCCGGGTCAGGATCGGGGTGCGCTTCCCGCGTGGCGGAACAGTCATCGGCAAGAGGCGGGGAGTCGGGCGGGGGCGGTCGGTATCTCATGCGGCAACACGCTCGTTCTCGATACCGAAGATCGTCCCAATCATGTATCTTTTCAGGAATCATTGCCTACGGTGGAGGTTCCGATGCCTGATCCGCTGAGGCGAATTGACGCCCTGGTGGAGGAAGACACCCTCCCCACACTCAAGGTGCGGCAGCGGCTCCGGCTCGCCGCCGGCCTCACGCAGACCGAAGTCGCTGAAGCCATCGGGGTCAAGCGTCTGGCGATCGCACGCTGGGAGGCTGGGGCCACCCAGCCTCACCGGGAGAACCGCCGCGCCTACGCGCACCTGCTTCGGAAGCTGGCGGAAAAATACCCGGACGCCGCCATCGAGGAGGCGTCCAATGAGGGATGACTCCGCGATGCCTCCCCTTTTCGGGCTCGCCGACTCCGCCTTCGGCATCGAGGGGGTCGGGATGACCTAGGTCATCGGCCGCGCGTGCCAAAAGAGTGGACTGGTAATCCACTCCGGCCCCGCGCGGCCCGTCAGCGCCGACCACTCACACATCAGGTCGGCTGCCTGGTCCCGGTTGGCCCCGGTTCCAGGCTCCAGCTCACTGAGCTAGTTCTTCATATGTAGCAACACCGCACGTCGGCAGTGCCCCGCACCGGTCCGCAAGGACCGAGCGGTGCCGCAGTCGCCCCTCTGGCAGGGGGCGGCCGCACGCTCCAGAAGCCCCTGGCAGGGCCAATAGAGCACCCGTCCGAATCACTTCAAGGAAGACAGGAGGCCGCCTCTGGTTCTTCGTCCGACGCCCGCTCCTCACGGAGGGGGCGCATACCTCCACACGAACGGGCAGGCCAGCCCCGAGGGGCTTGGTCGGTCCACGCATATGGAAGCTGGTCTCTTCATAGTGCCCGATCTGGTGTCCCCCTGTCAGCTCGACCCTGTCCGTTTCACACCGGTTCACGTCGAGCGATCGTCCCGTGTGACGGACTTCGCGCCCGGCTTCTCCCTTTCTGAGATTTTTGTACAGGAAGTGGATCTTCCGGTAGGAAGCTACAACTGCGGCGCTTTCGGGGTGGGTTTTCTGAGCGGAGCCGCGGTGCCTGCCGCGCCGTCGAACGGCGTTCGCCGGTCCGCTCTCGTGGTCCACAGGACTGCCGCTGATCTCCGGTCTCTGTCCACAGGGGGATTCCCCGAGGCTGTCGCGATGATCGTTCGCGCCTGCCCGCTCGTGTCCGTGCATCGCTCTGTCGTGGTGGGGGGCCGATGAGCGCCGTGGCGGCGTCGACCGCTGTGCTCCCCCACCCGCGTACGGAGTTCGCCGGCGGGGCGTCGCGTCGTCGGCTGCGGTCCGTCCCTGCCGGACCGGTCCCGGAGCGGGCGGCGGGTCATCCGCTGTCGCTCGGTCGGGACGCCCGCGCCCGTCTGGGTGGCGCGGCGCGCGTGCTGCTAGACGTGCCCGGCCTGGACGGTGCGTCCGACGCGGTGCGTCTGGCGGTGCTGGTGCTGGCGTCGCGGACGCCGTCGGAGACCGGTGTGGTGGAGATCCGCACCCCGGAGTTGGGCCGGTGGCTCGGGCTGTCCGCGTCGTACGTGGCCTCCGAGGTGGTGCCGGGGCTGCGCCGCTCGGGCGTGGTCGACGTGGACACCGCGGAGGGCGACTACGGCCAGGACGTCGGCCTGAAGTGCAAGGTTTTGCCGCTGTGGGACGCGTCCGGCTTGATCGGTCATCCGCTGGCGCTGGCGAAGAAGGAGTTCGCGGTGCTTCAGCGGCTCGTGGAGGCCGTGATGGCGCCGGGCTGGACGCACCGGGACGGCCGGGTCACTCCGGCCGGGCTGATCGGTACGCGTACCGGTCGGGGTGCGGCGACGGACCGGCTGGCGCTGTTGCTGCTGGTGCTGGAGGCGCGGGAGACCGGGCGGGTGCGGCAGTGCGGTGGGACGGTGGACAGCAAGCGCGGTCGGGCGGCGGCGACGGTGGCCCGGCTGCTGGGCTGCTCGGCGTCGGCAGGGGAGCGGGTGCTGGAGCGCCTGGAGGACCGGGAGTTGGTGCTGCGGGTGCGTCTGAAGACGGGCTCGGGCATGCGGAACCGGTCGCGGCTGATGGTGCCGGCGGTCGCCGCCGCGCACGGTCGTACGGTCGCCGACGGCGTCCAGGAGGACCGTGCGGAGGGCCTGGAGCCCGAGTTTTCAGACCCCGACGGTGCGGCAGGGCCTGGTGAGACGCCGGAAGCGGCGACGGAAGCCCAGGTCAGCGGCGTGTCGGTGACGGATGTGACGGAAGTTGCAGAGCCCGACGTTGCGGCAACCCTTCACACTGACCACCCTCACCTGGTTACTCCGGTCCTTGCCCCCGCTCTCTCTGGTGGCTTTTCCGGCGAAGGCCGTGGTGGGTCCGGTGATCTGCCGGACCGCGCGAGCGTGCACGAGGATGGCGGCCCGCTCCGCGGGGAAAAGCCGAAGGATTCCCCGGTCGATGAGCGGGTGAAGCAGCGCGATGCCGGGACTGGTGCCGGTAGCCGACCGAAGGCCGCGGGGTGGGAAAAAGCGCAGCAGCAGAGACGGGTGGGCCTCCCGGCTGATCTTCGTCTGCGGGTAGCTCTGGGGCCGGTCTCGTGGCTGTGGGAGCGCCTGTCCGGCTGGCAGCAGGACCAGGTGGAAGCAGCCGCCAAGGCGGAGCTCGCGCAGCTGGCGGGCCTGGGTGTGGCGCCGGAGGGTGCGCCGCGGCTGCTGGCCGACCGGCTGACCGACCGCCTTCAGGAGACCGGCGGCGAGGCAATGGTCGACAAGCCGTTCCCGTGGCTGATCCGCCGGGGCCTACCCCAGCGCCGGGCCTGCTCGCACCGCAAGTGCGACGACGGGGTCCTGCTCGACACGGGCGAGGACTGCGAGAACTGCGGCAACGTCCTCCACCTGCGCCGTGCCTGGCGTGCCCGGATCGGCGCGGACATCGACCGGGAGCAACCCGGCCTGGCCGACGACGAGCGTCGCCGCGTCCTCGAGGAGCGGCTGCGCGAGCACACTGCTGTCGAGGCGGAGGACCTCGCGTGGCGCCAGGAGCAGGCCCGCGCGGAGCGGTCCCGGCGCGAGGCGGCCCGTGCGGCAGCCGCTGAGCAGGCCGAACGCGAACGGCAGGCCGCGGCCGCCGCCGACGCGGTCCGCCAGGCGCTGGCGTGCGAGGACTGCGGGCGCGGCCGGGCGGCCGGGCTGTGCGAGGCGTGCGACCACCGCCATCAGACCGAGGCCCTGATCGGGGAGGCCGGCCTCCTGGCGGCCGCCGGGTCCGCCGACCTGAGCGACCCGGCCAGCATCGCGGCCGCCGTCGCCGGGGCCCGCACGGCCATCGGCGACAGCACCGCCGCCACCTGGCAGGAGTTCCTCCAGATCACCGACGCGGCCGCCCTGGAGGCCGATCCGCAGGCGGCCGCGGACGCCTACGCGTTCACCGCGTTCCAGAGCGCGCAGCAGGCCGTCGGCGAGTACCAGGACACCGCCCTGGCGATGCTGAGCCGCACCGTGGAGGCCGAAGCCGAAGCCCGGCGGGCGTACCGCGCGGAGCAGGGCCGCCCGTGGTTCCGGCACAACCCGTCCGGCGCGGACGCGGTCGCCGCCGCGACGAAGGCCGCCGACTCGGCCCGGGAGCGCGTAGCCGAGTACCTGCTGGCGGCGCGGCTGGAGCAGCTGCGCGAGCGGGCCGTGGCCCGGACCGAGAGGCCCGCGTCGTGGACCGAGCGGCTGCCCGGCCTTGCCGCGCGTCCGCTGGACGGCGACACCTCCGGGGCGGTGATCGCGTGACCGGCGAGCTGAGCGGCGTCGACCTCGCCCGCCAGGCCCTCATCGCGGCCCGGGAGGCGGCGAAGAAGAACGGCGCCACCCAGACAAAGAAGCCCAAGCGCCGCACTGCCGTCGTACGGCGCGACGGCCGCGAGCCGCTCGGGCTCGGTGCGGCGATCGGCATGATGAAGCTCTCGACCCCGGCCGCCCCGGGGGGCGAACGACTACCAGGCGTTTGGGCGCTGACGTGCAGATATAGCGAACACAACCGAATGATTTAGCGCCCTAAACCTTTCGACTACCGAAACCATAGGGCTCGTCACGACGTGCGTCAACCACCTTGAACCCATGGTATTTAATGAGGTAAACAGGAGCCCATGAAGGAAGGGAGGCCCGCATGGAGCAGAGCGATACGGCTCTGACAGCGCTGAGGGAGCCGTTCGACGCGGCTTTTGACGTCGCCTTGTCTCAGTTGAAGGAGCTGTCCGACCCCTTGGAGCGGGCAAGAGCCGCGCATGCGCTCGTCGGCGAAGTCCAGGACTACGGCAACGAGTTCCAGGCGGTCCGCAACGAAGCCATGAACGAGACGTTGCGCGTGGGCCGGCTCAACAGCACACAGCTGGCCTCCGAGCTCGGCATCAGCAAGGGTCGAGTGAGCCAACTCGCCAAGGGGGCCCCACCTGAGCGGTTGTTCCTCGGCTCGGGAAAGATCGTCGTGGCGCTTGCGGAGAAGCTGGAAGACGGCAAGCTGCAAGACGGGCGCGACAAGCGCGTGCAGGGCCCGGTCATCGCGACCGAAGACGTCCAGACCTATGAGCATCTTCGCGAGCTTGCAGAGGAGGTCGGCCTTGAAGCCTCCTTCGAGCGCATTCCACTGGGCGGGAATGTCCGCCTGAATCGGAACAATCTTGTTGTCATCTGCGGTCCCCGGCTCTCCCCGCTGATCGAGCAGATCCTCGAGGGTGATCCTCACCTGCGGTTCGACAAGGATCAGGATGGGTGGCACCTCGTCGATCGGACCACGGGGCAGGTGTACCGGTCCCCCATGGGTCGTGGCGATAATGGCGACATCGCATATTTTGGCCGTCTTCCTCGGCCAGATGGTCAAGGGACCTTTCTCTACATCGCAGGCATCCATGCTCGAGGGTCGGGCGGCGTGATCCACTGGCTCAATAAGGAGCTGGCTAACGTGCATCGCGAGCTCAAGGCGAAGCGCTTCTCCACCCTTATCGCCAGCCGGTTCGACTCGCAGAACCTGGAGATCACGGAAAGCGAACGCATCACTCCGTTCTACCGCCCAGAAGGGGCCTGACATGCAAGTATCCATCGCATCGACTCGGGGCGTGGGTGCCGCCAATGAGGATGCGGTTCATGTCAGCCCCACCGGAGTGGTCGTGCTGGATGGCCTGTCCGCCCCTGAAGATCTCCCTATGGGGTGCCTGCACGGCACTCCGTGGTTCGTACGCCAACTCGGCACCCGACTGCTCAACCTGATCGGCGATCACAATGTCTCGCTGCGTGAGGCTCTCAGGAGTTCGATCTCGGGAGTCAACGATCTACACCGCGACACCTGCAAGTTGGACCAGGACGCTGTCCCCGCTTCGACAGTCGTCATGATCCGCGAACGCAGCAGCACTCTCGACTACCTCGTTCTGTCCGACAATGTCCTAGTACTTGACCTAGGGGATGACGGCATCAGCTCGATCGTGGATAAGCGTGTGGAGGAGGTCGCCGCGAACGAGATGCGGTTGGCGCTCCAAGGCCCGACCGGCACGCCCGAGCATGCTGCGCGGGTATCAAAACTCGTTGCCGTCCAGCGGCGCCTTCGTAACAAGCCTGACGGCTACTGGGTAGCCGCTACTGACCCGAATGCTGCAG
The DNA here is from genome assembly GCF_020176795.1 of Streptomyces sp. 8L. Classification (GTDB taxonomy): domain Bacteria; phylum Actinomycetota; class Actinomycetes; order Streptomycetales; family Streptomycetaceae; genus Streptomyces. Next base: position 7,213 of record NZ_JAIUKE010000393.1, read on the forward strand.
ACGAAGCGATCGTTGGTTCCCTGCCGCTCTCACGCGTCCAGCAGGCCGCCTTGCTCACCGATGGGGCCAGCCGGCTCGTTGAGGCGTTCGGTGCTCTCGACTGGGCTGGCCTCCTGGAGTTCCTACGCACTGAGGGCCCCGCCGCGCTCATTGCTAGGACCCGCGAGGCCGAACTGGCCGACCCCGTGGGCGCCCGCTGGCCGCGGTTCAAGCGCTCAGACGATGCCACTGTCGCCTATGTCACCCACTTGAGTGACACCTGACGCAGGTCACGCGCCCCATTGCACCACGGCGGGCCCCAGCCGGCCCGACGACGAACCGACTTAGCAGAGGATGTACCTGTGCCGCCATAGAAACGCCGAACGGCCCCGTCGCCACAACGGGGCCGTCTCTCAGCAATCGACTCGCACGGCCTACCAAAGCTCGAGTCGTGTCCGGTGAGGTGACCTCGCCGGGGTGATGCCCGCAGACCTCGCGGTCTGTATGGGTCACCTGCACCCAGGATACGGGTCCCGCCCCGCCGGAGACCAGTATTGCTCTGTGTACCCCTCAGGTCACACGTCCGGCCACGGCTCCCCTAACAGGGGAGATAGATCCTTATGCACCGCCCGCACGACCCTCGTAGTTACCCGCCACTCGGGATCTCGGCTGCTGCCTCCCGCAGCCTGGCGACGGCATCCGAGGGGGCCCTGTGAAGATGTCCGCCGCGGAGTTCACGTCCTCGACCATCCAGCGGGCGTGGGAGCCCCCCGAGGAGGTGGTGGTTCCGTACGCACTCGCCTATGACCCGGTCCTCCAGCCGGAGGACTACGGAGTCCTGATCAGGCTGCTTCTGCGCGATCCCGGCAAGCCGGCGGGTGTTCTGGCCTTGGCTGAAGAGTTCCAGGCCTCCGGCTGGAAGATGGGCGCTTCCCGGCTGCGTGGCGTGATGGCACGGCTGAAGAAGGCCGGACATGTGAGCCACCGCCAAGCGGGCTACGACCCCGGGACGAGGCGCCCATCATGGGCGTTCGCCGTCTACCGCAACCCTGCGAACAACCCCGAGTACGTCGAGTCGGGCACGGCTGCCGCGTCGCAGGTCAGGCCGATGGTGCGAAATCCAACAGATGAGGTGGCGTCCCACCCTTCCGACAGGTCGTATTCCAACGTATGCGCACGTCAGGTCGACGATGCGAAATCCAACACGTCGGCAGCCGACAGTGCGGTTTGCAACACGTCGGAATCCAACGTATGCGCAGGTCAGGCCGACGATGCGAAATTCAACACACGGGTCGCTCCCCCCCCACACCCCCCGGAGGAGGTAACTACCTCCTCCCCCCTCCCCCTCACTGACATCTCTGGCAACAGGTCGGTGCCGTCACCGAGGGGGGAGGAGGAGGGGGCCGGCTATGCCGAGGAAGACCTGCGGGCCGCCGCCGATGTTCTGCAGTTGCTGCCGGATCCATGGACCCAGGGCAGGCCCAATGCGTTCAAGCTGGCGCCGAAGCTCCTGTCAGTCATGGGTGAGCAGGGCTGGCCCGGCATCCACGAGGTGGACCGGGCGCTGCTGACGCGGCAGCTGTCGAAGAACGCGCACCGGGTCGGTAACCCGTACCGGCTGCTGGCCACGGACCGGATTCCGAACCTGCCGCGCTACGCGGCTGTGGCCGCGGCGGCGTCTTCCAGCAGCTCGGAGGACCGGTGCGCCAAGCACCCGCAGTACCGCGCGGGCAACCGTTGCGTGCTGTGCGTCATGGCCTGACACACAAAGTCAGGGCGGACCGCCGTTAACGGTCCGCCCCGTGCCCCTGCCCGATGCACCGAACAGGAGACCTCCAGTGTCCAGCACCCAGGACCGCTCCGCCCACTCCCCCGCCGCGGACGCCGATGAGCGCGAGCTCGCGCCGGCCGTCGGGTTTCTGCGCACACCACCGCAGAGCTTGGAAGCCGAGCAGGCCGTGCTCGGTACCCTCATGAGCAGCACCGGCGCCTCGAAGTGGTACTTCGAGGAGACCCTGGAGACCGGGATCGTCGCTGAGGAGTACTACCGGCCCGCCCACACGACGATCCACCGCGCCATCTGCCATCTGCGCGCCACCGGCCAGGAGGCCATCGACCCGGTAACGGTCACGGCCGAGCTCGCCAAGCGCGGTGAGCTGGCCATGGTCGGCGGCGCCTCCTACCTGCACACCTGCGTCCAGGCAGTGCCCACGAACGCAAACGGCCCCCACTACGCGGAGATCGTGCGGGCCAAGGCGTACCGGCGTGCGGCGATCGAGTCGGCCCAGCGGATCTTGCAGTACGCCTACAGCGAGGAAGGCGATGAGGCCGACGTGCGCGGCCTGGTCGAGCAGCAGCTCACCGACATCGCCGCTGGCACGCCCGGCCTGCATGCCACCCCGCCGCTCGTGGACGACTTCTACCTCGACTACGTCGCCGAACTCGAAGACATCCAAACCGGCCGCGAGACAGGCCTGACCTACGGCCTTCCCGACCTGGACGCGGTCACGTCCGGGATGTGGCCCGCCAACGTCACCGTCATCGCCGCCCAGTCCGGCGTGGGCAAATCCACGCTGGCCCTGAACGCGGCCGTGGCGGCTGCCAAGGCCGGGGCGAAGGTGCTGTTCTCATCGCTGGAGATGAGCAGCACGGAGCTGATGCACAAGATCGTCGCTGCCGAGGGCTCGCTCGCCATGCACCACCTCACCCGCCAAGGCGGCCTGGGCCCGGAGGGTTGGAAGGAAGTCGAACGCCTCGGGCGTGAGCTGTTCAGGACGCTCCCGCTGCGGGTCTACCGGCCCGACAGCGCCAGCCTGCGCGACATCGAGTCCGCGGCCCGCTCCTGCGTGCGCAGCGACGGCCTGGACGTCCTGGTCGTGGACTACCTCCAGCTCGTCGAAGTCGAGCACACCCACAACAGCACCCGCGAACAGGCCGTCGCCGCCGTCTCACGCGGCCTCAAAAACCTCACCGTCGAGTTGGATTGCCACGTCATCGCCCTGTCCCAGCTCAACGACGACGGCATGATGCGCGAATCCCGCGCCATCAAGAACGACGCATCCGTCGTCATCAAGGTCGAGCGCCCCGACGCGGACGATCCCGAATCATCGCGCGCCGGCGAGGTCGACCTCGTGATCGAGAAGAACCGCTTCGGACCGAAGGCCACTCTCACCGTTGCCGCGCAACTGCACTACAGCCGCTTCGTAGACATGGCGCAGAGCTGATCACCCCTTGTGGGGTCTCAAATCTCGCGGCACAATCTCACGATCTTGGCATCGAACGCGGCATCGAACGGAGAAACCGCAGTTCAACGGCTCGCCAGGTTCGGCGAGTCGGCCGAGGCCGTAGGAAATGCCACGGCTCGTGAGACTGGGCGGCTGTGCCATCGACCTGAGACAGGTGAAGAACCGCAGGTCGACGGGCACGGCCTGTGCCACGAGCGGCGAGAACCTACACCCCTCACAGCACAGCCAGGAAACAGGCTGTGCGCCCCGTACGCGGACGATCACCCGCCCCGGAGCCCCTTTCCCATCCGGGGCGGAGATCGGCCCGCTACGGCCCGTACAGGCGATCATGCTCGGATTCCTCGAAGGGAGCCCCGCTCGTGGGCATCATCCGCGACAGCCTCGACGCGGCCGCCGCACGCACCGCGACCCGGCCGATCCCGAAGTCGGCCGGTGCGCAGATGCGCTTCCTCGTGCGCCAGGCCGGCGGCACGCGCGCGGTCGCGCAGCTGCTGGGCATCTCCCAGCGCACGGTCGAGCGCTACGTGCGCGACCAGATCCGCCGGCCCCGCCCCGAACTGGCCGACCGGCTCGCCGGCGAGGTCCGCCGGCGGTGGCAGCCGCGGGTCGCGGCCCGCGCCCGCCAGCAGGCCGCGACGTCGACCGGCATCGTCGTCACCACCCGCGCCCGCTTCGGCTACAGCGCCCCGATCGGCACCAGCGACGACCCGCGGCAGCGCTGGATCACTCAGGCGCTTCCGCCCACCTACGCGGCCCGGCTGTTCGACGCGCACCGTGCCGGAGCGACGGAAGACCAGCTGCAAGCCGTCATTGCCGAGGGCCTGCGAGACATGTATTTCCAGGACGGAGGCCGCCGCGCGAGCGGTCTCCACGTGGAATTCACCGACGTCGAATCCGCTGAAATCGACTATTAGAAAGGCCGGGCATGAGTACCAGTGAATTCCGCACGGACAGTGTCGCGCTGGTCGTGGACGAGCTGTTGCAGCGGCTCCGCGCATTCAGGGCGGCCCTCTTGGACGGCCGGAGCGAGGACGACGTCCTCATGCTGGTATGCGACGGGCTGAAGGGGCTTCCCGACGCGGTGGAGACCGTCTGGCCCCGCACCACTGTCCAGACCTGTGTGGTCCACCTGCTGCGGACCTCCTTCCGCTATGCCGCCCGCCAGGACTGGGACAAGATCGCCAAGCTCCTCAAGCCCGTCTATACCGCGGCGACCGAGGAAGCCGCACTCGAGCGGTTCGCGGAGTTCGCCGACGCGTGGGGCAAGAAGTATCCGGCGATCGTCCGGCTCTGGGAGAACGCCTGGGAGGATTTCACTCCGTTCCTCCGGTTCGACACCGAGATCCGCCGCATCGTCTGCACGACGAACGCAATCGAGTCGGTGAACGCCCGGATTCGGCGGACGGTCAAGGCTCGCGGGCACTTCCCGAACGAGCAGGCCGCCTTGAAGTGCGTCTACATGGCGATCATGTCGCTGGACCCAACCGGCAAGGGCCAGGCCCGCTGGACCATGCGCTGGAAGACCGCCCTGAACGCCTTCGATATCACCTTCGACGGCCGCCTCTCCGCAGCACGCCAGTAACCCTCAACCACCCCAGTTACACCGCTCTTTTGGCTCTGTTCCGTAGTCGGTGGTGACGGCAGGTGACAGGCGTCGTTGATGTTGTATGCGAGATGTCAACTCCCTTGTTGCAGTGGTGTTTTCAGGACTCTCGGCGCTGG
>NZ_JAIUKE010000394.1 GCF_020176795.1 Streptomyces sp. 8L
TCCGGATGCGGTGCGGGTGCGGGTGCGGTGCGAGGTGACGGTCATGAACCGGTTCTCCCACGCGCGCGACACGCGCGCGTGTTTGGGCCCGGGACTTCACAGCCGCGCGGCCCGTGATGATGAAGATGATGAACCGCCGGAGTCGCTACGCCCGGTGATTACTTACTCCTTCCCGCCGAGGGGGAGTGGCCGATCAGCCGGACCATGGGGCCCGGTTACGGCGCTCCCCGGGCCGGAGGGAAGGAGTAAGTAATCACCGGGCGTGACCACGGGGCATGCGGGGCCCGAGGATTCATCACCGCGCGACACGCGTGGCCCGCCCCGCCGGATCGGGTCCGTACCGTCGTGCGCTGCGGGCCGTGAGCCGGGCGAGAACCAGGCCGTGACCGACCGCCGCCCGCTGGGCACCGGACCGACCCGCGCCGAGCTCCCGGACGAGAGCAGGCTGGGCGCGCCGCGCGCCCAGCCCGCCGCCGAGCGACTCACCTCCGGACCGGCCGCCACCGATCCGCCGGCCCCGCGGCCCGCCGGGCGCCGCACGCTCGGCAGCAGCCCCGGCGCCACCCGGCACTGACGCCGCTCTCGACGGCCCGTCCGGGGCCCTCCCTCGCGTGCACGCGTGTGCTCGTGCACATGTGCACGCTTCAACGCACGCGAGGCCCCGCCGGACCCGAGAACGGCCCTCAGACCGCCTCGCAGCACCGGGCCGGACTCCCGGGCCGCCGGACCCGCCAAACGCCTCCCGCACGGGCAGACACGAACGCACCCTCGGACAGACGGGTGCAGCCGAGCGGGCACGCCCCGGCGCGGCGGCGCGCAGGCAGCCGCGACCGGACGCGCCGCCGTTCACGGACAGGCCCGCAGCCGCCCGCGCATCCGGGCCAGGACGCCGCCGGCGGGCCCAACCCGGGGGGTGCGACGGCTGATCGGATCGATTGGCCTGCCCAGGTCAGCATCGGTTTCGCGATCGACTGCCGATCGGCCGCGATCGGCAGTCAGCGCCAATCAGGGCCGATCAGGAACCGATCGACCGCCGATGGCGGGACCGGGCCTCACAGGATCACAGGCAGCCGCGCCGACCTGGCAAAACGCCCTGTGAGCCTCTTATCTCACCGGCCCGGGGCCCGGGCGGAGCACCGGACGCCGGACCGCCCGCCAACTCGAAGTGCTGCACGGCCGCCTGACGGCCGAACGAACAGTGCCCCGCCCAAGGAGATCAAGGGCGGGGCGAAAACGCGGGAGACGGCCGCGCAGGCATGTCCATGGGGCGCTACCAAGGCCAGGGAGGCGGCGGGGTGTCGGGATCGTGACGCCGGGCGTCAGGGTGGTGCCGGGCGCAGCAGCGCGTCTCGTCATCGGCCAGGGCGAGGTAGTCATACAGCTCGCACGGTTCCTTGTGGGGACCGAACTCGCCGGGGCAGGGGCCGCAGTGGACCGGCATGGGCGGGCCCCTCTCTCGAAAAGCCACAGACGCCGCTGTGAGCGCCATTCTGACGGCTGGCCGGCCAGGGAGCCGTCAGCGACACGAACGGCGCTCACGCGGGCGTACAGCGGGTTTCTGGGGGTGTGTCAGGTCCGGCCCATGTCCACGAAGCGGGAGTAGTGGCCCTGGAAGGCGACGGAGATCGTGGCGGTGGGCCCGTTGCGGTGCTTGGCGACGATCAGGTCGGCCTCGCCCGAGCGCGGTGACTCCTTCTCGTAGGCGTCCTCGCGGTGCAGCAGGATCACCACGTCGGCGTCCTGCTCGATCGAGCCGGACTCGCGCAGGTCGGAGACCAGGGGTTTCTTCTCGGCGCGCTGTTCGGGCCCGCGGTTGAGCTGGGAGAGAGCGACCACCGGGACCTCCAGCTCCTTGGCCAGCAGTTTCAGGTTGCGGGACATGTCGGAGACCTCCTGCTGGCGGCTCTCGGGCCGGCGGGAGCTGCCGGACTGCATGAGCTGGAGGTAGTCGATGACCAGCAGGTCCAGGCCCCGGGACTGCTTGATGCGGCGGGCGCGGGAGCGGATCTCCATCAGCGACAGGTCCGCGGAGTCGTCCACGAGCAGCGGGGCGCCCTGGACCGCCGGGGTCCGGTCGGCCAGGCGCTGGAGGTCCTCGGGGGTGACCGTGGCCAGGCGGATGTGGTGCAGCGCGACGCTCGCCTCGGCGGAGAACAGGCGCTGGGTGATCTCGGCGCGGCCCATTTCCAGGCTGAACAAGCCCACGGTCCGGCCGTGGACGACCGCCGCGTGACGGGCGATGTCCAGGGCGAGGGTGGACTTGCCCATCGCGGGCCGGGCGCCGACCACGACGAGCTGCCCCGGCTGGAGGCCGCCGGTCAGGGCGTCCAGGTCCGTGAAGCCGGTCGGCACCCCGGTCAGCGCGGTGCCGCCGCCGTCGCGCATCCGGGCCTCCAGGCTGTCCCAGAAGTCGGGCACGTCCGAGCCGACGGGGGCATAGCCGGAACTCTGGTCGGGGCCCTTGAGCGCGTCCAGGAGTTCGGCCTCGGCCGCCGTGCGGATCTCGTCGAGGCCGCCCTCGCCCGTCGAGGCGAGGTGGCTGATGCGCCCGCCGGCCTTCACCAGGCGCCGCAGCACGGCCTGTTCGTGGACGATGTCGGCGTAGTACCCGGCGTTCGCGGTCGTGGGCACCGCCTGCACCAGCTGGTGCAGGTAGGGCGCCCCGCCCGCCCTGGCCAGCTCGCCGCGCTCGGCCAGCTCGCCCGCGACCGTGATCGGGTCCGCCGGTTCGCCCTTGACGTACAGGGCCAGGACCGCCGCGTGGATCATCTCGTGGACCGGCCGGTAGTAGTCCCGCGGCTGCATCGGGGTGTCCAGGACGTCCCCGACCGCGTCCTTGTCCAGCAGCATCGCCCCGAGTACCGACATCTCCGCGCGCAGGTCGTACGAGGGCACCGCGAACTCCGTGTCGCCCTGCTGGGAGGGCACGAACGCCTCCACGTCCTCCAGGCCGCCGCCCGCCGCGTTCACTGGGCACCGCCCTGGGCCATACCGGCACGCACCCGGGCCAGCAGCCCGAGCCCGTCCAGCGGCCCCGGCTCCGAGCGCCCCCGCTGCTGGCGGCTCATCTCCTCCAGGCGGCAGCGCGTGCAGTCGCCCTCCACGAACGCCGGATGCCGCGGGCACTGACCCGCCGCCGCACCACGCGGCCCGTCCCCGGCAGGCGCCGCCGGGAGCTCCCGCAGCAGCTTCTCGTAGACGGCCGGGGCATAGCGCACCCGCTGCGGATCACACGACCGCGCCAGATACGCCCGCAACGCGGGCCCACGCCACCCCGCCGCCACAGCCGCCAGCACCAACGGCACCAGCCGCCCCGCCGCCGCCTGCTCAACCCCGCCCGGCAAACCCACCAGCATCACCAGCACCTCACCCGCCAGCTCACCCTCGCCCACTCCACCCGCAACCACAGCAGCAGCCGGCGCAGCCGTTCCCTCCGGCGCAGCCGCTCTCTCTCGGTTTTCGCTCTCGTCACTCGCGCCACGCGCGTTCTCCGAGCCGTCACGGTTGGGACCAGTGGGACCAGAGAGAGAGGACTGGTTGTTCTTACTGAATTGGGGATCTTGAAGTTCCCCCGTTGACGACTCGTAGTTCCCCCGCTGACGACTTGTAGTTCCCCCGTGGGGCGGTTCGGGGTCTACTGGACGGGGGGTCTCTGAGTTCCCCCGCTCAGGAGTCGCCTTCGGGCGGGGCTTGCCCTTGTCCGCGCGGCGCTTCTTGGTCGGCGCCGGCTCGATACACGGCCGGTCCTCCGGCGTCAGCGGCTCACGGCCAAGCCGCTCCCGCTCCGTGTTGACGCGGTCGATGTTGCTGAACCACTCGTACGGAATCAGCAGGTCGTAGACCACAGGACGCCTGTCGGCGCGGTAGCGGCTGACTAGCGATTGGTCGCCCTTGGCGATCAGCTTGCGGCGGGCCATGTTCCGCCAGCAGCGCTTGACTGTCTCGTCGCTGACGTGCACACGATCGCTGATCGTTTCCTTCGACAGCCAGGACCCGCAGCCGTCGGAGTCGGCTTTGTCTGCCATCGCGGCGAGTACCGCGTACTCGTTCACGTCGGCCACCGGGGCATCACCGCTGAGAACCCAGACCATCGCCTCCAGGCTCATCGGTCCACCCCCGGCGTGACCAGGGCCGCAGCCTGCCCCTGTGGTGTTCTGTCGGTCGTGCGTCGTACGCTCAAGGGAGCGCACCTCCTGTTCCCCTTTTGAGCTGGAGCGCTTCCGCCCGGGTTCACGGCCCGGGCGGCGTCCAGGCCCCGCCGACGGCGGGGCCTGTTTGCGTTGTCATGCTGCCGTATCGCACCGCGCGACGGGGAAACGCGTCCTGGTTCAGTTGCCAAGACGCATTTTCGTTGACCGCGTTCGCCCAATCGTAGAGAGGCCGTGAAAACCACGACTTCTCTACGATTTCGAGTTTTTCTAGTGGTGTGCGAAACGTGAACGGTCTCAATTCCCTAATCAGAAATTGGGACGTGCGCGCCCGGGACATAAACGTCTTCCCAATATCCCAGGGCTTTTTCTTCATCGTGGAACGTAACCGTAGTCACCAATACGGCGACTGCCGAGTGGGGCGGAGCAGAGATTTCGAGCGCGTCCAGCTCATCTTGCGATGCCTGACGAGCGTGAGCGGTTCGCTGCCCCTTTGTGACAGCACGGCCGGTTCGCTCGGTGTAAAGGGCATCGAACTGAGTGACCATGCGCTCGTCTTCGCCCAGCTCGGGCACAGCGCCCACGGTTTGAGGCGGGTAGACGGACACGCCGACCGAGGTCGGGTGGTCATCCTGTCGGAACACGCGGATACGGATTACGGCCTCGTCGCCAGGCTCCAGGTCGAGCGCCTGGCAGATGCCAGGATCATGGACCGACCGGTACATGACGCGGTGGCCGGATGAGGTCTCGCCGGGGGCATACCGGCGCCCGTTTCGGGCCACCCGATTCAGGCGATCGGCGCCGGTGATGACGATCGGCGACTGGGCTACCACGGTCCCGAGGGAGCCTCGCGACGTGACCAGCCCTTCGCTCTTTATGACCCCGAGCGCCCGGCTCACAGTCTTTGCCGCGACGTCGAACTGATCGCGGATCTCAGCCACGGACGGCAGTGCGTCGCCCGGCGCGAGCTCCCCGCTCTTGATGCGGGTGCGGAAATGGGCCGCCACGTCGGCATACCCCATCCCCGCTGACCTATATGGCACGGCTTCTCCCTGTTCGTCAGATCGACGGTACTCCTCGAAGGTACATCAGAGACGCGCCAAGGTACAACGATTGACGAATGTCGGCCATCTGTGTACCTTCAAGGAGTCGCAAGGTACGGGAAGTACCTATCGGCAGGTCATTGCGTACCTTCATTGGCTTGCCGACGCGACGCGGTCCCGGCGCGCTCACCCGGGCCCCGCTGCCAGAACCCCCTGGATGAGAGAGGGAACCGACGTGTCGATCGTGGCAGAGAAGCCGGTGCTTCCGCAGGTGGCGGGCCGGGTTGATGGGGTGTTGGAGAGGCCGGCGGGTGCGGTCCGGGTCGGGGACGCGTCTGTGCGGGCGTTGCTCGCGGACTGGTTCGCGGCGTACGGGCCTTTGGTGGAGCGGGTCGTTGGCCGGCAGGTGCGGCGTGAGGACCTGGACCTGGTCGAGGACCTGGCGCAGGACGCGTGGCTGATGGCGTGGCAGCACCTGCTGTCGGGCCAGGCCGTCGTCTCGCCGCGGGGGTTCCTCGCGGTGGTGGCGCGCCGGAGGGTGTTCGCGCACTACCGCACGGCGCGGGTCCGCCGGGAGGAAGCAACGAATTTCCAGGACGAGGCGGCCGTGGCGCGGCTGGCCGCGCGGATCGGGGCGGCGGCATGAGTGCCGACGACGCGTGCCCCCTGTGCGGCTTCTGGACGTGCCGGTGCAACGACGGCTGCGTCCCGGCTGCGGCCGTGATCGCGGCCAACCCGACCGACTCCGACCCGGACATGGACGAGGCGCTGCGCCGGGTCCGCTCGGGCGGTGCGCGGTGAGCGCGGCGGACGACGAGGCCCGTCAGCAGGCGGAGCGGGACATGGAGGCGGCCCGCCGGCAGGCGGCGGCCGACCTGGCGGCGGCGCAGGAAGCGGCGGCGCGGCTGGCCCAGGTGCTCTCGCAGGGCGGGGGTGCGTGATGACGCGCGACGAGGTCATGGCGCAGATCGGGCCCCGGCAGGCCGGGGCGATCTACCAGAACACCGACGGGGCGTTCGAGGTCCTCGCGCTGGTCACGGACCCGGTCGAGGCCGGGCGGCTGCTGCGCAGGCAGGCGGCGCGTTTCGCGGTGATCGTGCGGGACGTCCTGCGCGCGGACGGCCAGCCCTTCGCGGTCGGGTCGGTGTGGTCGGACTCCGACCACCTGGTCCGCGCGGGGAGTGTGCGGTGAGCCGGGCGAAGCGGGTACGTCCGCGTCCGGTCCCGGCGCAGGCCGCTGCTCCGATTCTCGGGCAGATGGGCCTGTTCGGGTCCTCGGAGCCCTGGCAGCCGACCGGCTGCGGGTGCTTCCCCGAGGTGCTGCGCGGGTGCGGTCACTGCAAGCGGTGCGACTCCTGCCAGGACTGCCGCCGGTGCGCGGGTCGCGGATGCGAGTGCGCGTGCCGGGACTGACGGCCCTGCGTCATCACCAGCTGCTCGCACAGCTGGTGGTGGCGCAGGGACCGGACAGTCCGGCTCCTGTCTCGAAAGGTGTGTCCATGAGCGAGATCACAGATGAGCAGCTGGCCGTGGAGGCCGACTACTTCGAACGGTCCGCGGCCCGATCCGAGAGGGCCGCGGTCGCCGGCCAGCGCGACGCTGCCGACCCGTCCAAGACCGCCTACGCCCGGGCCTGCGCCGCCCGCGCGGCTGAGATCGCCCGCGAGAACGCAGCCGAGTACCGGCTCATCGCCGCCGACCTGCGCGTCGGTGAGATCCCCGACTGCCTCGACCTTTCCGACCTTGCTGATGGGAGCTGACGTGTACGGCCAGATGCGTATCGGGCTGGTGGACCGCGCGGTGGGTGCGGCCGGCCGTCTGGCCCGCGCGGCTCGCCTCGCGGCGCGTCTCGCGACCCGCACCGGCTTCGCGCCGACCGATCTGTACGCGGCGTGGATGACCGCGCGTTTCCAGGCGGCCGGGCAGCTCATCGACCAGATCGACCCCGACCAGGACCCCGACACCGCGTTCGCCGTGCACACGGCCCCGTGGACCGGCGGCATGACCCGCATCTACCAGGAGGACCAGCGATGAGCCAGAACGCCCCCTACAACTGGGCCGACGACGAGAACAGCGGCATGCGGGACCCGGGCCGGATCTACGTCGACCGGCACGGCAACCAGACCCACCCCGGGCCGGCCGGTGAACCGTCCTTCCCCGGCTCGCAGCAGGCGAGGGCGGCCGGCGGCGGCATGCCGAGGCAGTCCCGCAACGGTTCCCGGGTCGCGGACGCGGCCACGGCTGTGGGTGCGGCGGCCGGGGCGTTCGCCGGCGCGGCGTCCGGTTCGTTCGTGCCGCCGGTGAATGTGAACTTCAACCGCGGTGGCGGCAACGGCGGCGGTGGCAACGGCGGCAACGGCGGCGGTGGTGGAGCGGCGTCGGCGGGCGATGCGCGGCACCAGGGCGACCGGATGATCTGGGCGATCGAGCGGATCGAGTTCCGCTCGAACCGGGACATCGTCGCTCTGGCCAAGGCGATCAACCTGTTGGGCCGTGAGCTCCACCTGATCCTCGGCATGCGCGCGGAGGAGCTCCAGGGTGTGCTGTCGACCTACAAGTCGCCCTGGTACACGCTCGGCTCCAGCTCGAAGATCCGGGCGCGTCTGGTGGCCGCGCACCTGAAGGTCACGGCGGAGGCCGCGAAGGCGCTGGGGGTGGGCGCGCTGAAGATGGCCCACGCGTTTGACCGGCATTTCGTGAAGCCGGAGCAGGAGGCCAAGCGCCGCAAGACCGGCCAGCCCAAGAAGCCCGCGTTCCGGATCGAGGACTAAGGCCATGGCGAAGACGAACTCGAAGGTCAACACGGCGACGTCGGCGGCCCTGGTGCCGCTCGGCAAGGGCGACCTGGTGAGCCACCTCAAGGCGAAGGCGCTGCCGTACCTCTCGCCGTGGGTCGGCGCGTACGCGCTGCCGCCGGTCGCGGGGTTCGCGACGAACGAGATGTGGGGCCAGTCGGCTCTGTCGTCGGGGCTGGCGTCGGCCGGCCTCGGCATCGGGACGGCCGTCCTGTCCGCGGTGACCTGGCAGGTCTCCGGCGGCACCAACAAGTTCCGCAAGGCCCGCCGGGCGCAGGCGACCGCGTCGGTCGCGGCCGGGATGGGCTGGCTGACCTGCGCGACGGCGGCCGGGCCGTTCGGCCACCCGCTGCTGGACCTGTGGCTGATGGGATCCGGGCTGTTCGCCGCGTCGTGGAACGTGCGCCAGATCATGCGCAACGCCCACGACGAGACCGAACTGGTCGAGGAGAAGGGCGGCCTGTCGAAGCTCGCCACCGCGATCGGCCTGGAGAAGGTCGCGGTCGAGGACGCCAAGGGCAACGGCAAGGGCACGGTGAGCGCCTCGATCGAGGTCGACGGGACCAAGACGATCGAGGATGTCCAGTCCGCCGCCGGGCGCCTGGCCGCCGCGATGCACGTGCCCCCCTCCGGCGTCACGGTCAAGAAGGACCCCGACAACGCGGCGATGGGCGTGCTGTCCATGCGGGTGGCCGACCTGCTGCGCGACGGGGTGGAGTTCATCCCTCCGGTCCGTCTCGGGGGGCTGCCGACCGAGCCGGTCCCGGTCGGCCTGTACGCGGACGGCGAGACGTGGCTGATCAACCCGTTCGACGCGGACATCCTCCAGCACCTGCTGGTCATGGGCGTGACCGGCGCGGGCAAGTCCGAGTTCGCCCGCGGCCTGCTCGCCCACCTGATGACCCGCTCGAAGATGTCGGTCTTCCTGGTGGACCTGGGCAAGGGACGGCAGTCCATGGGCCACATCTCAGAGGGCCTGGACATGTTCGTCACGGAGAAGAAGGAAGCGAAGCGCCTGTTCAAGGCGCTGCCCGCCGCGATCAAGGCGCGCGCCGACGTCCTCGCGGACGAGGACCTGGACCAGTGGACACCCGCGTCGTCGCTGAACGCGGTCGCGATGTGGATCGAGGAGGCCGCCGATGTCGTCGACGCCGGCGAACTCGAAGAGATCGCCCGCAAGGCCCGCTCCGTGGGCATCTGGCTGATCGTCAGCCTCCAGCGGGCGACGTGGACGAACCTGTCCACGGACATCCGGGCGAACCTCCAGTCCACCGCGTGCTTCGGGGTGAACGAGGCGGGCGACGCGGCCTTCGCCCTGCCCGACAGCGTCACCGAGGCCGGAGCGATCCCTGCATGGGGTTCCGACCGCCCCGGCTACGCCTTCGCCACCGGCATGAACATCCCCCAGGAGCGCTGGACCACCGAGGTCCGCTCCGCACTGACCGACCGCGGCTACCTCGCGGCCCTGGTCAGGGCAGCCGCCGCCTACCGCGACCCGCTCGATGAGGTCACCGCGAACGCGCTGGGCCTGACCTACGCCAACCGCGCCCACAAGGGCACGAACCGCACCAACACGACCGTCCAGGCGCCCGCCCCCGTCCTGGCGCAGGCGCCGGCGCCGGTCGCGATCGAGACGGTGCACGGCGACGACTACGAGAGCCCGGAGGACGAGCAGGCCATGGAAGACGAGGTCAACGAGGCGTACGCCGACGCGTACGACGAGGTCATGAGCCTGATCCCCGGCGACCCGGAGCCCGACGCGGCATACGCGGGCATCCAGTTGGACGACGAGGTCCCCGAACAGGACGACGACGTCATGGCATTCGGGGCACAGGAGCGCCCCGGCACCGAAGAGGCCCGCCACATCCTCTACACCGAGATCGACGGATGGGCCCGCGCGGACCGGCTGGAGTTCTCGCCCGCGGATCTGGCCCCGGCGGCCGTGGCGGCCGGCCGCAAGCGCCCCTGGCTCCAGGGCGAGCTGAAGAGGCTGACCGAGGCCGGATTCCTCCAGCGCGACGGACACGGCTCCTACACGATCCTGCACTCCCCCCTCCAGCCCGCATAGCCATCACAGAAAGTGACGGCATGACAGTCATGGCCGGGCCTGACCTTCACCAGTCAGGCCCGGCGGGGGCCTATAGGAGAGTCATGGAACATCGCACGTGAAAGCCCCTGACACCGCCTCTGTCTGTCAGAAAAAGCGACCCGATCGCCCCGCCTGACAATCACTCACTGTGAAGGAGTTCGGCTATGGAGCATCACCCCGAGCAGTCCCCGGCAGACCCCACCGGGCCCCTGCCGACCGGCGACACGCAGGCCCGCGCCCGCGCCCTGATCGCGGCTGTGGAGGACGCCTACCAGCCCGCCGTGTCGCTGTCCTACCGCGACGACACCCCCTTGCCCACGACTGGCGACGCGTTGCCCGTCATCCAGCCCGGACGCCCCCCGATGAGTCAGCGCGCCACCGACGCCAGCGCCCTGATCCTCGCCGCCGGCGCCGCGTCTCTGCCCGCAGGCGGTTCCGTCGCCCTCATGCTGTGGGCCCTCGGCCACACCGACCCGGCCGTCCTCGGCATGGCCGGAGGCATCCCGGTGGCCGCACTGCTGGCCCTCGCCCGGCTCCTGGGCCGCGTCAAAGCCGTCGCCCAGGCCGCGCCGCCCACCCACCACCACCACTACACCGCGCCGGTCCACCAGGAGTCCCACCACCACGCCACTACCACGCGCGGCGTTTTCGCTCGCACCACCACGAAGAACGGCAGGTGACCGACGATGGGCCGTTACAGGGGCTGGATGCCGACCGCACTGCTCAACGACGACGCGATTCGCCCCACCGAGTACACCCACTGGGCCGCCGCCCGCCGCCGCTTCGAGCGCCGCGAGAAGGACGCTGCGATCCTCGCGAACCTGCTGGAGACGATCCCCCACCAGGGCCTGGCCGTGCCGATCACCCTCGGCGTCTCCGACCGCGACGGCGCCGTGTATGTCGCGGACGGCCACCACCGCGCCGTCGCGCTGCTCCTGCTGCGCGCCCCGCGCTTCCCCTTCCACTGGTACTGGATCAAGAGCGCGGGGGTCCACATCGAGAAACGGCCCTTCCCCTACCACCTCATCCCCGGAGAGTGAACGAAATGCCCAGGAACAGGACAGCCGCAGCCGGGGCACCGGCCACGCCGCTGGCGCGGTTGCGCGTCGAGACGGAGCAGGCGGATCGGGTGATCCGGTGGGTGACGTGGGGATGCACGGTCGGGATGATCGTGTGGTCGATGCTCAACGCCACCCCCTACGTTGCCGCGCACGTGACGAAGGGCTGGGAGGCCACGGCCTTCGTCTTGCCGGTGGTGGTCGACGCGGCGTTCGTCGGCGCCCTGTACGCGGACGAGATCGCCTCCCGCAACGGGATCACCGGCGGGTTCTGGGCCGTCCTGCTGCGCTTGGCCACGGGCGCGGCCAGCGTGTTTTTGAATATCGGCGCGGCCGCGCAGAACGGTGACTGGACCGGAGTCGGGCAGCACCTGATCGCGCCCGGCATCCTGGTCCTGCTCGCCGAGTGCGGGCCCGTCTACCGCCGGCGCCTCGTCACCCGTGTCCGCGAGGAAGAGCGCAGGGAGGACCAGCGCCTGGAGCGCGAGCGCATCCAGGAGCAGCAGGACCAGGACCGCGAGCGCAAGCGGCTCAAGGACGAGGAAGACCACCAGCGCGAACAGCAGCGTCAAGACGAGGACCGCAGCCGCGCCCAGGCACGCGAGGACGCCGACCGTCTGCGCGCCCAGCGGGCCGAGGACGAGCGCCTCAGGCAGGAGCGGGAAGACTCGCGGGAGATCCGGCGGGAAGAGAACGCGCTCAAGCTCAAGAGGCTCGAACTCGACGCGGCCCGGGTCGCCGCCGAGGCCGGCACCGCGCGCACCGCAGCGTCCGCACCGGTACGGATGCCTGTCGCGCCTGTCGCGCCCGTCCCACACGGGGGGTTCCCGGCCCCGCAGCCCCGGACTGAAGCCCCCAGCGGCCGTCCTGTCGCGACACGGGCCGGCCTGGCCGCGACAGCACCCCACGCGCCCGCAGGCCTCCCCGTCACCCCGCAGGCGCCCCTCCAGGCCCGCAA
>NZ_JAIUKE010000395.1 GCF_020176795.1 Streptomyces sp. 8L
GAGGTGGACCTTCTCCGCTTTCTCCGGCGATTCATGCTGATTAGTCTCTTTTCATGACGTCCGAGCCCCCCGCCGAGCCGCCCGCGGAGCCTCCCACCGCATCGCCCGCGGAACGCTCTGCCGAGTCGCCCGCGGAGCCCCCCGGCGATGCGCCCGCGGAGTTCAGCGAAGGGGTGCCGCGGCTGCTCGAAGCCATGCGCTCCATCGGCACGGACCTGGACCTGCGCTCCACCCTGGACCGCATCTGCGCCACCGCGGCCGAACTGTCCGGCGCCCGCTGCACGGCGATCGCCGTCGTGGACGAGGCCGGTGACGACTACAGCGAGTTCGTCACCCACGGCAGGACCGAAGACCTCATGGAGCGGATCGGCGTCCCGATCCGCGTCAGGGGCCGGGTCCTCGGGCACCTCTACCTCGCGGACCGGCGGGACGGCGGCGAGTTCGGCGAGCAGGACCTGAACATGGTGCGCGTCCTCGCCACGGCCGCAGGGATGGCGATCGGCAACGCGCGGCTGTACGAGGCGGCCAGGCAGCGCGAGCGGTGGATCGACGGGTCGGTCGCCGTCACCACCGCCCTGCTGTCGGGCAGCGACGCGGCCGACCCGCTGTCCGTCGTCGCGGAGCAGGCCAGACGGCTCGCGGGCGCCGACGCGGGCGTCGTCCTGCTGCCCGCGGCAGGCGGCGGCCTTGAAGTCGTCGCCGTCTGCGCCGACAGGCCGGGCAACAGCAGGCCGGGCACCGTCTTCCCCGCCTCAAGCCCGGTCGTGTCGGCTCTGCTGGACGGCGAGTCGGTGTTCATGGACGACGCGGCGACCGAGTCGGACCAGTCCGATCTGGCCGACTCGTACGGCCCGTTGATGCTGCTGCCGCTGGAGAGCGGCGGCCGGGTCATCGGGGCGCTTGCCACTCCCCGGGCGCGTGGGGCACGGCGCTTCTCCGAGACGGAGCGGATTCTCGCGGCGCAGTTCGCCTCGCAGGCCGCGCTCGCGCTGATGATGGCGGAGGCACAGCGCGACAGGGAGCGCCTCGCGGTGCTTGAGGACCGCGACCGGATCGCCCGCGACCTGCACGACGTGGTGATCCAGCGGCTGTTCTCGACCGGGATGATGCTGGAAGGCGGCCGGACGCGCGAGCGGGCCGCCGAGGTCCGTACGGGGATCGGGAGGGCGATCGACGAACTGGACGTGACCATCCAGGAGATCCGTACGGCGGTCTTCGCCCTTCAGCGGGCGCCCGCGGAGGAGCACTCGGGGCTGCGGACCCGCGTCCTGCGGGAGATCAAGATGGCGGCGGTCCCGCTGGGGTTCATGCCCGCGTCCCGGTTCGTCGGGGCCGTCGACTCTGCGGTGGGCGAGCTGACCGGCAAGAACCTGATCGCCGCGCTGCGCGAGGCGCTGTCCAACGCGTTCCGGCACGCGCACGCGCACCGTATCGACGTCGTCGTGGACGCCACGGCCACCCTGCCCGACGGCACCGGCGCGGTGCGGCTGTCGGTCGCGGACGACGGCGTGGGCGTCCCGGAGGGCGGCCGGCGCAGCGGCCTGCGCAACCTGGCCAGGCGCGCGGAGGCGCTGGGGGGTTCGAGCCGGGTGGAGGGCGGCCTCGGCGTCGACGGCGGCGGTACGACGGTGGTGTGGCAGGCACCGCTGGCCCCGGAACCGTCCTAGTGCGTCATGGGCAGCGGCGGAAGCGTCCGGCCGCTCAGCCGTGGCGCGCGATGATCTCCTCGATGACGACGGCCACGCCGTCCTCCTCGTTGGTGACCGTACGGGCGGACGCCGCCGCGAGGACGTCCGGGTGCGCGTTGCCCATCGCGTAGGACGTACCCGCCCAGGTCAGCATCTCCAGGTCGTTGGGCATGTCCCCGAACGCGACGACCTCGTCGGCGGAGATCCCGCGCTCGGCGCAGCACAGCGCGAGCGTGCTGGCCTTGCTGACACCGAACCCGCTGACCTCGATGAGCGCGGACGGGCTCGACCTGGTGAAGGTCGCGCGGTCGCCCGCGATGGTGCGCGCCAGGGTGAGGAAGCCGTCGGGCGTCAGGTCGTGGTGGTGGGCGAGGAGCTTCGCGACCGGCGCCGTGGTGCCGTCGTCCCGACCCTCGGCGAGGCCGTCGGCGGCGAGCAGCTTCTCCGCCGGGGCGACGAGGGTTCCCGGGTCGAGGGGGAAGCGCGGGTACTCCGGCTCGTAGGTGATGCCGTCGGTGAACTCCACCGCGAAGGACGTGCCGGGGGCGGCGGCCCGCAGCTCCCGCACGACGTCCAGCGCGACCGTGCGCGGCAGGGGCCGCACCTCGACGGGTGTACTCGTGTGCAGGTCGACCACCACCGCCCCGTTGCCGCAGATCGCGAGGCCGTGCCCGTGGACGTGGTCGCGTACGACGTCCATCCAGCGCAGCGGCCTGCCCGTGACGAAGAACACCGTGATGCCGGCCGCCTCGGCGGCGGCCAGCGCGGCGACCGTACGGTCCGAGACCGTCTTGTCGTCGCGCAGCAGGGTGCCGTCCAGGTCGGTGGCTATCAGCCGCGGGCGGGCGGGAAGGGGCGACTCGGTCGCGTCGGCCGGAGGTACGGGGCGGGAGATCACCAGGCCATTCTCCCGTATGCCGAAAGTGGGACGTTCCCGATGGCCCGCTCCCCGGCGGACGGGCGACCCTCTGGTCAGCGGAGATCCTCTGGTCAGAGAAGGCCCTCTGGTCAGAGGACGGGGCTGCGGTCGCCCGTGACGGACAGCAGCCGCAGCTTCTCGTGGCTCGCGGAGCCGGGGGTCGCCGTGAACACCAGGAGGGCCTGCGACTGGCTGTCGTCGTGCAGCACCTGGCAGTGCAGTTCGAGGATGCCGAGGTCGGGATGGGACAGGCGCTTCTGGGAGCTGTGGACCATGCCGATCTCGTGGGCGCCCCAGACCGCGCGGAACTCCTCGCTCGCGGCGAGCAGCGCGTCCACGATCTCGGCGGCACGGGATTCCTCCCCGAGCCGGGAGTACACGGCACGCAGTTGCGACGCGAAGACGCGGCTGTGCCGCGGGTGGTCCTGCTCCGGGTAGACGCGGCGGGCCAGCGGGTCGGTGAACCAGCGGTAGAAGGTGCTGCGCTCCAGGCCCGTGAAACCGGTCTCGTCACCGAGGAGCGCCACGGCGGGCCGCGTCTGCCGCAGCGTCTCGCCCATCGCGTTGACGATCTGGGCGGGGGTGTCGTCCAGGCGGTCCAGGATGCGCATGACGCCGGGATCGACGTGGTCGGCGGCCAGCGCGCGCCGGGGCGCGCTGTGGCCCGCGAGGAGGAACAGGTGCTCCCGTTCCTCCAGGGAGAGGTGGAGGCCCCGGGCGATGGCGGCGAGCATGGGCTCCGAGGGCTGCGGCCCGCGCTGCTGCTCGATGCGGGTGTAGTAGTCGGTGGACATGCCGCTGAGCGCGGCCACCTCCTCGCGGCGCAGGCCGCGGGTGCGGCGGCGCGGGCCGCGGGGCAGGCCCACGTCCTCCGGCTGGAGGGCCTCCCTGCGGGTGCGCAGGAAGTCCGCAAGCTGTACTCGGTCCATGGTCGCCAGTCTCCTTCTCTCCGCCGGCGCTGCGGCGTGCGCGCGCCCGCGGCCGGCCGCTGTCCGATTCTCCCCGGCGGGATCGCCCCCGCGAAGGGTCAGAGCAGAGTGCCGCCGGACGCCTCGACGCGCTGGCCGTTGATCCAGCCGGTGCGGGCGTCGAGGAGGGTGGCGATGACACCGCCGATGTCCTCGGGCTCGCCGACCCGGCCGAGCGCCGTCTGGGAGCCGAGCGCGTTACGCGTGCCCGGGTTGTCCCGGACGGACCCGCCGTCGAAGTCGGTGGCGATCGGGCCGGGGGCGACGACGTTGGCGGTGATGCCGCGGGCGCCGAGTTCCTTGGCCAGGTACCGGGTGAGGACCTCGACCCCGCCCTTCATGGACGCGTAGGCGGACATGCCGGGGATGGTGAAGCGGGCCAGGCCGGTGGACAGGTTGATGATGCGCCCGCCGTCCGCCAGCAGCGGGACGAGGGTCTGGGTCAGGAAGAAGACGCCCTTGAGGTGGACGTTCACCATCTGGTCGAACCCGGCCTCGGTGATCTCCGTGAACGGCGCGACGACGGCGGAACCGGCGTTGTTGACGAGGAAGTCGAAGTCGTCCCTGTCCCAGTGCTCCTTGAGCAGGCCGCGTACGTCGTCGGCGAACGCGGCGAAACCGGAGACGTCGGCCGTGTCGAGGCGGAGCGCGTGGGCGGTGCGGCCCAGCGCGGTCAGCTCGCCGACGACGGCGGCGGCCTCCTCGCCGTGCGAGCGGTACGTGATGATCAGATCGGTGCCGGCCTCGGCCAGCCGCAGCGCGGTGTCGCGGCCGAGACCGCGATTGCCGCCTGTGATGATCGTGATCTTCGGGGCCGGGGCGGTGGAAGTGGTCGGTGTGGGCGTGCTCATGAGGGCTCCCCTTCATGCCGGGAGGCCGGCCGCGTTGCGTCCCGCGGTCCTTACGACCTCCCGCCACGCATCACACTGCGCGGGCCGCACGGGCGGATGAAGGCTTCACTTGTCCAGGGACCCCGAGTCCCCCTCTACGCCACGCGGGGGCGTGGGGCGCGGCGTGCTGGGCTGCGGTCTGCGGTGCGTGGCCCGTGGCAGCCCTGCTCGCCGCGATCGTCTGGGCCACCGTCATCGCCGAACGCCGGCACAAGGCGAAAGGCCACGCCCAACAGGCCGACGCAGCCCGTGCCACCGTCCAGCATCTCCAGGCGGCAGCCGACCAGGCCATTACCCCTGTAATCAGCGAGTTCGCAGCCCGCCGGCCCGGCGAGACCGCTCGCCGCACACTCGCCCACGACGTACGGGCGACCCTCCCAGCCGACGCGGACCGCATCCTCTCCGACACCGGCTGGCCCGCCCTCGCCGCCGTCTTGGCTGACGCCGAAGCACGCGGCCACCGGCCACACCACCTCCTGGAGGAAGCTGCGGCCCGACGCGAACTCACCACAGCCCGCCGACCGCCCTCGTCCTGATCACCCGCATCCAGCACACGGGCCGCCACCCCGCCCCCAACCTCCAAGCCGAAGCCGCCCGGCTGCGCAGCACCACGTTCCGTACCGCCGCTGGTGTCGGGACGCAGGCAGTGCAGACCGCTGTGACTCCACTGCCTGCACCCGCAACCAGCCGACGGCGGTTGTCGCAGGAGCAGGTCGGCTTACGAGACCTGCGCGCATGATCGGCGGACCTGGAGTGGAGAGTCCTACCGGCCCCCGGCAAGAAAGTCGGAAAGGGCAGCAGCTCGCTCCGCCATGTTCAGTTTCCACGGGCTCCCGTCGGCTGCCGCGACCTCACGCCAGAGGGCTGCGGTAGCGGAACCGAACGCCGCGAGGGCTGTTGGCTCGGCGTCCCGCCACGATACGAAGCGCCCTGCGAAGGCGACGGCTGACTCCAATGGGTGCCCGGCTTCCATGAGCCGTAGCGCCAGCGCCCCGGGGTCGATCCATGCCGCACCTCGTGTCGGCCACGCCCAGTCGACAAGGCGGGCCCGCCCACCCGTGATCAGGACGTTGTCCGGGGCGAAGTCGGTGTGCAGCAGTGCATCACCGCCGAAGTAGTGCGCCGTCCCAAGCGGGGCGTACTCCGCCCACCGGTCCGTCGCGTCCTTGATCTCGATATCGGCCGGGGCCTTGATCTGCTGCAGTTCGGCGAGGGTGGCCTCGACGAGCGGCAGGTCGGGCGAGCCGGGGGTGTAGTCGGCATGGCGGCCGTCGACGACCTCGTATCCGAGGAGGCTCCAGCCGTCGACCTCCAGGTGCCAGTGCAGGCGGGGGCAGGAAGCCGGCAGGTGTGGTGCGATCGCCGCCTCGCGGCCTTGCGCGCCTGCCTGGGGGTGATCGGTCGGGATGCCCTTCACGAAGACGCTGCCGCTCTCCGTCTCCAGGACGGAGGCGATGCCGGAGTTCATACCGCCCCGTACAGTGCGTGCCGCGTACACGGAGCCGACCTTGTCCGCGACGGCCTGCCGGATGTCGTCGGGGAGCTGCTCGAAGGGGATGCGGCACATGGACACGCGCGGTTCCTCGGGTGTTCGGGTACAGGGGTGCCGCCCCGGCCAGACTACGGCCGGAGCGGCACACAAGGGGGTGCCATGCGCGATGTCGCACACCCGCCCGCGGTGGGTCTCTAGTAGGGCTGGTCGTCGCCGGCCGAGCAGCTGCACTCGGCCCCTTCGGCGGCCTCGTCCAGGTCGGCGATGATCTGGATCTCGTCGTCCTTGATCGGTGCGGCGGTCAGCGGCACCGGCAGGACACCGGTGCCGGTGGTCGGACGCGGGCCGAGAGTGAGCAGCACCGGTTCGCGGCGCGGGGTGAGGGTTGCGGTGGTCGGGGTCATGCTCCGTAGCCTCCATGCTGGCAGTAGAGATCTCGTCGGTCCCCCGCGTCCTGGTAGAGCTTGGCCAGTGGCCGGCACGTACGGCATGTGCCGACCTTCGTGCAACCGGAGCACCCACCGGTGCGGAGCTGGAGGGACTCGGCAATCGCGCCGAGTCGGGGGAGGGCTTCGACGCCCTCGGTGATGAGGTTGACGTTCGGGTCGCGGCCGACCTTGCAGATCGAGGCGATGCCGTGCGGGTTGACGTGGAAGAACGTGTGGCCCGCGTTACAGCCGGTGAAGATGGCGCGGGCGGTGAGGTGGTCTACTGCCTGGGTGGCCAGCGGGTTCGCCTCGCCGTCGATCGTCGGCGACATGTTCGTGAACACCTGATGCGGGAAGCCGTACGACTCCGCCAGGCGCACCATCGCGTCGGTCTCGTGCGCGTTGTCGTCCGAGACGACGACGTTGAGCCGGACCGGCAGCGAGTCCTCTCGAGCGGCGTCCAAGCCGTGGATGAACCGGCCGAACGCTCCGCGGTTCCGGGTGACCTTGTCGTACGTTGCGGCGGTCGCGCCGTAGACGCTCAGGGTCAACCGGTAGGGCCGGTGGTGGGCGAAGAGCTCCCGAATCGGTCGCTTGCGCAGCGAGGAGCCATTCGAGGAGACCTGCACCATCATGCCAAGCTGGTGCGCGTACTCGTAGGCCGCGCCGAACTCGCGGTCGATCAGCGCCTCACCGCCGGTGATCTGCAACCACAGCACGCCGGCGTCCCTCAACACCCGGAGCAGGGTCTGCTTGCCCGCCCAGTCCAGGCCCTCGAACCGCTTCTCCCCGAGGTAGCAGAACTCGCAGTCGTAGTCACAGCCGAGGTTGATCTCCCACGATGCCTTGCCGTAGCCGTACCGCGACCGCTCGCGGACCAGTACGACGTCACCGAGGGGCGCCTCGGGCAACTCAGCGCCCCACGCCCTCTTCGCCGCGTCGACGAGCCAAGGCGGGACGGACCGGCCCTCCGCGCCGGCAGCCCGCAGCTCCTCGTAACGGACTTCCGGAATGCGTACACCAGCCGCCCGGCCAGGCTTGACCAGCAGGTACTGGGCGAGGAACGGGCTCGCCACAAGCTGCGGGGCCGATCCTCTCCTCGGTTCTTCAGTACGGGTGCTCACTGCAGGCATGGGATCTCCATGGGTAGAGGTGTGCGGGGTCGGGCTGGGGGACCGACAGTGCTCCGCCGGCCCGACCCCCCGCTCAGCGCAGCTCAGGGCGCGATCCGAACGGTCGATGCGGCCACACCGATCACGAAGCCGCACGACGCGGACACGAGCACGATCAGTAGCGGTCCCGTGTAGCGGACGACTCGGGAGAGCATGGTGGCGAGGTGACCGGTCACGGCTTCCACCACGCCTTCCACGGCCGGGTGATGATCTCCCGGTATGTGTGGTGCGACGGGTGACGCCCACCGTGCGCGAACACCCAGTCCTGGGAGGCCGTGAAGTCGGTGTACGCGGGCGAGACCTCCCCGCAGACCGCGCACCGCATCGCGTAACTGACCGGCTCCGCGTCCGGCTCCTGATCAGGCCGCAGCGTCCACTGCTGATGACGGACGACCGTACGCATGCTCATCGGCCCACCTCCTGGGCGGAACCGGAACACCCCACCGCGGTCAGCGCGGTCACGAGGTCCTCCACCTCCGTGAACAGCAGTCCGTCGCAGGGTCCGCTCGCCCAGCGCAGCAACCCGTCCCATTCCGGAGGGACCAGCACGAGCCACGCTCCGTCCCCGAGTGCCCGAGTCCGCTCCTGCCGCCACCTCCGTGCGGTTCCTGGTGGAGCGAGGAAGTACGTCCGGCTGTTCCCCCGGTCGTGCAGCACGGGCCCCACAGGGGCGTCGGCGGCTTCGAGGAAGCGAACCGCCGCCAACCCGATGCCGGCCTCGACCCGGATGGCGTCCCAGCCCCGTCCTGCGGCGAACAGTTCCGGGCCGCGGAGACCCCTCACCCAGGCCGGCTGGACGGACAAGGACTCCCTCAGGTGTGCGTTCATCGCTCTCTCCTCCGCCTCCCGGCACCGCCACGGCTTGGGCCGCCGTACCGGCGGCGAGCCGTTCCGGTACTCGTCAAGATTCGGCGGAGCACGACAACCGCCATATGACCGGCGAGGGTTACCGAGGCGGTAATACACTCGTCCCCCGTTTCGTACGAGGCGTGATCGCGCTTACGATCGCTCCGGAAGTTGGTCCCATGGACGCCACCACCCCCGGCCCGCTCGTCCCGGAGGTCCTCGACCGCGAGGACCTCCGCAGAGCCTGGCGGAACACGACTTCGCAGCCGCCTTCGCGCTGATCAAGAAGTACGGCGGTCTGTCCCAGAACCGCATCGCCTCCGCCTGCCAACTCACCCCGGGCAAGGTCTCCGCGATCATCAGCGGCCGCCAGCAGGTCACCAGCTTCGACGTCATCCGCCGGATCTCTGACGGCTTGCACATCCCCGGGCTTCTTCTCGGCCTCGCACCTCGGCCGTGGGAAACCCGGCAGACCGACGACGAGCCACCGCATGAGGCGGGCGGCGAGCGGTTAAGCGCCCAAGAGGTGCCCTGGCGGCCGGACGCCACTGCGGGCCTGGCCGCAGACCTGACGAGGAGCGATCTCGTGATGGACCGACGCGCGGCGACCCGCGCACTCGCCGGGGCCGCGCTCTCCGGTGCTCCCCTACTCGACCCCCTCGAGGGGTGGCTGCAGCCGGCGTCCGGACCCCCTCCACGCCGACGCCCCGGCCGACTCGGTGTGCGGGAGGCGGAGGAACTGGAGTCCACCGCCCGAGCTTTCCGTGCCTGGGACCACCGGTACGGCGGCGGCCTGCGCGGCAAGGCGGTTCTCGGCCAGCTCAGCGAAGTCGCCGCGCACCTTGAGGAGCAGCAGACGCCCGCGGTCGAACAGCGCCTCTACCGGGTGATGGCCCAGCTCGCGGGTACCGCCGCCACCATGGCCTGGGACTCCGGCCTGCAGCGCCGCGCCCAGGACTACTACGTCCTTGCCCTGCGCGCCTCGCACGCGGGCGGTGACCGGGCCTTCGGCGCCAACGTCCTGGCGGGCATGGCCCGCCAGATGCTCTACCGCGACAAGCCGCAGGACGCTCTCGAACTCGTGCGCCTCGCCCAGGACGGAGCCAGAGGCGTCGCAGGCCCCCGAGTACGCGCCATGCTGCACACCCGGGAGGCGTGGGCGTTCTCAGCCATGGGCCGCGCGAGCGCCTTCCAGCGCGCCACCGCCCAGGCCGCCGAAGCCCTCGACTCGGCGCGGGACGCCGACGAGCCCTACTGGATCGCCTACTTCGACGAGGCCGAGCTGGCAGGAGTGACCGGCGGTCGGCTCCTCGACCTCGCCCGGCAGAGTCCCCAGCAGCACGCACGAGCGGCAGCCACCGAGATCGGGCAGGCCCTGTCCCGGCGCGGCCCCGAAGCCGGCCGTAGCCACGCGCTCGACCGACTCGGCCTTGCCGAATGCCATTTCCTCCTCGGCGACCTGACCACAGCGGTCGAAGAGACCCACCGAGCAGTCGAGGCGGCCCGCGCCACCCGGTCGAGCCGCGTACGGGCCCAACTCGGCGCGCTCTACCCGTACACCGTGGGAAACAGTGCTTCCAGACCGGTCCGCGAAGCCCGCGACATGATCCGCGACCTCCTGGCGAACTGAGACCAAGCCCTGGAAAGGGGAGACCGTGACGACCATCGCGGTGACCGGACACATGGACCTGACCGACGGCAGTGTCCCGCTGGTCCGCAACGCCCTGACGGAACTGCTCGAACACCACGCCGACGGCAGCCTCGTCGGCGTCTCCTGCATCGCCAGGGGCTCCGACTCCCTGTTCGCCGAGGCCGTCCTCGCCGCCGGCGGCCGCCTGATCGTCGTCATCCCGTCCCAGGACTACCGCCGCAACAAGGTCAAGCCCGACCACGCACCCCTCTTCGACCGCCTCGTCGAGGCCGCCGACGAGGTCCTCGTCCTGGAGCAGGAGACCGCGAGCCGGCAGGCGTACGAGGCCGCCAACGCCGTGATCCTGGAGCGGGCCGACCGGCTCGTGGCCGTGTGGGACGGGCAACCTCCAGGCGGAAAGGGCGGCGGCACGGCCGACGTGGTCCTGGAGGCACGGGAGGCCGGCCTTCCCGTGGACGTGCTCTGGCCCGACGGCGCGGCCCGCACCGGGTGAACCGCTGCCCCGCACGGGAGAGCGCGAGGGGCGCGCTCCCCACGCTGCATCGCTGCCCCTACACGCCTGCGGAGATGTGGTCGGTCCCGCCACAGCTACGACGCAGTGGTGACGGCCCTTGACCATGACGTCCCCAGGAGCGAACGGCTGACAGAGTGCTGAAACGTAAGCTCGGAGCATGAGCCTGCGCCTGAGCACCGTGATCCTCCCCGTCGACCGCTGGCACGAGGGAGGCCGCGCGAAGTGGCAGCGCGCCGAGGAACTGGGCTTCCACGCCGCCTACACCTACGACCACCTCTCCTGGCGCACCTTCCGCGACCGCGCCTGGTTCGGCGCCCTGCCCACCCTCACCGCCGCCGCCACGGCCACCGAGCGAATCCGCCTGGGCACCCTCGTAACGTCGGTCAAGCCTCGCTCATGCATCACGGGCTGACCTGCGGAAACGCGGCATATGAAGGATGGGCAGTTCCTCACAGCGGTCACGATTGCGTGGACAGTGACTGTCGACGGAGGCGGCGAGCAACTGAGGCGCTTGCGTATCGCGGAAGCGAGGCGAACTCGTTCGTGCAGTATCAGGCTTGCATCGGCGCGGGCGCACTTCGTCCGGCGTGTGGGCGTCGGCACGCTCCCTACTCTGCCAGCGACGCCAGGTCGAGTGTGCGTTGTGCATTCTCGATCAGGCGGTCGTAGGTCACGACGCTCACGCGGGACAGATACGAGTTGTAGGTTCGGATGGTCTCGTCGACCTCCCTTGAGGAGACCGCGTTCGTGATGAGTCCGCTGTGCCCTATCACGACCGTCATCGACGCCCGCCGACAGTCGATTCGCAGGTCGGCCAGGATTTGATGGCGCTTCTCATCCAGTTCCCTCAGGTAGTTCATGGCCTGTCCTACTGCTGCGTGAACTTCGGGACCGACAATCAAATGGCTACGATGCCCTGTCACGAGCTTCTTTATGCTGGCCTGCTTGAGTTCGACACCGTGCAGAGTGCCATCTGGTCGGATCAACGCGACGTCTAGCTGGTCCCGCACGGTGAGGTTGCGGCGGGCAGTCCCGAGGAGGAATTCGCCGCCAAATATCCAGGTCATGCGCTGAACGAGCTTCTGCAGCCTGCCCTCGTTGCTTGTGGGATCTTCGGCCACCGCCCGAAGTTCGTCCAGATCCGCCTGCCGTCGCCTTCGTTGGATCGCAGCGGCGATCAGTTGGGCTTCGTCGAGCTCGCCGAGAGACGCAGCAATACTCGGATCGCGCTCCATAAGGGCATGCAGGTTTCGGATCATGGTGTTGGCCGGCGTGTCGCTGTAAGGGTTCAGGCTGAGATTCACTCTGGGTGCACCTCGGAAGAGCTCTGTGGTACTGCCGATCGACACATGGACCCCACTCAACTGGCGGACTCCGAAGATCGGCGTTTTCACGTCACGTTCCATCTTGGGAAAGTACGGGCTCCTATTAGAAGTCATCTCATTTGGTGAGGCGTCGGTAGCAGATGAGAGTTGCGGCGATGCCTGCGAAGGCGAGGAAGTGTTCT
>NZ_JAIUKE010000396.1 GCF_020176795.1 Streptomyces sp. 8L
CCCCCCACGCCCGCGCCCGCCCGGCCGGGGGGGGGGGGGGGGGGCCCGGGGGGGGGGCGGCCGGCCCCCCCCGCCGGCCTCGCCGCCTGGTGCTGCGGTTCCGGCAGGGAGCTGAGCACGTAGCCCTTCAGCCCCCGTGCCCGGAGCGTGCCGAGGAGGTCCTCCATGAACGAGAACCCGACGTGGCTGAGCAGCAGCACTCCCCTGGTGTTTTCGGTGCTCATTCCGGCCTCCTTGCCGGCGGGGGGGGGGGGGGGGGGGGGGGGGGGGGGGGGGGGGGGGGGGGGCCCGGCCCCGCGCGGCCGCCGTGGGCGGCGGGGGGCGCGCGGGGGGCGGGGCGGGGGGGCGGGGG
>NZ_JAIUKE010000397.1 GCF_020176795.1 Streptomyces sp. 8L
CTGCCCCCGCGGGCCCGGCGGCTGTCGCCCGGCCGGGGGGGGGGGGGGGGGGCGCCCCCCGCCGCGGGGGGGGGGGGGGGGGGGGGGGGGGGGGGCCCCCCCCCCCCCCCCCCCCGCTGCGGTCGGATCTCAGGCCGGCTGCTTCTCGGCCCTGGCGATAGTGTCCAGGTAGAGCTCCTCGAAGTACTGCGCCAGGAGCTGCTGGTGCTCGCGCAGGTACCGCTTGAAGGAGTCGATGTCGTCCTGGCTGCGCAGCAGGTGCCGGACGGCCGCCCAGACCTCGCCGGGGTGGTCGTCGTTGATGTCGGTGTGCGAGTGGTTGATCTGGCCGCCGATGTTGGCCTCGCCGACCGACTTCTTGAGCGCCTCGAGCTTCTTGGGCTCGAGCTTCACGTTCACGTACTCGACGAGGTAGGAGTACGCGACCACGCCCAGCGGGCCCTCGTGGTCGAGGAGGTAGGAGAAGTAGCCGGTGAGCAGCTTGGTGGACAGGTAGGGCTCGGTGGCCAGGAACTCCTCGCGGGAGACGCCGGCCTTGGCCAGGTCGTCGATGAAGAGCTCGTCGTGGAGCATCTCCTCCTGCTCGTAGTTGGCCCAGACCTGCGCCGCCTCGGGGCTGGTCTTGGCGATCTCCACCAGCGCCTTGGCCTCGGACACGCGCAGCATCCGGATGCGCCAGGCGGTCTCGATCAGGTTCCGCTTGTAGTACGCGGAGTCGACGTTCGCGCCCTCGAGGTGGGCGGCCTCGGGGACGTTGGCGTACCACTCGAGGACCTGCTGGTCGAGCTGCTCGTCGATCTCGGTGCGCAGCTTCGCCGAGGCGGTGCTGCTGAGGAAGGGGGTGCGGTCCCCGTAGCCGACGTTGGTCACGCGGTTCGGCATGGTTCACCTTTCGGTCTAGGTGTTCGGGCGCTCAGTGTGAGCGGGTTTCAGATGTCGTCGGGGGCGCGAACGGTCGCGCCCCCCCGCAGCCGGCACTGGCAGGCCAGTCGGTGGGTGCCGCCGGTGCGGCCGAGGTCTTCGAGGAAGTCGAGTTCGTCCGGATCGGGTTCGCCGAGGGAGCCGAGGCCGTCGAGCACCTCGATCACGCACGAGCCGCACGATCCGGAGCGGCACCCGAAGGGGATGGGCCGCTGCTGCACCTCGTACTCGACTTCGGTCAGGGGGGATCCGTCCGGCAGCAGGACGTCGATGCCCGCCGGGAGGATGGTCAGCTTTTTCAGGTTCATGACAGGAGGGTGTCGTCAATGTCGGTGGAGTGCTCCGGGGCGAGGCGCGCACCGGGACGCAGCGCGACCGCCGCGTGGTTGGCCGCGGTCGCCGCCTCTCCGAAGGAGACCGAGATGAGCGGGACGCGGCCGTCGTAATGGCAGATGTCGCCGACCGCGTAGACCCGCGGCAGATTGGTCCGCATCGCCCCGTCGACCAGGATGAGACGATTAATCATGCGCAGTCCCCATTCGGTGATCGGGCCCAGGTTGGTGATGAATCCGAGCGCTCCGACGACGGCCTGCGCGGGTATTGCGAATTCCCGGTCCGCGGCCCGCACCCGGACTTCTTCCAACCGTCCGTCGCCATGGCAGGCGGTCAGCTGGGCCTCGGTCACGACGCGGACAGCCGAGGCGTACATCCGCTTGACGCTGTGTTCGTGGGCGCGGAAGGCCGCGCGGCGGTGGACGACCGTCACCGAGCGGGCCACCCCGACCAGGGCGAGGGCCCAGTCGACGGCGCTGTCGCCGCCGCCCACGATGACCACGTCACGGTCTCGGTGGTCCTCCAGGCGCCGCACGTGGTGTGCGACACCACGCCCGTGGTAGGGCCTCAGGCAGGGCAGGGTGCGTGGGACCGAACGGCCCAGTCCGGCCGCGATCACCACGGCTCGGGCGCGCACCGGGGCGCCGTCCTCGAGGCGTACCACCCAGCTCCCACCCTCCTCCGCCTCGAGGGAGACCGCGGTACGGCCGAGCAGGTAACGCGGGTGGAACGGCTCCACCTGGGTCACCAGACGGCCGATCAGTTCCCGTCCGCGCACGGCCGGGTGGCCGGCGACGTCGTGGATCCTCTTCTCGGGGTACAGGGCCGCGACCTGGCCGCCCGGCTCGGGCAGCGCGTCGACCACCACGCTGGAGAGCCCGCGGAAGCCCGCGCAGCAGGCGGCGTACAGGCCGGCCGGTCCCGCGCCGACCACAGCCACGTCCGCGCCCGCTTCCGCGCCGGCCACGATCGTCTTCACTCGAACCCCCGCCTCGTCCATCCTGAACTCCAGGTTTCTCCAGCGTGCGGTCGAATTTCTCTTCCGCCCCGTTCGCAGGGTCGGCCGCCTTGATGAGCCTTTATTGGAAAGGAAAGAGACGTTCAGTTCCGCGGCCCTTTCCTGGTGATATCCGGCACTGTTTCCGCCGAACTGACACTCATCTTTCAGGGGCCCCGGTATTCCGTCAAGAAATGGGCTCGTAACTCAGTTCGCTGTTCCTTGCAGGGTCGGGCTTTTCGTACTCGTCGCCGACCGCCTGGTCCAAGGTGGCGGCGAACCGCTGCCACTCCCGGGCGTAGGTGTGGGCGAGGTCCGCGACGGTGACGGCGCAGTGCGGTGGCACTGCGGCCAGCAGTTCCCGCGCCGCTTCCACGTCGGGCGCCCGCTCGTTGAGCCAGCGCAGCAGCGCGCGCCCGGACTGGGTGAATCTGAGGGACGGGTCCTTCGCCAGGGCCGCGATGTGCCGGGCCGGACCGCCACCCGCACACCGGCTCCCGGCCGGACGGCCGGCACCGCTCGCAGACGGGTCGCGCGCATCGCGCGGGGCACCGCGGTCCGGGGTCGGCGCCGCCGGCTGCTGCTCGCCGCGTCTCATCCGCTGCCGGATCTCGCATGCCGTGCTGACCGACACCCCGGCGGCGGCGGCCGCTTCGTTCAGGGTGGCCCCGGGGTGTTCGGCGAGGAACGCGCCGACCACTTCCCGGCGTCGCGCCGCGTCGAGCGGACGAGTACGGCCGTCCGCCCCGATCCGGACCTTCGACCGGGGAAGTTCCTCACTCGAAGCGCGCCGCACGGCGCCCACAGTCTTCGGTGACAGACGGGTGACGCGCGCGACCGCCCGGTCCGACAGGTCCGGGTGCTGGGCCAGGATCCGCCGGGCAGCGGCCTTCCGGTCCTCCAGGGTCAGGGGCAGGCCGTGGCTGACGTTGGCCGCCACCGAATGGATGAACAGCTCACTGGCCGGCGCCTCCAGGTACCGGACCGGGATCGTGCCGTCCCCCCGCAGCCTGGCGGCGTGGAGCCGGTGCATCCCGTCGACCACGCGCCGGGTGTCACAGTGCACGAGGATCGGTTCGATGGCGCCCTGCGCCAGTACTTGGACGTGGTCCTGGTCCAGCCCTCCCAGTCGGGGCGAGTCGGCGTCCACCAGGGAGTCCACGGGCACCGACCGGACCTCCGGACACTCCGCCGCGGAGGTCGGGACGTGGTCCGGGGCCGCCGCGGCCGAAGGGTCCGGCAGGTGCGTGGGGGGCGGGTTGTCCGTGAGAAGTGAAGACACCGGAAGTCTGCTTTCTGTCGGTCTTCTGCATGTGAGAGCTGCAGGTGCCGAGGAGGACATCGTCGGCTCGAGGTGAGCGTGGTGCCCGGCACAGGGGTGCGGACGGTGCGGTGCGTCCCGCGACGGGGCGGGGGTGGTGACGGGGTGCCGCCGTCGGTCGACGGGCAGGATCTGGCACCTCGTGCGGCTCGGTGCGGCAGGCTCGCCGCCGACTGCGGGGCACTCGTCCGACGGTTACAGCGAGCCAAGCATAAACAGCGCTATGTGTTCGAGTGGGCGGCGCCGTCGCGGCCCCACTTGGCCAAGTCGGGGTATTCACACCATGATGAAAGAGTCGAAATGGTGACAAGATGCCGGAACTTCCGGCCTGGCCGAATGCCTCCTGGCACACATAAATAGCGCTATTTATGCTGGACCTCGATCCCGTCACCGGTCCGATGCCCAGTCGTCGGCGGCGGGGCCGCGTACACCGACGGGGACAGTGGCACGCCGCGTGGGAGGGACGTTGCGATGGCTCTGCTGCACGAGCCGGCCTGGCTACACGAGTCGGCGCCGTCGATCGGTTTCGGCGACGTCCAGGGCATCCGTCACGCCCGGGGCGTTCGTCAGGACCGGGACGATCGGAGCGACCGGAGCGACCGGGACGTCCGTCAGAACCAGGACGCCGGGGGTGCCTACCTGCACGCGTTCGTCGCAGCCGTGTTCGACCACCTGCCGCGGGCTGACCAGCGCAGGTGGGCCGAACTCCACGTACGGGCCCTGCTGCGGACACCGGGCAAGAAGTCGCTGCGGCGGCTGGCGATGTCCGTCAGCGATTCACCCACGGCCTCACAGGCCCTGCACCAGTTCCTGAACGCCAGCCCCTGGGACTGGGCGACCGCCCGCCGCAACCTCCTGCGCCAGGTGGCGCCGTCCGGCATCGACGTGACGGCCTGGACCCTCGCGCCCGCGCTCATGCCCAAGCGCGGCGACCAGTCCGCCGGTGTGCACCGCCGGTTCGACCCGGACCGGGGCCGGTCGGTGAACTGCCAGCTGGGCCTCGTGGTGCTGGCCTCCGGCGACCACGGCCCCCTGCCCGTCGACTGGGGTCTGTACGTGCCCAGGACCTGGTCCCAGGCACGGCGGCTGAAGGCACGGGTGCCGGACGCGGTACGCGGGCCCCTGTGGTCCCAGGCCGCGGATGTGCTGCGGAGCACCGCGTCGCAGCCGTCGGGGCGACGCGTTCCGGTCACGGCCGACCTGTCGTGGCTGCCGGACCGCGAGGCCTTCCTCGACGAGCTCACGCGCAGCCGTCGGCCCTTTGTTCTGCGCGTCCCCGACACGGTGCGCGTCGTGCCCGCGTCGCTCCCGTCGGCGGACCCGGAGGCGCTCACCGTGCGCCGGCTCCTCGCGGGCCGGGGAGACCAGGCGGCGGAGGACGGCCGGCACGTCGTCAACCTCCCCGTCCTCCTGCCGCGTCCGTCGAGCCGCCGGGTGAGGCTGCGCCTGCTCGTCCAGCACCGGCCGAACAGCCCGGCAGAGCTCTGGCTGACCAACTTGGTCGACCGCCCGGTGCCTCAGCTGCGTCCGCTCATGCGGCAGCCGCGGCTGGCCGCGGGCGTGATCGCCGCCCTGCACGAGGACTTCGGCCTGCGGGACTTCGAGGGGCGGTCGTTCCCGGGCTGGCACCACCACACCACGCTGGTGTCCACCGCGTTCGCCTACTCCCGGCTCCACTGTGACCCCGCGTGATCACGGGGCGTCCGCCGCCAGACCGCCGAGCACGGCACACCAGATCTCCTCGACGTCGGCGACCGGCGGGCCGCTCCCGGGTGCCGCCCTCCGGGCGTTCGCCGCCACCCCTTCCATCACGTGCAGCACAACGTCCACGGCGGTGGCCGGCCGTACGTCAGCGGTCAGGTCACCGGCGGCCGAGGCCTCCTCTGCCAGCCGCAGTACCTGGGCACGGAAGTCACCGGGCCAGCCGGAGCGCCCGTGGCCCTCCTCGACCAGCCGCACGGCGGCACGGGTGAGCACGATGGTCTGCAGGGCGGTGGCCACACGCAGCACGAGGGAGGTGAGGTCAGGCAGCGGCCGGCCGGTCGCGGGGCCGGCGGCGCCGAGGTGCCGCAGCTCATCGGTTCCTTCTTCGACCACCGCGGAGGCCAGTGCGGCCTTGGAGCGGAAGTGGAAGGTGACGGCCCCGAGTGTGACGTTCGCCTCTCTGCAGATGGAGTCGAGGGTCGTACCGTCGTAGCCGTGCTGGTCGAAGTGACGCGCTGCTGCGAGAACGAGGTTCGCGCGCGTACACACGGCGCGGTCTCTCTTCTTCATCAAGGGGGCCTCAGGGGTCAGGACGACGAGGGTGCGGTCCGGCCCGCACCGGCTGCCCCGCGGGCCGGGGGTGCGTCGTGGCTGGTCGGGTGCTGCAAATCATGGGCCGACATCCTTCAGACCCTAGGGTGAGGAACCGGTGACGGGCACACGAACCAAGAGAACCCGGAGCGTTTCGAGCAAGTCCAGCCCTGCGGCACGCCGGTGCTAGCGCGCCGTCCATCCCCCGTCGACCGCGATGACCGCGCCGGTGGTGAACGAGGACCGGTCCGAGCACAGCCAGGCGGCCGTCTGGGCGATCTCGACGGGGTCGGCCATACGGTGCTGCATCGCGCGCTCGGTGAACGGCCGCAGCAGCGCGGGAGTCTCGGTGAGCACCTG
The DNA here is from genome assembly GCF_020176795.1 of Streptomyces sp. 8L. Lineage (GTDB taxonomy): Bacteria > Actinomycetota > Actinomycetes > Streptomycetales > Streptomycetaceae > Streptomyces. The sequence continues at coordinate 6,228 of NZ_JAIUKE010000397.1, forward strand.
GTCCATCAGTTCGCTCCGGGTGCTGCCGACGGCGAGGGCGTTGACGCGGATGTGCTGTTCCGCGTACTCGTCGGCCGCGGCCTTGGTCAGACCGATGGCGGCGTGTTTGGCCGCGATGTAGGGGGCGCCGGCGCCGGTGGCGCGCACCCCGGCGACACTGGAGGTGTTCACGATCGACCCGCTCCCGTGGTCGAGCATCGCGGTGATCTCGGCGCGCATCGCATGCCATATCCCCCGGGCGTTGACGTCCATGATGCGGTCGTACTCCGCGTCGTCCATCAGGTGCATCGGGGTACCGGTGGACGTCCACCCCGCGTTGTTGAAGGCGGCGTCGAGCCGACCGTGGGTCCGCAGCGCTGTGTCCACGGCTGCCCGCATGTCCCCCGCGCGGGTCACGTCCGCCACCACGGCGGTGGCTCGTCCGCCGGCCGCGCTGATCGCGGCCACGAGCTTCAGCAGCCGTTCCTCACGGCGGGCGGCCAGGACGACGGCGGCCCCCTCCCGGGCGAAGAGCTCCGCGGCCGCCGCACCGATGCCGCTGCTCGCTCCGGTGATTAGGACAGTTTTGTCGTACAACAGGCCCTCTGCGGGCATGGGTTCCCCCCGTTGTGGACACCGCAGCACCCCTGCGTACGGCGGCGCGGCCCCGGAGATCTTTGCCCGCGGCACGGGGGCCGGGCAAGGCGCGCGGATGATTTCCGGCCTACCCGCATCGGAGCGGCGGTGTTCCGGCCACGCTGCCGTTCGCCGGGCATGGCTCCGCGGGGCGCGGCGGCAGCGGTTCGCCCTCGAAGCGGTCCTTGTGGCGTGCGGCCCACTGGGCGAACGTGGTCGCCGGCCTTCCGGTCAGCCGCTCGACGGTGTCCGTGATGTGGGCCTTGGCACCGACCAGTTGGCGCTCGGCGCTCGCGAGGAGGGCGTCGGCCATCACGGGTGAGTACCTGAGCGTGTGGGTGAGGCGGGCCTCCTCGCGGGACAGCTCCCGGCAGGTGAGGGGGCATCCGAGCACCTCGGCCAAGACGGCCGACTGCTCGTGGGCCGACAGCGCCTGTGGACCGGTGAGCTGGTACGAGCGGGAGTGGTGCCGGGCGTCGCCTAGGACGCGTGCCGACACCTCCGCGACGTCCTCGGGCGCGATGCAGGCGTTGCGGCTGTGGGGGTGCAGCGCCTGGGTGGTGCCGCTGGTGCGGATGCCCGGCGCCCAGGCCAGGGCGTGCGACATGAACGAGCGCGGCTGGATCATGGTCCAGGGGATGCCGCTCGACTTGATCCGGTCCTCGTTGGTGCGCTGCCACTCGGTGATCAGGTCGTGCGCCGCATCGTCGCGCACCGCAGCGGCGGACAGTTTGACGATGTGGCCCACTGACACCTCCATCGCCGCCCGCACGATGTTGCGGTCGTGTTCGGGCCGGGCGGGGTCGTTGGTGACGACGAATAGGGCGTCGGCGCCGCGGAAGGCGTCCACGAGGCTCGCCATGTCGTCGTAGTCGCAGGTGAGATGATGGACGCCGGGCCTCCGCAGGGCGCGACGGGGCGTGCGGCTGGTCAGGGTGAGACGGTGGTGGGGCGCCAGGTGCCCCACCATGAGCGAACCGATCTGCCCGGTGGCCCCGGTAAGAACGATGTGCCGGGGCGGGGCCGTCGTCGCGGTCACCGTGCGGGAACACGTGTGGGGCCCACGTGGATGTCGTGCAGCACCGTTGGGGACGCGACGCTGGGCAGCAGCAGGTCCCACATGTCGCAGACGCGTTCCATGAGGTCGGACCGCCTAGTCGCGAGGTGCGAGTAGAGCTGCATCCCGGTGCAGGCGCCGACGACGAAGCGGGCCAGATGGTCGATGTCGACGCCGTCACGGAGTTCGCCGCTGGAGCGGGCCACGTCCAGGTGCCCGCGCATCAGTTTCCGCCAGTCCTCGAAGGAAGTGGCGTCGTTCATGCCGTGACTGCCTTGTTCGGTGGCCAGACGCACTCCGGCACGCAGGACCGGATCGCGTTTCATCCGGTCCGCCCACACCAGGGTGATGTCCACCAAGCGCTGCAGCCCGGTGGACGTGAGGTGGGGCTCTATGGTCGTCGGCTGAACGTTCATCAGCGCTTCGGCCAGTCCTTGTTTGGAGCCGAAGTGGAAGTAGAGGGCGCCGAGGGTGAGTCCCGCCCGTTGCACGATCTGGGAGACGGACGCCTTCTCGTAGCCCGTCTCGTCGAAGACCTCGGCTGCCGCCAGCAGGACCTTCTGGCGTGTGCGGGCAGCCTGTTCTGCCTTGGTAGTCGGCACTCGGGATCACTCCTCGACACACATAGATAGCGTAATTTATGTTTACCGTATCGCTGTTGAGCAGGCCATCGACTCAGGGGGAAGTGTCGGCATGTCCCACTTACGCGGCTACGGGAACGGCAGACCACGGCTCGTCGAAAGGGTTCCCCGGGAGCTCGTCCACAAGGACGCGGCTGCCGAGGTGCTCCTCACCGGCTGGACCTCCCACGGCGGTGACCGGCACACCGTTCGGGCCCGGTGGCCCCGCTTCCACGTCTTTTATCGGCCGCGCAACAGGCGCTTCGACCCGTTGCTCCTCGTCGAGACCGTGCGCCAGACGCTTCCCCTGCTGTCCCACGTCGCCTACGGCGTGCCCTTCGGCAGTCACTTGGTCTGGGACCGCTTCCACTTCGAGGTGCAGCCGTGCGCCTTGCTCGTCCCGCGGTCCGGGGCCGATGTCCTGCTGGAGATCACGTGCTCCGACGTCCAGATGAGGAAGGGCTGCCTGATCTCGATGACCATGCACGCGACCGTACGCGTGAACGGCCGCCGCGTAGGAGCGGCGCACACCCGGTTCACGAATCACTCGCCAGCCGTGTACCGCCGGCTGCGCGGACGACACGACCTTGAAGCACGGCCCGGCTGGACCGTGCCGCCCCCTTCCCCGCTGCCGCCTGCTACCGTCGGACACGCACGGCCCGGGAACGTGGTGCTCGCCGCGACAGGAAGTCCAGGGCGCTGGCAGCTCCGCACCGACCAGGACCACCCGATACTGTTCGACCACCCCGTTGACCACGCTCCCGGCATGCTCCTCTTGGAAGCGCTCCGCCAGGCCGCGCACGCGGTTCACCCGGCCCCGGGCACGACGGTGACGGGGATGTCCGTCTCGTTCAAAGGCTGGGTGGAGCTGGACGCCCCAGTCTGGGTGTCCGTCACACCCCTGCGCCGCAACGCGCTGTGCGCCGTCGTCAAACAGGACGGCAGAACCTGTCTCAGCGCCGAGGTGGTCGTCGGGAACGAACCGGCCGTCCAAACCCTCGGACACGGTCCCCGGTGTTGTCAGGGGGATGGGCCGTCGATGAAGTCCCCGTGATCTCGGAGACGTGATCATTGTGCCGTGAGGGCGTGCTGCTGACGTTGCCTGGTCTCGGCCGGGGTGAGGTAGCCGAACGTGCGGTGCTTGCGTAGGCGGCGGCGGTTGTAGAAGGTCTTGATGAAGGACAAGACCTCGGCGCGGGCGGTGGCCCGGTCGGGCCAGGTACGGGTGTCGATCTCTTCTTTGAGTAGGGCCCAGAAGCTTTCCGCGGCGGCGTTGTCGAAGCATGATCCGGTGCGTCCGCAGCTCTGCCGCAACCCCAACTCGCTTATTCAGTTGCGGAATTGGGCCGAGGTGTATTCGCTGCCGCGATCGCTGTGTATCACGCAGCCGGGCTCGGCACAGTGGTGGTCGGCCATGGCGTAGCCGACGATCTCGCGGGTGGGCAGGTCCAGCCAGCAGGCGAGGTAGAGCCAGCCCCCGGCGGTGGGCAGGTAAGTGATGTCGCCGACCAGCTTGATGCCGGGCGCTCGGCATGGAAGTCGCGGCCGACCAAGTCCGGGGCCGGCTTGGCCTTCGCGTCCGGCCGGGTCAGCAAATGCCTCTTGCGTCGGGTGACGCCGCGGATGTCGCGCTCGCGCATCACGCGGGCGACGCGTTTGCGGTTCACCCGTCTGCCCAGGCGCCGCAGTTCGGCATGGATGCGCGGGACGCCATAGGTGTGTCGGGAGGCGATGTGCACCACGGTGATCTCGTGCGCGAGCGCGTCGTCGGCCGCCTGCCGGGCACGACGAGCGGCCTCGCCCTCGCACCAGGCGTAGTAGGAGGATCGGGCGACTTTCATCACCCGGCACAGCAGAACGATCGGGTACGTCGCCTTCCCCGCGTGGATCAACCGGTACCGCTCGCTCACCGGTCGTTCTCCTTCACGAAGAAGGCCGTCGCTTTTTTCAGGATCTCGATCGTCTGCTGCTGTTCGCGGACCTGCTTGCGCAGCCGCTTGAGCTCCTGGCGCTCAGCGCTGGTCAGCTCACCGGAGCCGCCCTCACCCCGGTCTGCCTTGGCCTTGCGGTACCAGCCGCGGAGAGACTCGGAGCTGATGCCGAGTTCCCGGGCGACCGCGGTGACCGTCTTGCCCGAGGAGTCGACGAGCGCGATCGCGTCCCGCCTGAACTCCTCGGTGTACCGCTTCGTGTACTTGCTTCCCACCTGGCGCTACTTCCTCTGGAACCTCAAGATCCCAGTCTCCAGGTGTCCACGATCAAGGGGAAGCTTCAGTACGATGATCGAACGGTTCCTGGACGCCGGACACCACGTCGGCTGGGTCACCGGGGACGAGGTCTACGGCGGCAACCCGAGACTCCGTACGGCTCTGGAGGAACGCGGCATTGGCTATGTCCTCGCGGTGGCCTGCTCGGCCGCAGTGCCCACCGCAGCAGGCAAGTTCCGCGCCGATGCCCTGGCGCGGAAGGTGCCGAAGCGGGCCTGGCAGAAGCTCTCGGCCGGGCGAGGCGCGAAGGGGCAGCGCTTCTAAGACTGGGCCGTCATCAACCTCGCCGAGGCATCCCCTGGCCGCCACCAGCTGCTGATCCGCCGCAACCGCAGCACCGGCGAACTCGCCTATTACCGCTGTCACTCCACCATGTCGGCATCCCTGGCCACCCTGGTCAAGGTCGCAGGTTCCCGATGGCGGGTGGAGGAGACCTTCCAGACCGAGAAAGGACTGGCCGGGCTGGATGAGCACCAGGTCCGCCGCTACCCCTCGTGGGCCCGATGGGTCACCCTCGCGATGCTGGCCCACGCCTTCCTCGCTGTCGTCCGCGCCGACGAACACGCACACCGACCCACGCCGGACGACCTGATCCCGCTGTCTTGCAACGAGATCTGCCGCCTGTTCATCGCGCTTGTCGTCCGGCCCGTCCGCGACTCGGCCCACCGACTTGCCTGGTCCGACTGGCGCCGCCACCAGGCACGATCGCGCACCAGTCACTACCAGCGGCAAGCCGCATCTCAGACATGAAGATCACGATCTACAGCTGGAGTATTAGTACTCCAGCAGTACTTTGAGGCTTGACCTGGGTGAATGTCGAGCGGTGGGAGTGTAGCGGGACGGTTCATGGTCACGTA
>NZ_JAIUKE010000398.1 GCF_020176795.1 Streptomyces sp. 8L
GTCCCCCGTACGCCCCGTACGTCCCGTACGTCCGGAAGGCTTCGTGCGAGGCAGAGGCAGAGGCGGAGGCAGGGGCAGAGCGCGGGGCCGGGGACGGCTCACGCCTCCCGTTCGTCCCGAGGACCCCTCGCGCCTCCCGCCGCTTCGATCCGTCGCTTCTCGATGACCTCGCCGGCTGGGGTCCGGTCTCCTCGCGTGTCGGTGTCTTCCAGCTCGTGCCGGTACGCGTCGACCGCGATCTCGCCCTGGTCACACGGTGGATGAACGATCCGGCAGTGGCGGAGTTCTGGGAACTCGCAGGACCGGAGTCGGTCACCGCCCGCCACCTCGCGACCCAACTCGGCGGCGACGGCCGCAGCATGCCCTGCCTCGGCGTCCTCGACGGCGTGCCGATGAGCTACTTCGAGATCTACCGCGCCGACCTCGACCCGCTCGCGCGCCACTACCCCGCGCGTCCCCACGACACCGGCGTCCATCTGCTGCTGGGCGGCGCGGCGGACCGGGGCAGGGGAGTGGGCTCGGCCCTCCTGCGGGCAGTCGCCGACCACATTCTCGACCATCGGCCCCGGTGTACGCGCGTACTTGCCGAACCTGACCTGCGGAACACGCCGTCCGTGTCAGCCTTTCTGAGCGGAGGCTACCGCTTCGCGGCGGAAGTCGACCTTCCCGACAAACGAGCTGCCCTCATGGTCCGCGACCGCGCATTTCGCGTAAATATCTGACAAGAACCGCCAGAACGGCCGACATACTCCCACCTGGGGATTTCCCGCTTCGAGTGAACTACCGTAAGTGACCTGACGCATCCGAACAGTCGTAGGCGAACCACCGATCGGACCTACCGCTTCTGCTCCGAGGAGTCCCCGTGTCGACGTTGCCCGTGCATGACTTCAGCGACTCCACCACACTCAGCGCCTCGTCATGCCCGCCCCTTCCGCTCTACACGCCGCCCGAACTCACCCCGGAACGCTGGCAGTCGGCCTCCCGCCGGCTGCTCGCCAAACTGCTCGGCGAGTTCGCCTACGAGGAGATCGTCGAGCCCGTGCCGGACGGGCCCGAATCCGGGCGCTACACACTCGTCCTGGACGACGGCCGCCCCCTCACCTTCCGCGCCCGCCGCGGGGCGTACGGGAGCTGGCGCGTCGATCCGGAGTCCCTGGCCCGCCGCGGAGCGGACGGCGAACGGCCGTTCACCGATCCGCTGCGGTTCCTGATGCTGTCGCACCGCCTCATCGGCATCGACGGCGACACCCTTGGCCACCTCATACGCGAACTGACCACCACCGTCGCAGCCGACGCGGCCCTCGACCACGCCGCGGCGTCCGCCGGGCGCCTCGCGGACCTCGGCTACGCCGAGCTGGAGGGGTATCAGACCGGCCACCCCTGGATCGTGCTCAACAAGGGCCGCGTCGGCTTCTCCGCCACCGACACCGCCCGCTGGGCCCCCGAGTCCCGGACGCCGGCCGCGCTGCCGTGGATAGCCGTCTCGACCCGGCTGGCCGCCTACCGCGGCACCGGCGCCGTCAGCCGTCCGGAGCAGCTGTACGGCATGGAGCTGGACGGCCCCGTCCGTGCCGCGTTCGACGGCGTGCTGCGGGCGCGCGGACTCGACCCCGCCGACTACCTCTACCTGCCCGTGCACCCCTGGCAGTGGGACGAGGTCCTGGTGCAGCTGTACGCGCCCGCGATCGCCGAGGGCGCGATCGTGCCGCTGCCCACCGACGGCGACCTGCGGCTGCCGCAGCAGTCGATCCGCACGTTCGTCAACATCGCGAGGCCCGAGCGCCACACCGTCAAACTCCCGCTGTCGATCCTCAACACGCTGGTGTGGCGTGGCCTGCCGACCAGGCGCACGCTCGCCGCTCCCGCCGTGACCGCCTGGGTGCTCGGACTGCGCGACAACGACGCGTTCCTGCGGGACGAGACCCGCGTGGTCCTCCAGGGCGAGGTGGCGTCCGTGACCGTCGAACACCCCCTGTACGACCGGCTCCCCGAGGCCCCGTACCAGTACAAGGAACTGCTCGGGGCGATCTGGCGGGAGCCGCTGCTGACCAGCCTCGCCCCCGGCGAGCGGGCCCGCACGCTGGCCGCGCTGCTGCACACCGACCCCGACGGCAGGGCCCTCACGGCGGAACTGGTCGAACGCTCCGGCCTCCCGCCCGAGCAGTGGCTGCGCCGGCTGTTCCACGCGCTGCTGCCCCCGCTCCTGCACTTCCTCTACCGGTACGGGACGGTGTTCTCGCCGCACGGTGAGAACGCCATCGTGATCTTCGACGAGGGCGAGGCGCCGAGCCGTCTCGCGATCAAGGACTTCGTCGACGACGTGAACGTCAGCTCCGTCCCGCTGCCCGAGCACACCTCCATGCCGGACGACGTCAGGGACATCCTGCTGACCGAGGACCCCGGCTTCCTGACGCAGTTCATCCACTCCGGCCTCTTCGTCGGGGTCTTCCGCTTCCTCGCGCCGCTCTGCGAGGAACAACTCGGGGTGCCGGAGGCGGAGTTCTGGTCCCTCGTACGGGCGGAGATCCTGCACCACCACGCGCGCTTCCCCGAACTCAAGGACCGCTTCGAGATCTTCGACCTGCTGACGCCACGCATCGAGCGGCTCTGCCTCAACCGCAACCGCCTCCACCTCGACGGCTACCGCGACCGGGCCGAGCGTCCGCACGCGGCCGTGCACGGCACGGTGCCCAACCCGCTCGGATCGCACCGGCCCCCTGGGCTCTGAGCGGCGGGCCGGGCCCGGGCCCGCGGCCCTGGACCGGGTGCGGCGCCGGGAGTGTGGCCGCCACTGTCAGCGGCGGGTCGTAGGGTGGTCGCGCTATGACGAAGCCATCACTCCCCGAGCTCCTCCATGCCGCCGTCACCGCCGTCGGCGGTGTGGAGAGGCCCGGCCAGGCCGCCATGGCCCAGGCCGTGGCCGAGGCCATCGACACCCCGTCCCATCTGCTGGTCCAGGCCGGGACCGGCACCGGAAAGTCGCTGGGCTACCTGGTGCCCGCGCTGGCCCACGGGGAGCGGGTGGTGGTCGCGACGGCGACGCTCGCCCTCCAGCGCCAGCTCGTGGAGCGCGATCTGCCGCGGACGGTCGAGGCGCTGCACCCGCTGCTGCGCCGCCGCCCGGAGTTCGCGATGCTCAAGGGCCGGAGCAACTACCTGTGCCTGCACCGCCTCCATGAGGGCATGCCGCAGGACGAGGAGGACGGCCTGTTCGACCAGTTCGAGGCCGCCGCCCCGACCAGCAGGCTGGGCCAGGACCTGCTGCGCATGCGCGACTGGGCCGACGAGACCGAGACCGGGGACCGCGACGACCTGACGCCGGGCGTCTCGGACCGCGCCTGGGCGCAGGTCTCGGTGTCCTCGCGGGAGTGCCTGGGCGCCTCGAAGTGCGCGTACGGCCAGGAGTGCTTCGCCGAGCTGGCGCGCGAGCGCGCGAAGCTCGCGGATGTGGTGGTGACCAACCACGCGCTGCTGGCCATCGACGCGATCGAGGGCGCGCCCGTCCTGCCGCAGCACGAGGTGCTGATCGTGGACGAGGCGCACGAGCTGGTCTCGCGGGTGACCGGGGTGGCGACGGGCGAGCTCACGCCGGGGCAGGTCAACCGCGCGGTGCGCCGCGCCGCCAAACTGGTGAACGAGAAGGCGGCGGACGCGCTCCAGACGGCGGCGGAGACGTTCGAGCGGCTGATGGAGCTGGCGCTGCCTGGCCGCCTCGAAGAGATTCCCGAGGACCTGGCGTACGCGCTGATGGCGCTGCGGGACGCGGCCCGTACGGTGATCACGGCCCTCGGCACCACGCGGGACAGGAACGTCCAGGACGAGGACGTCGTGCGCAAGCAGGCCATGGCGTCCGTCGAGGCGGTGCACGGAGTCGCGGAGCGCATCGCGAACGGCTCGGAGTGGGACGTCGTCTGGTACGAGCGGCACGACCGCTTCGGGGCCTCGCTGCGGGTGGCGCCTCTGTCGGTGGCGGGCCTGCTGCGGGAGAAGCTGTTCGAGGACCGCTCGGTGACGCTGACGTCGGCCACGCTGCGGCTCGGCGGCGACTTCAACGGCGTGGGCGCGTCGCTGGGGCTCGCGCCCGAGGGCACGGGAGGCGACGAGGTGCCGCAGTGGAAGGGCGTCGACGTCGGCTCGCCGTTCGACTACCCCAAGCAGGGCATCCTCTACGTGGCCCGTCATCTGAACACCCCGGGCCGCGAGGGCTCGCGCGGCGACATGATGGACGAGCTGGCCGAGCTGGTGGAGGCGGCGGGCGGGCGCACCCTCGGGCTGTTCTCGTCCATGCGGGCGGCGCAGGCGGCGGCCGAGGAACTGCGCGGGCGGCTGGACATGCCGATCCTGCTCCAGGGCGAGGAGACGCTCGGCGAGCTGATCAAGGGCTTCGCGGCCGACCCGCGCACCTGCCTGTTCGGCACGCTGTCGCTGTGGCAGGGCGTGGACGTGCCGGGGCCGAGTTCGCAGCTGGTGGTGATGGACAGGATTCCGTTCCCGCGGCCCGACGACCCGTTGATGAGCGCCCGCCAGAAGGCGGTGGAGCAGGGCGGGGGCAACGGCTTCATGGCGGTGGCCGCCACCCACGCGGCGCTGCTGATGGCGCAGGGCGCGGGACGCCTGGTCCGGGCCACGGGGGACAAGGGCGTGGTGGCGGTCCTCGACCCGCGTCTGGCCACGGCCCGCTACGGGAGCTATCTGCGCTCGTCGCTCCCGGACTTCTGGTACACGACGGACCGCAACCAGGTCCGCAAGTCGCTGGCGGCGATCGACGCGGCGGCCAGGGCCGAGGGGAAGTAGCGCCCGCGGGCTCCGGGGGACGCGCCGGGATGCCGTACGGCCCCGGACCGCCGTGCTCGGGGCACGGGGGCGGCTCGGGGCCGTACACGGAGTGTCGCGGTCGTACGGGGCGGTCGGGCGAGGGAGAGGGATGAGGCCGCGGGGCCCGACCGGTACCCGACGTCGGCGGCGGTGGACAGACGGCCGCCGACGCTCATGAGCGGGGCGCCGTCGCCGTGCGGGACCAGCGTCCCGACAGGGTCAGACGCGGCGCAGGACGGCCACGACCTTGCCCAGGATCGTCGCCTCGTCACCCGGGATGGGCTGGTACGCGGCGTTGTGCGGCAGCAGCCACACATGCCCGTCCTCGCGGCGGAAGCGCTTCACGGTGGCTTCGCCGTCGAGCATCGCGGCCACGATGTCGCCGTTCTCGGCGACCGGCTGGCGCCGCACCGTCACCCAGTCGCCGTCGCAGATCGCGGCGTCGATCATCGAGTCGCCGACCACCTTGAGTACGAACAGCTCGCCGTCGCCCACCAGTTGGCGGGGCAGGGGGAACACGTCCTCGACGGACTCCTCCGCCAGGATCGGGCCGCCGGCCGCGATCCGGCCGACCAGCGGCACGTACGAGGCCGCGGGCTTGCCCGTCGTGTCCGTCTGCTGGCTCGTCGGCTGGTCGGAGGCGCGGACCTCGTACGCGCGAGGCCGGTGCGGGTCGCGGCGGAGGAAGCCCTTCCGCTCCAGCGCCATCAACTGGTGCGCCACGGACGACGTGCTCGACAGGCCGACCGCCTGGCCGATCTCGCGCATCGACGGCGGATACCCGCGGCGCTGCACGGAGTCGCGGATGACCTCGATGACCCGGCGCTGACGGTCTGTGAGTCCTGTGCTGTCCGCCCGGATTCCGGGAGGTCGGCCCGGCAGGGACCGGGTGGCCTTGGCGAGGCCCTCCTGGTCCGTGGCGACGGGTTCCGTCACGGCGTGTACCGGCTCGAAGCGGCGCGCGGCGTGGTCCTGCGCGGTGATGGCGGCACTGTCGGCGGTCGTGGTCACATCGGGCCCCTCTCAGGTGTGTTCTCCCTGCTGCACAACGGTAATGGCTTTCGAAAGGTTGCGCCAAACACACGTTCGAGTGAAAAAGTCCGAAGTACGGTTCCCGAACACCTCAGTTGGGTGTATGAGCACGCTCTGTGAACGTCCGTGTGCACGGGGTGGGCCCGGTCCCGAGCCCGCGTTCGGGGCCTCCGACGGGCTCCGGACGGACGGGCTCCGGCGGGCGCCGGACGGACCTCTGGGTGAGGCCGGAGGGACCCCCGGCGGACGCCAGGCGGACCCTCCGCCGCGCGGCGCGGGCATCCTTCCGCGCGGGCGTCCGCTCCCCAGTGAACACGGCCGGTGCGGGTGTCCCGCGCCGGGGTCCATCCGTCCGGCCGGCGGTGCCCGGTCGTGCTCCGCCGGTCGCGCCGCGTGACGTCACCGTACCGCCCGCGCGGTGGCGGGTCCCGGCCGGTCGGAGATCTCCGGGGTCTCGCCACGCCCTCTATGGAGGTGTGGGGAGTGTGTACATGCGGTGCCGCCCGGGGGGTGCCCCGGCGTCCCGACCGCCTCTCGCGTCACGTAATCTCGGGCCCGACCTGGACGGCCGCACGGCCTCGGGCGCCTGCGGGCGCACGACACGCGCGAGAACGTAAAGTTCGGTCCAAGCCCTACATGTAGTGGTTGGGTAGTCGCTGTCGCCCACAGATTGTGGTGCGGCTATGCTGGAGAACAGCTTCCCGGGGGCGCTTTCGAGCCATCGCGAAGCTATTCAGCCGTGCAGTGAGGGAGGAGCGGGAAACGTGCACTGTCCCTTCTGCAGGCACCCCGACAGCCGCGTCGTCGACAGCCGTACGACCGACGACGGGACCGCCATCCGGCGGCGCCGGCAGTGCCCCGAGTGCTCCCGCCGCTTCACGACGGTGGAGACCGCGTCACTGATGGTGATCAAGCGGAGCGGTGTGACGGAGCCCTTCAGTCGCACCAAGGTCATCACCGGCGTGCGGAAGGCCTGCCAGGGCCGGCCGGTCACCGAGGACGCGCTCGCCCAGCTCGGCCAGCGGGTCGAGGAGCAGCTGCGCGCCACCGGGAGTGCCGAGCTGACGACCCACGACGTGGGCCTCGCCATACTCGGACCGCTGCGTGAGCTCGACCTCGTCGCTTACCTGCGGTTCGCGTCGGTGTACCGGGCGTTCGACTCGCTGGAGGACTTCGAGGCGGCCATCGGGGAGCTGCGGGAGCGGCCTCCCGTGGGGGAGCAGGACCGTGCGGACGGCGGGGGACCCGAGTCCCCCGAGCCCGCCACCGCCGCCGGCTGACCGGGCCGGGCCCCGCGCCCGGCGGGCCGGCGGCGGCCACGAACTTGCCCCGGGCGCACCGCGCCCGAGGTGTCACACATATGCCCGCGACCTGGAACAACAGGGCGCTCGCGAGTGTTTTTGTACGTATATGGGAGGCGGCATGACAGAGACGACGAGTGGCCAGGCACGGAGTTCCCGGTCGAAGGGGGCCAAGGCCGGCAAGGGGCTCCGGGTCGAGCGCGTCCACACCACGCCCGGAGTGCACCCGTACGACGAGGTGGCCTGGGAGCGGCGCGACGTCGTCATGACCAACTGGCGCGACGGCTCGGTCAACTTCGAGCAGCGCGGCGTCGAGTTCCCCGACTTCTGGTCGCTGAACGCGGTCAACATCGTCACCAGCAAGTACTTCCGCGGCGCGCTCGGGACGCCGCAGCGCGAGACCGGTCTCAAGCAGCTCATCGACCGCATCGTGAAGACGTACCGCAAGGCGGGCGAGGACTTCCACTACTTCGCCTCCCCGGCGGACGCGGAGATCTTCGAGCACGAGCTCGCCTACGCGCTCCTGCACCAGATCTTCAGCTTCAACTCGCCGGTGTGGTTCAACGTCGGCACGCCCCAGCCGCAGCAGGTCTCGGCCTGCTTCATCCTGTCCGTGGACGACTCCATGGACTCGATCCTCGACTGGTACAAGGAAGAGGGGATGATCTTCAAGGGCGGCTCTGGCGCCGGCCTGAACCTCTCCCGCATCCGCTCCTCCAAGGAACTCCTCTCCTCCGGCGGCAACGCCTCGGGGCCCGTCTCCTTCATGCGCGGCGCCGACGCCTCCGCCGGCACCATCAAGTCGGGCGGCGCCACCCGCCGCGCGGCCAAGATGGTCATCCTGGACGTCGACCACCCCGACATCGAGGACTTCATCAAGACGAAGGTCACGGAGGAGGAGAAGATCCGCGCTCTCCGCGACGCGGGCTTCGACATGGACCTGGGCGGCGACGACATCACGTCCGTCCAGTACCAGAACGCGAACAACTCCGTCCGGGTCAACGACGAGTTCATGAAGGCCGTCGAGACCGGCGGGAAGTTCGGCCTCAAGGCGCGCATGACCGGCGAGGTCATCGAAGAGGTCGACGCGAAGTCGCTGTTCCGGAAGATGGCCGAGGCCGCCTGGGCCTGCGCCGACCCCGGCATCCAGTACGACGACACGATCAACCACTGGCACACCTGCCCCGAGTCCGGCCGGATCAACGGCTCGAACCCGTGCAGCGAGTACATGCACCTGGACAACACGTCCTGCAACCTCGCCTCGCTGAACCTGATGAAGTTCCTCAAGGACGACGGCAGGGGCAACCAGTCCTTCGAGGCCGAGCGGTTCGCCAAGGTCGTCGAGCTGGTCATCACCGCGATGGACATCTCGATCTGCTTCGCGGACTTCCCGACGCGGAAGATCGGCGAGAACACCCGCGCCTTCCGCCAGCTCGGCATCGGCTACGCCAACCTCGGCGCCATGCTGATGGCGACGGGCCACGCGTACGACTCCGACGGCGGCCGCGCCCTCGCCGGCGCCGTCACCTCGCTGATGACGGGTACCGCGTACCGGCGCTCCGCCGAACTGGCCGCCATCGTCGGCCCGTACGACGGCTACGCGCGCAACGCCTCCGCGCACAAGCGCGTCATGCGGCAGCACGCCGACGAGAACGGCAAGGCTGTCCGCGTGGACGACCTCGACACGCCGATCTGGGCCGCGGCGACCGAGGCCTGGCAGGACGTGCAGCGCCTCGGCGAGAAGAACGGCTTCCGCAACGCGCAGGCGTCCGTCATCGCCCCGACCGGCACCATCGGTCTCGCGATGTCCTGCGACACCACGGGCCTGGAGCCGGACCTCGCGCTGGTCAAGTTCAAGAAGCTCGTCGGCGGCGGATCGATGCAGATCGTCAACGGCACGGTGCCGCAGGCGCTGCGCCGCCTCGGCTACCAGGAGGAGCAGATCGAGGCGATCGTCGCCCACATCGCCGAGCACGGCAATGTGGTGGACGCCCCCGGCCTGCGCCCCGAGCACTACGAGGTCTTCGACTGCGCCATGGGCGAGCGCTCCATCTCCGCGATGGGCCACGTCCGCATGATGGCGGCCATCCAGCCGTGGATCTCCGGCGCGCTGTCGAAGACGGTCAACATGCCCGAGTCCGCCACGGTCGAAGAGGTCGAGGAGATCTACTTCGAGGCCTGGAAGCTGGGCATCAAGGCCCTCGCGATCTACCGCGACAACTGCAAGGTCGGCCAGCCCCTCTCGGCCAAGAAGAAGGAAGAGGAGAAGAAGGCCGTCACGGAGAAGACCGAGGAGGCCATCCGCGAGACGGTCGAGAAGGTCATCGAGTACCGCCCGGTCCGCAAGCGCCTGCCGAAGGGCCGTCCCGGCCTGACCACGTCCTTCACGGTCGGCGGCGCCGAGGGCTACATGACGGCGAACTCGTACCCGGACGACGGCCTCGGCGAGGTCTTCCTGAAGATGTCGAAGCAGGGCTCGACCCTCGCCGGCATGATGGACGCCTTCTCCATCGCGGTCTCCGTCGGCCTCCAGTACGGCGTGCCGCTGGAGACGTACGTCTCGAAGTTCACCAACATGCGCTTCGAGCCGGCCGGCATGACGGACGACCCCGACGTGCGGATGGCGCAGTCCATCGTGGACTACATCTTCCGCCGCCTGGCGCTGGACTTCCTGCCCTTCGAGACGCGCTCCGCGCTCGGCATCCACTCGGCCGAGGAGCGTCAGCGCCACCTCGACACCGGCTCGTACGAGCCGTCCGACGCGGACGACGAGACGGAGGCCCAGTCCCTGGCCCAGGCCGCCGCGCCGCGGCCGGAGCCGTCCCTGAAGGCGGTCGTCACCCCGGACTCCACGGCGCAGGCGCCGGTGGCCGCGGCGCCGGCCCCGCAGGAGGCGCACACCTCCGCCGAACTGGTCGAGATGCAGCTGGGAATCAGCGCGGACGCGCCGCTCTGCTTCTCCTGCGGTACGAAGATGCAGCGCGCCGGTTCCTGCTACATCTGCGAGGGCTGCGGCTCGACGAGCGGGTGCAGCTGAGCGGTCGCACGGCCGCCCCGGCCGGTCGGCGGTGCGGGTGGTGGACACCCGCCCGGCTGAGTGGCTGAGCGGCTGAGAGCTCCGAGGCGGTGGAGCCGGGTTCCCCGGCTTCGCCGCCTCGTTCGTGTCCGCGCGGCGGCAGGGATGCGACGAGGGGCCCGAGGGCCGAGTGCTCTGACGCCGACCGACCTGATGCCGACGGGTCTGGCATCGACCAACTGGCGTGGTCCGGGGGCGACCTGACGTGGCGTCGAGCAATCCGTGTGCGGAGAACGGCCGGAAGTGCCGGGATGGGCGCCTCAGGCCGCCTCGGTCACTTCGGCGGACTCAGGGCGCCTCAGGCCCGCCGAAGCTGCTCGGCCGCGCGCCGCGTCAGGCCTCGCCCATCCGCTGTCCGAATGTCTGGGCGTCGACCTGCTGGAAACCACGCACATTCCTGCGGAACTGCCAGACACCGCCCGGCTCTCGGAAGAACTCGCCCAGTGTCGCCGCCGTCGCGTCCGGCACCTCGCCGAAGTCGTACTGCGCGAGTTCGTCGCGGTCCTCGACCACCCGCAGGTGCGGCTGTGCCACCTCGCCGAACGTCAGCTCGCCGTCGCCCTGTTGAATCGCGACACCGACGAGCACGCGGGTGTACGCGTCGCCCAGCCGGTCGAGTTCGAGCGTCATCTCCTCGTCGGTGCCGAGGCCCTGGCCGGTCTTGCTGTCGCGGTTCAGGGTGATCGTGCCGTCGGGTGAACGGCTGTCGAAGTGGACGAGGTAGGCGGGCGGCCCGTGCGGGGCGTCCGCGGTGAACGTGCCTGCGATCAGGTCGAGATCGTGGTCGGGCGCGCCCAGCGGGCTGGGGTCCCACTTGAGCATGACCTCGATCTTCGACAAGCCCTTGTTGGCGCTTCCCACCGGTGTCGCCTCCCCGTGAAGGGGGCCGGTTCTGCCACGTGACCGGCCCTTGGTGACAAGGCTAGACCGCACCACCGACAGCGGGCCACGAGGGCTGCGTCGTGACCGGCGCCACGCCCTGGGCCGTACGATGGCGCGGTGCTGGTCAAGTGGACTCACTGCACTGTGATCGACCGTCGAGGATTCGAACGCGGGCAGCGGAAGTGGGCGGGGTTGCTCGGTGAGCCGGGGTTCCGGGGGCAGGGCGGAGGCTGGAGCAGGACACGTTCCGGTGTGGCCCACGTCTTCGCGTTCTGGGAGAGCCGCGCCTTCTACGACTCGTTCATGGCACGCTCCCACGACCGGCTCGCCGCCGCGCAGTCGGGGACGTTCAAGGAGAGCCAGGTCAAGCTCTTCGACCACCGTTTCGATGTGAAGACCGGCTTCGAACCCCGCTTCACCGACGCCGATGTCGTGCGCGTCGCGCACAGCAGGGTGCACGAGGAGCGCGTCGAGCATTTCGCGCTCATGCAGGAGAAGGTGTGGAATCCGGCCATGGCCGGCTCGCCCGGAATGGTGCGCGGTCTGTTCGGCGACGCCCCCGGCAACGAGTTCCTGGTGCTGTCCATGTGGCAGTCGGCCGCCGAGCACGGCAAATACCGCGTGGAACGCGTGGAGCGGCTGACGCTGCGGGCGCAGACGGCCGCCGACGTCGCCGAGCTGGCCGGGGACATCGTGGACCTCGAAGCGTCCTGGACGGTGTGACGCGCGGACGCCGGTCCGAGAACAGGGGCAGAACCGGGAGGGGGAGGCGGCGGGCCGCTGTCCGGGGCCGAAGGCGTACGGGG
>NZ_JAIUKE010000399.1 GCF_020176795.1 Streptomyces sp. 8L
TTCCACGTCGTCCTGTACGACGTACGCGGCCACGGCCGCTCCGCCGCGCCCCACCCGCTCAGGGGCGGCTTCACGCTCGCCCCCCTCACCGCCGACTTCCTCGCCGAGTCCCTCGGCTGGGACCTCGACCGTGTCAGCGACGCCATCGAACGGGCCTGGGCCTACCCCCACCTCGCCGGCCCGTACGCCCTGCGACGCGCGGCCCCCGCCCACTTCACCCTCAGCCCGCGCCTGGACGTTCTCAGCGACCGGCAGATGAACCGGGTCCACCCCGCCGACCACACCGAACCGTGGCGGCACCCGGACGACCCGCACTACCGGCCGCTCCAACGCGACGTCCTCAGTCGGCAGGACGCGGCCGTGCTGTTCCAGGCGTCCTACGAAGGCTCCGTCTCCACCGACCCCGAGGAACCGACCGCGGCCACCGTCGCGGGCCTTCTCAACGCCGGGCTCCTGGTCCGCGCGGACGACAGCACCGCCGTCCTGGCCGACGACGTCCGGTACAGCCTCCGCCTCACCGACGCCGACGACGCCAGCACCTACTGACACGCCTCATGGCAGAACCACTGACATCCAGTGGCAGACTCCACTGACTTCTCCGTGGCAGACGACATGGGGGGCGCCGCCGTCCGGCGGCGCAGTGGGCCGTGGTCTGCGCGCGCTCCCGCTCCTCCTGGAGGATCGCCGTCGGTTCCGGGTGCCACCACACCACACACCACACATTGACCGAACGGGTTAAAATAGAGGGGTAAAAAATTAGTGCGAGGGGGTTAAAAGATGCTAGCGTTCCGAGTGGAGGTAGACATGGCATCTGAGGAAGAGCTGTTCGCGAACATCGACGCCCTGCTGGCGGAGGAACCGCAGCTCCCGCCCCCGGCCGAGCGCGCCCGACTCCGTGAGGCCGCCGGCATCACTCAAGCCCGCCTCGCGCAGGCCCTGAAGTCAACGACCCAGACGGTGAAGAACTGGGAGAACGGCCGCTCCGAGCCGAAGCCGCCGCGCCTGGAGGCGTACCAGCGGCTACTGAACGGGTGGGCGGCGAAGTACCCCGCCCATGCAGCTCCCTCCGCCCCGGCCGCGGTGGCCGCACCGCAGCCGCAGGTGCCGCAGACGTTCACCGGCCCCGCCGCCCCCGAGCCGGAGGCGAAGACCGCCGCACCGGTGGAGGCCCCGGCCGTGCCCGAGCATCCGGCCGTGGGCCGGGCAACGTCGTCCCGCCGCCCGGCGGCGAGAAAGGCCGCCGCTCCCGCGACCGACCCGCGCTTCCCGCACGGGCCGCTCGCCGTGCTGGACGGCGACGGTTCCGCGTACGCCGTGGGCGGCCTCGTGCTGGACTGCCCGGCGACCACGGTGGTGGAGCTGGTGGAGTGGACGCTGCGCGAGTCCGGCCTCGGCGCGTCGAAGCTCAACCGGTACGGCAAGGACTCCGATCCGCTGATCGTGCTCACTGCGGCAGCCGCGGTGAAGCTGGGGCTGCCCGAGCGCCTGGAGGGCCACGAGCAGCGCCGCTCCCTGCGCCTGCCCGAGGACCACCCCGTGGTCAAGCAGGTCACGAAGGCCCGGTGGCAGCTGACGCAGCGCGGGTTCGGCCCGTGGGCGCGGATCTACCGCAAGGCGCAGGGCCGCGAGCGGCAGTGCGTGCAGCTGGCGGTCCTGTCGTGGGACGCGCTCGATGAGCGGTCGTGGCCCGGCGTCGCGGAGATGGCGCCGGCCGACATCGCCCGCGTCCTCGGCGTCTACGCGATGCGGGTCATCACCCCGCGTGGCTCCACCGCCGTCTCCGGGCTGGAGCTGATGACCGCCATGCGCCCGCCGACGAAGGCCGTGCAGGACCCGGCCACCGGCAACTGGGTCCCTGGCCACAACTCGGGTTCCTTGGGCAGCGAGCCGATGGACCCGGCGCCGCCGGAGGCCACCCCGGAACACCCCGTTGTCGTGAACTCCGGCTGGAAGGGCGGTTTCCTGAACGAGGAGGCGTACCAGTGGGTGCGCGATGCGAGCCTGCTGACGGATGAGGAGTGCACGCTGCCGTACGCGGTCGGCCTCGACCTCAATACCGCGTTCCTCGCCGCCGCGGCGCGCCTGGTCGTCGGCCTGTCCGGGCCGGACCACTTCCACGCCCCGACGTTCAACCCGAAGATCCCCGGGAGTTGGCTGGTCGACCTGTCCCACATCGAGCTGGACCCGCGTCTGCCGTCGCCGTTCACGCCGGACGGCTCCCGCCCGACGGGACCTGCCTGGTACCAGACGCACACGGTCGCCTACGCCCAGGAGCTCGGGCACGATGTGCACCCGATCGAGGCGTACCTGCGGCGGGAGACCGGCGCGTACCTCGACCCGTGGCACGACCGCCTCAAGACCGCGTACGTCGACACGCTCGCCGAGATGGGCGTCACGAAGGACCTGTCGGACGCGGAGTTCCTCGCGGCGATGGAGCGGCACAAGCAGGTCGACCCGGCCCTGAGCGCGGTCCTGTCCGCGATCAAGGCGACGGTGAAGGGCGGTGTCGGCAAGCTGCGCGAGCGCCCGCAGGGCCGCCACTACAAGGAGGGCGAGCCGTGGCCGGCCCTCGCGCGGCCGACGTGGCGCCCCGACATCCGGGCCGCCGTCATCAGCAAGGCGCGGGTCAACATGCACCGCAAGCTCAACAACATGGTGAAACTGACCGGCCTGTACCCGCTGGCCGTGCTGTCCGACTGCGTCGTCTACCCGAGCCCCGGTGAGAGTCCGCTCGATTTTCTTCCGTATGCCGCGTCCGGTAAGCCGCAGCCCGGCGGGTTCCGCCTCGGCCCCACCCCGGGCCTGGCGAAGCTGGAGGGCGTGCAGTCGATGCTGTGGGCGGTCGACCTGATGGAGAAGGGCCTGAACCCGGCCCGCCACATCAAGGGCGGCGACGCCGTCCTGGACGATGGGGAGTAGACGGTGGGGGAGATCGAGGACGCGATCGAGCGGGCCGACCGCGAGGCGTTCACCAAGGACCCGCCGAAGACGCTGAAGGGTCAGATCGGCTACCTGCTCAAGCAGTTGGGCAGCGCGAAGGCCGTCGCGGCGGAGCTCGGGGTCACTGCCGACTCCGTCAATCGCTACCGGCGCGGCGCCCGCAAGCACGCCCGCGCCGACGTCGCCGCGAAGATCGACAGCGCGGTGCGCAAGCGGTGGCAGCCGCGAGTGCGCAAGCTCCGGCAGCGCCAGGCCGCCGCCTCGGGTGGGATCACGGTGGAGACGAGGGCGCGGTTCGGGTACACCGCGGCGGTCGGCACGACCGACGACGGACGGTTCCGGCGCCTGACCGTGCACCTGCCCCCGGCGTACGCGCAGCGCCTTTTCGACGCCCGCACCGCGGGAGCCAGCGACCAGCAGATGCGCGAAATCATCGCCGAAGGGTTCAAAGAAATCTATTTCCAGGACGGCGGGAGCCGCGCCATGGGACTATCAGACGTCGAAATCAATGATATCGACTATCTGGACGTTTCCTTTTAGACGAGGAATCGTTCACCAGGTAAGAATCCGCAAACCGAAAGGCTGGACCATGACCACCGACATCTCGCTCATCGATCTGGAAAAGAGCCCGCTGAGCGCCGTGGACGAAGAGGCCGTACGCCTGGCCGACGTCCTGGAGGCGCACTCGGGTACCAGCGACGTCACCGACGCCGACGCGGCGGGTGACATCGTCTTCACCGCGGCCGGGAGCACCTGGGTGCTCGACTTCCAGCACGGCCCCGACGGCGAGGTCTTCCAGTCGACCGGCGCCCCGGCCCCGGCCAACGCTCCCGCCGCCGACGTGCTGCGCGACGTCGTCGTCCCGGCGCTCCTGGCCCACCCCGCCTACCGGGCCGCCACCGCCAACGGCGACGCCCTCACGGTCCACCTGGCCACCGGCCGGCACTACACCCTGGCCCTCACCCCGGCCAGCTGACGTCTGCACCATGAGGCGGGTCCCCGGCATCGCAACTGCCGGGGGCCCGCCTCTGACGCAATCATCCCCGACTCCATGGGAGCAGTCCCGTGCACAACCCCGAAGCGGCCGTGCCACAAGACGCCGAAGACGCCGCAACCTGCATCACCGAAGCGTTGCGCCGCAGCCCACACATCAGGTTCGTCGCCCCCGCCGCGGCCGGCGAGAAGACCGTCTGGTTCCGTGACGCCGACGGCACCGGCTTCGAAATCTCCCTGGCCGCCGTGGAGCCGGACCCCGATGCTGAGCGGGTGGCTTACGCCTGGGACGCCGTCGTCGCAGCGATCGGCAACCACCCGCACTTCATCCGCGCCGCCCTCGAACAGGAATCCTTCGGGCCACTCAACCTCGACACCATCACTGCGCTCACCCGCACCGGCAACGAGTACACCCTGCGCCTGGCCGTCGTCCCCCGTCCCGGCTACGGGAGGGAAGAGCCAGCCTCCCCATCCGTCGACCTCGCCGCCGTCGCCGCTCAGGTCCTCAGCAGCGAACCGAGCGACTCGGAGCGCGCGACGGCCGAGCTCCTCAACTACATCGCGGCGACCTGGGACCAGCAGGATCTGCCGCTGCGCGAGCACGCCCAGGCCGTCGCCCGTGCCCTCTCCTCGTAGCGGTACCCGCGCGGCCCCGGTGGTGCGCTCGCCGGGCCCCGCCGCCCGTTCCGGTCATCCACCAAGCTACGGAGGCCCTCATGCCGAACTCGGATGCCAGTACCCGCCTGCCGCATTTCACCTCGTGGCGGGATGTCCCACGGACCTACGCCACCGCCGCGCAGCTCAAGGCCATGGATCTTCCGCGGCGGCCGGGTCCGCCGGCTGCCACCGTCGACGGCCTCAACGGGATCGGCCGGAAGGCCACGATCACCCTCTACCTCATCGAACGGTCTGAGCCGACCGCGTCCACGGCCGCCCAACTGGCCTCTGCCCGCGCCCGGTCAACTTCCGCCCGGGTGTGCGGGGACTGCGGGGCCCGGCCCGACGTCGCACCGATCGCGACGGAGCCCTACGGCGCCCTGTGTCTGACGTGCTGGCACATCCGCGGCCTTCGCCGGCGCCAGGAGGAAGCCGCCCGCGAACGCGAGGATGCGGTCCACACCGCCCAAGACCTGTTGCACCACGGCCAGCGGCCACTGGGGCTGCTGCACGTCGACTACACCGAGCGCGGCCACACTCCCTCCGGCACCCGCCGCAGCCCGGCAGCGGCCAAGATCACCGTCACCGACGTCAATGGAAAGATCCTCGCCGATCCACTGCTGCGCCTGGTCGCCGCCCGCGCCAAGGGCATCCCGCCGGGCGCCGGCGACCCGCGCTCGGGCGCCGACACGCTCCTTGCGATCCTCTCCCAGCTCACCGTGCTGATCTGGAGCCACCGCGACCTGGACGACCTCGCCGCCGGGCTGCGCTCACAGGGCGCCACCTGGTCCCTGCCGCCCGGGCAGGTCCACGAGATGTCCCGGCTGACCGCGCAATGGCGGAGCGAAGTCACGCCGGACGGGCGCCGGATGGCGGCCGTGGCGCCAGGGAGCGCCGAGCGGATGCTGTACCTGCTGCGGCAGATCACCGACACCGAGCAGCTGCCCGAGCCACGCCTGTGCGCGCACTGCGGCGAAGACATCACCGCTGAGGACGGCCCCGGGCATACGTGATTCGGGCCGATCCCCGAGGGCCGCGCGAGCGTACCGGTCCACCACCTCGCCGGCGACGCCGCGCCGCCGGCGGATTACCACCATGCTCCGCACCACGCCGTGCGGCAGCGCCCTTCCCGCGAAGAAGACGGCCAGCTGCGCAACCGTCTTACGCCACCGTGAACCGGTGGCTATCCTGCAACCATGTCTGTCACCACCATGACCCTGCGCATCCCCGGCGAACTCGCGCCCTCGCTCCGGACGGCGGCTTCGGATGCCGGGCTGAGCGTGAACGCGTACGTCGTGCGGGCCGCCCGCCGCGCCGCCACCCTCGATGCCGGACGCCGGCTCGCCGCGCTCGGCCTGGACGACGACCTGGCGGGCGAGGGCGACGCCCTGTGAATCGCGGTGAGATCTGGGCCCTGCCCGACGGCCGCAACGTCCTCGTCATCAGTCTGAGCGGCCTGGAGGAGACGTACGGAGCCCTCCTCGTGATTGTGCTGCACGACAGCGGCAAGTACCCCGATACGGCCATGTCGGTCGTGATCGGTGATCCGATCCCGTGTACCGCGGTCGCGGTCAACATTGTCCAACTGCGCGCCGCCCGGTTCGATGGTGCGAAACTCCTCGGGCCCGTCGATCCCGCGACCATGGGCCGCGTCGATGAAGCGCTGCGGGCCGTCCAGGACCTCTAGCCCCGCCCTGTAGCGGTGGCAGGGCGGCATGTCGCAGCTGGGGCACGGACGACGAAGCGACGGTGTGCGGCCGCGCCCTTCCTATGAAGAAGAGGAAAAGCCGATGAGCGCGCAGCCTGATCACGCACCCCTCACTCCGTACACCCCCGCGCCCGGTGCGCCGGCCGAACTCCTCGCCCAGCTGCGCGCCGACAAGCGAGCGAACACCTGGGTGCCAGCCTTCGAGCGGGAGTAGTCGGCCGCCCTCGAGGAATCCCGGCGCACGTTCTCCCTCGCCGGGCTGTACGAGGTCGTCCAGGACTGGCAGGGCCGCATCGCGCACGCCCCGGCCGTCGACGCGTTCGTCGCCTCCGGCTACGACGACAGCGACACCGTCGGCCTGGCGCAGCTCCGCCGCCGTTGCGTGTGAGCCCGTCGCCGTACGCGGTCCGCGTCTGCGCCCCGGCCGCCAAGGTTCTCGGCTCCCTGCCCGAGCACGCGGTGGACACCATGTGGGACATCCTCGCCGCGGCCGCCGCCGATCCGTGGGGGTTTCGGCAGTTCGACACCGACGACGACGAGGGCGAGGACGTCCGCTACGCGGCCGTAGGCCAGCTCTCCCTCACCTTCTGGATCAACCGGCCCCTGGACAGCCTGACGGTCCTGAACATCGTCTGGATCGCGTAGCCAGGCATCCGCGGCAACGTTCCGTCCCTCGGCATTGTGGTTGTCGAGGGACGGAACGTTTTGAAACTACCGCAGGGTCAGCCCACGCTGTGGAGATGGGTTCAGCAGTCCCAAAGCCGGTCAGGTCACTGGGCGTCGGGGACGTCGTTGATGCCGTCGTCGAAGGTCACGGTCAGGGGTTCGGCGCCGGTTCGGCTGGTGGTGGTGAGGTCGTGCGCCAGCCGCTCATACACGGCGCCGGACAGTGCCCAGGTGCCGTCGTCCTTCCCGTATTCCGCGCTCTTGGTCCGGGTGTTGCTCATGCCGATGAGCACGCCGATGAGAGAACGGCCGGACAGGGTGATCCTCAGCCGGTCGTGTCCTTCCTCGGAGGGGGTAGCCGGGGCACGGAAGTGGGGGATGTCCGCGGCGTGTTCCTGGATGAAGTCCCACATGTCGCGGTGGCAGACCACGTGGACAGTGCCGACGGTCGCGGCCCTGCGGAGCACGATGTCGTGGTCGGCGCGCCGGCTCTGTACCGCGGTGAGGCCGTCCTTCGCCGATTCTCCCTCCGTGCCGGGGTGTGCGCTGGCGGCTGCCTCGGTGGCCGCCTGCCGTTGAGCAGTTGCGGACTCGGGTTCGGCGCCCTCCCCGGGCCGGCCGGGCTCAGAGACAGCCGCACTGCCGGTTTCAGCGTCCTCGTCCACGGGGGCGGCGGTGTCCGGCTCCTGCGGAGATCTGGGGTCGGCGAACCTGCCCTGCTCAGGCTGTACTGGCTCCGGCGGCTCCGGCGGCTCCGTCGGCAGCGGCTGCTCTCGGTCTGGATTCTCGACGACGGAGGGAGACTCGGGCAGGCGGGCGAAGAGGTCTCCTACCGTTGCGCGTAGTTCATAGACGACGCGCGCGAGGTCGGCGACGTCCTGGCGCAGCCCGGGGAGCGACTTGTTGATCTCCGAGAGCGACGTAGAGGCACTGTTGACGCGGTTGCGTGTCTCCCGGTTGTCGGCGCGGAGCTCGGATACCTGAGAGGTCACGGTCTCGGTGATCTCACGGCGTGAGATCTCCACGCGGTCCCCGAGCGCGGTGACTTGTTCCTCCAACGCCCGCCGGGTGTCCAACAGGGCAGTCATCAGGTCGTTACGAGCCACAAGTCCCCCACAGATTAAGTCATCAATCGGATTCGCTGCGTAGTATCACCAGGTAGAAGCACCGTGATGGGCCGCATGAAATGGTCTGGCTTAAAGGGCTCGGGCAAGGGCTGAAAGACGCCACGAGCAAGGACCACCCGTTCCAATCACGCTGGGTAGACAGAGGACTCCTACGACGGCCAAGGTCCCGCCCGGCGTCTGACGCCGGGCGCCGGCCCGACCACGCCCGCGCTCCCGCACGCCCTGGCCTCGCCCGCCGACCGGGAGGACGATGGAGTCGTGGGCGAGCAGGACGAGGACCAGGAGCACGGCGCCGACCCGGCGCGGCCGCCGCTCACCGCGGCCCGCGCCCAGGAGATGACGGCCGGGCTGCGGGAGGCGATGGACGACGTCCGGCGCTCCGTGGCGGTGCTCGCCGCCCGGGTCCGCGACGCCCACGCCGCCCGCGTCTGGCTCCCCCTGGGGCACCCGAGCTGGGAGTCGTACTGCGCCGCAGAGTTCGGCATCAGCCGCGCCCAGGCATACCGGCTCCTCGATGTCGCCCGCGCGCTCGCCGCGATCCACGACGCCGTCGCCGCCGGCCCCGAGCTGTCTCGCACGCGAGACACCGACCCGGGCGGCGCGGCCGCGCTCGACTACGGCCTGTCTCAGCGGGCCCTGATCGCCGTCTCCGGCCGTACGGACACCGTCGCGGAGATCATCACCCGCCGCCTCGCCGCGCTCGCCCACAGCGGCCTCCAGGCCCTCGACCCGGCTGCGGTGCACGCCGTGGTCCGCCAGGCCGTGCGCGACGTCCGCACCACCCCACCACCGCCACCCGCCGAACCGCCAGCGGACCCGGCCGTCGCCGCGCTGCGCGCGGTCGTCGACGACCTCGTCGCCGTCAACCACGCGATCGGGGAGCTGATGCTCGAAGTCGCCCCCGCGTACCTGTCCGACACCGAGGCCGCCGACGTCCTGGCCCTGCTGTGCGACGAGATCGGGGAGCCGCTCGACCACGGCCTCGCTGCTCGGCGCTACGCCCTGACCGGTGATCGCCGGGCCCTGGCCGGGACGGTGCTGTAGTCGCCGCTGCTCGGCTGCTGCTCGTGCTCCTGGTGGTGGACGTCGGGGGTAGCAGGGCCGTGTTCGAGGTGCAGCGCAGCATTTGCATGGGTCAGGCGGCACACGGGTGCTGCACGGGTAGCAGCCCGGCCCGGCCGGTGCAGCACGGCCAGCTGCTGCCTGCTGCTCGGGCCGCGCTGCCGCCATCCGGCGCCTGCTGCTCCACGGTGTTCAGCAGGGCCCTGGCCCGCCCGCGCGGCTGCATAACATCGCAGATCTGCAATGTTCGGGACGGGATCTATGCACGGCTGCTGCATACAGCGCCGGGAGCGCGCCGCTCGGGCAGACGTGTGTGCCCCTGCCGCACATCTGTCTGCGGTAGGGGCACAGTTCGTAGTCGGTCATCGCCCGGATGCGGATGCGGGTGGTGTCACCCGGCGGCGCGGACGGCTCGGAGTGGCTGGCTCTGGCGCTTGGGCGGGGCGGTCTCGTACAGCGGGGCGGTGATCTCGGGCAGTTCGCCGGCCTCGATGCGCTCGGCGGCGTCCTCGATCGCTTCCTCCAGTTCCTCTTGAGAGGCGTAGGAGGCGACATAGGGGTGGAGGTAGTAGGTCCGGTACTTGCGGTCCTTGGGCCGCAGCACGAGGTTCCTGCTCTCCAGCAGAGACATCGCAGTGTTCGCGGAGTTCCTGGACAAGCCCACGCGGGCCCCCAGCTCGGCCTGGGAGGCGTTCACCTCGCCGCCGGGCTCCTGGCGCTCGATGAGGGCGCTCAGCAGCTCCATGGCGGCCTTGGTGAGGTCCAGCCGGTACAGCATTCCGAAACCGGCGCTGGCCTGGATCAGCATGCCTGCCCCTCCTCGTCGACGACTCCATCTTCCCCGTCTTCGGCACCGAGCTCCAGCTGCACGCTGCGCGGCGGCGGCGGAGCGTTGAGGGCGGGGAAGACGTCCTCGGGCAGCTTCCCGGTCACCTTGTCGCGCAGCGCGTCCAGAATCTCGCGCTGGACGTCGCCGTTGCCCTCGAACCCGAGCATCGGGTTCACGAAGATCAGCCCGTTGTCGACGCGCTGGATCATGTGCCACTGCTCCAGGCGGCCGATGGCCCGGGTGACGTTCGACCGCTCCACGCCCAGCTTGTCGGCGATCTTCTTGTGCGTGGCGCGCAGCCAGCCCTCGCGCTGCCGACCGATGCACCACAGCAGGACCGCGGACTGGATCGGCGACATGCCGTGCTGCGCGATGAGCACCGCCAGGACGTCGGCGAGGAAGTCGTTGGAGACCACGCTGTAGCCGGACCGGCCGTACATGTCGTGAGGCGCGCGGTACGTGTACCGGACGCTGACGTCCATCTGCTGCACGGGCCGCTTGCGGGTCGGCGGCTTGATGTCCTTGCCCAGCCTGGAGGACAGGGTCTCGCGGAAGGCGCTGTCACCACCAGGCGGAACGGCAGCGATGCGGCCCTTGCCGCGGCCGGGGGAGGGGCGCTTGGGCTGGGGAGGCATCGACGGGAATCCTGTCCTCGATCTTGTGGGGCACGCGCCGGACACTAGCAGTTGTTCAAGCCCAGTTGGCAGATTTGTACATGCTGGCGTGGCGCTTTAGTGTCGACGCCGACACACCGGATTCGCGCCGTGATAGCCGGGAACCCGTAGGCACCTGCAACGATCCGCACTTGTACAAGCTGGATTGGCAAATAGGGGTGTCGGTGTGGCACCGCGAGCACATTTCCGCAGGTCAATGTGTTGAGGCTGACACATCGCCCCTCGCAAAACCCCAGGTCAGAGCACGTTTTCGCGAGGTGCTCTCTTTTCCTTAAGACGCGCGCACGCGCGTAGGCCGCACCAGGACCTCGGTTCCCACTCGGGCCAGCGCCTCCGACGGCACCAACCACCACAGCCACCAAGTGCGCGCGCCCGTGGCCCCTCACCCATCCGAGCGCCACCCGGCCGCCCCGGGCTCCCCCGCTGCGCGCCGGCACTTCGAGGGCTGAGGCTGCTTCGCGTGCGGCTCAGCCGCTCAGGCCCCGGTCGTGGACGGCATCATCGGCTCTGAGTCTCGGGTGGTGCCGGCCGTGACGCTCAACAGCAGTAAGGCGTGGCCGTGGAACGTGGATGGTTCCGCCGAATGGCCCGGGGGCCATTCGGCTCAGGTACCTCCGCACGTTGAATTTCGCCATTCCCATATCGGGCTTCCGTTCTGTGGCTAGGCTGTTCCGGATCGCGTAAATCGAATTCGCGCTGTGAGTTTATGGCCGGTGCAAGGGGGTAGTGCGGCTGGAACCCAAACACTACACAGTCATGCACAACGATGCATCACGTTGGACGGGTGCTCCCTCGCCAGGGTGATGCGTGACGTAAGCGGCCTCGCTATAGCGCATTGCCGTGTATGCTGGCGGAGTATTGGTGAACGTGAGTGGCCGGTTTCGATGGTGAGGGAGGGGTTCGGGTGGAGCGCAGCGGAACCCGTCACTGCGGTGGAAGTCGGCACCCGATCGGGCCGACGGTCCATCACTCTCATTACGAGGGTGGTGGACAGTAAACCCAAGCCCTACACAGGCCCGCGCCTGATGCACCTCCCCTCGTAGCCAGCCCCGGTGATCGCCCTTGCGCGGTCGTCTCCAATTCGCGCTTGCGCGAATTACATTCCGTTCGGAATTCCGCTTGCGGAATTCCATTCCCGCGCTTGCGCGGGAATCCGAATTGCGCTTGCGCAATTCGCGCTCTATGCCCCGGCTTGCCGGGGCATATCCCGC
>NZ_JAIUKE010000400.1:0-6236 GCF_020176795.1 Streptomyces sp. 8L
CGGCGGGCGGGGCGAGGGCACATGAGCGCGGCACCCTTCAGATGATAGTTGACGCTACGTGTTGACCGTGTCGCTCTCCGCTGTTGTCCGAGCTGGGTCCGAACCGGTGGACCGTGGTCAACTCCGGCACGAGCCGCAGGTATACGGGCTCGAACGGCTCGCCGTCGGCCGATGGGGGCGTCGGGCCGAACAGAGCGCGCTCCTCGCCCGGGGGCCGCACGATCGTCGCCGTGCCGATGCACTGCACCGACCAGAAGGAGCCCGCGGCCTGCTCGGCGCTCGCCGGCGTCAGGTTGTCCGCGCCGTACGCGACCACGGTGCCGCTGCACGCGCGGTGGTAGCCGAGCCCCGCGTGCATGCGCAGCAGCAGGGCGCCCGGCAGGACGACATGGCGGGCGGGCGCGACGAACGGCAGGGCCCGCAGGGTCGCCGCGAGCCTTCCGTACGGGACGCGCGCCAGCAGGGCGGTGGCCTCGGTCGCGTCAGGGGCTTCGGTCGGCATGCCACCACCCTGCGTCACCGGGCCGCCGCTCCGACAGGGCAGACCGCCCCGAGATGCCGGGTCGTAGGTCCCGAAACGCGCGACGGCGCGGACCTCCGCGCAGGGCCCCGTCCGTGAGGCGGCCCCGATGCCGCTGTCCCGGGAAGCCGCCGGGAGCCGTGTCCCGGGAGCGGTGTCCCGGGAGCCGCCGGGCCGGGTCGTGCGCCAGCGCTCCCGTCAGCGCTTCTCGGCCTGGAGGCGGGCGACGTAGGCCGCCGCCTGCGAGCGGCGCTCCATGCCCAGCTTGGACAGCAGCCCCGAGACGTAGTTCTTGATCGTCTTCTCGGCGAGGTGCAGGCGCTCGCCGATCGCCCGGTTCGTCAGGCCCTCGCCGATCAGGTCGAGGATCTTGCGCTCCTGGTCGGTCAGGTTCGAGAGCTTGTCGTTCGTACGCGGATTGTTGCCGTCGCGCAGCCGCTCCAGCACGCGCGCCGTCGCCACCGGGTCGAGCAGGGAGCGGCCGGCCGCGACGTCCCGTACGGCAGCGAGCAGTTCGCTGCCGCGGATCGCCTTCAGCACATAGCCGGAGGCCCCGGCCATGATCGCGTCGAACAGCGCCTCGTCGTCCGCGAAGGACGTCAGCATCAGGCAGTGGATGTCCTCGTTGCCCGAGCGGATCTCCCGGCACACCTCGACCCCGCTGCCGTCCGGCAGGCGCACGTCGAGGACCGCGACGTCGGGGCGTGTGGCCGGAATGCGCACCAGCGCGTCCGCCGCCGTGCCCGCCTCGCCCACGACCTCGATGTCGTCCTCCACGGACAGCAGCTCGTAGACGCCCCTGCGGACGACCTCATGGTCATCCAGCAGGAATACGGTGATTTTATCCGTTTCTTCCACAGTCGCAGTGTCACACATCCACCTCTTCCCTGCCGCCGAGGGACCGGGATAACGTGCCGTTGTCCCGGCGGCCTGCGAGGCTGTTCACGACGCCCTGACCAGCCGCTGTCGACCTGTCACCCCGATTTACTTGGAAATCCAAGGAAAATCGCTGGTCAAGCAGGGTTTCACAGTCGTGCTGCACTCTGGGTAACGTGCCTTTCAAAGGTGCTCGCCGGGGCACCTGTCACGTCTGGGGCCTTCGCGTTCCCGCACACACCCCGTGCGGCCGGAGGAGCCGGACGGAACCGCACTGGTACCCGGCAGATCCCGGGTGGCCGGAAAGACGGAGGGACACGCACGTGACCGTGGAGAGCACCACCGCGCGGAAGCCGCGAAGCGGCGCAACGGCCCGAAGCGCCGCGGCGGGCGCGAAGACGACCCGGGCCGCGGGCGCGGCCGGGCCCGCAGGGACGGCGGAGGCGGCGAGGGCCGCGAAGACTTCCGAGGCGCCTGAGTCCGCGGGGACTTCCGAGGCACAGGAGTCCGCGCGCCCGGCGAAGTCCGCGCGGCCGGCGAAGACGGGCAGGGCCGCGGGGCCGGCGAAGGGCACGAAGTCCGCGAAGACCGGCGGCGGCTCCCGGACGGGCAGGTCCGCGAAGAGCACCGGCCCGGGCGGCAGGTCCGCCGCGGGGTCCCGTACCCGGGGCAGCAGCGGCACCGCGGGTACGGACGCCGGAGCCGCGGCCGGGACCGCGGGGCGCCCCGACGACGAGCCGGTCCAGCTGCTCACCCCCGAGGGCGAGCGCGTCGCCCGTCCGGACTACGACGACTACGTCGCCGACCTGACGCCCGAGGTGCTGCGCGGCCTCTACCGCGACATGCTGCTCACCCGCCGCTTCGACGGCGAGGCCACCCAGCTCCAGCGCCAGGGCGAGCTGGGCCTGTGGGCCTCCCTGCTCGGCCAGGAGGCCGCCCAGATCGGCTCCGGCCGCGCGCTGCACGACGACGACTACGTCTTCCCCACGTACCGCGAGCACGGCGTCGCCTGGTGCCGGGGCGTGGACCCGGTGAACCTGCTCGGGATGTTCCGCGGCGTCAACAACGGCGGCTGGGACCCGAACAGCAACAACTTCCACCTGTACACGATCGTCATCGGCTCGCAGACCCTGCACGCCACCGGCTACGCCATGGGCGTGGCCAAGGACGGCGCGGGCTCCGCCGTGATCGCGTACTTCGGCGACGGCGCGTCCAGCCAGGGCGACGTCGCCGAGTCCTTCACCTTCTCGGCGGTGTACAACGCGCCCGTCGTGTTCTTCTGCCAGAACAACCAGTGGGCCATCTCCGAGCCCACGGAGCGCCAGACCCGCGTACCGCTCTACCAGCGCGCCCGCGGCTACGGCTTCCCCGGCGTACGGGTCGACGGCAACGACGTCCTCGCCTGCCTGGCCGTCACCCGCGCGGCCCTCGAACACGCCAGGGGCGGCGCGGGCCCGATGCTGGTCGAGGCGTTCACGTACCGCATGGGCGCCCACACGACCTCCGACGATCCGACGAAGTACCGCTCCGACGAGGAGCGGGAGGCGTGGAGCGCCAAGGACCCGATCCTCAGGCTGCGCAGATACCTGGAGCGGGAGGGCCACGCGGACGACGCGTTCTTCGCCGCTCTCGAGGAGGAGAGCGAGGCCCTCGGCCGCCGGGTGCGCGAGACCGTGCGGTCCATGCCCGACCCCGACCCGATGGCGGTCTTCGACCATGTCTACGCGGACGGCAGCGCGCAGGTGGACGAGGAGCGCAAGGCGTTCGCCGCGTACCAGGCGTCCTTCGACGACGCGCCGTCCGACGCGTCCGCGGCCCCGGCCGGCACCGGCACCGGCACCGAGGGAGGCAAGTGACATGAGCAGCCGGAAACTCCCCCTCGCGAAGGCGATCAACGAGTCGCTCCGCAAGGCCCTGGAGACCGACCCCAAGGTCCTGATCATGGGCGAGGACGTCGGAAAGCTCGGCGGCGTCTTCCGGGTCACCGACGGCCTCCAGAAGGACTTCGGCGAGGACCGGGTCATCGACACCCCGCTCGCCGAGTCCGGCATCGTCGGCACGGCGATCGGGCTCGCGCTGCGCGGCTACCGGCCGGTCGTGGAGATCCAGTTCGACGGCTTCGTCTTCCCCGCGTACGACCAGATCGTCACGCAGCTCGCGAAGATGCACGCCCGCTCGCTCGGCACGGTGAAGATGCCGGTCGTCATCCGCATCCCGTACGGCGGCGGCATCGGCGCGGTCGAGCACCACAGTGAGTCGCCCGAGGCGCTGTTCGCGCACGTGGCGGGCCTGAAGTGCGTCTCGCCCTCGAACGCGTCGGACGCGTACTGGATGATGCAGCAGGCCATCCAGACCGACGACCCGGTGATCTTCTTCGAACCGAAGCGGCGCTACTGGGACAAGAGCGAGGTCGACACCGAGGCGATCCCGGGACCGCTGCACGGCGCGAAGGTCGTGCGCTCGGGCGAGCACCTGACGCTCGCCGCGTACGGGCCGATGGTGAAGGTGTGCCTGGAGGCCGCGGAAGCGGCGGCCGAGGAGGGCAAGTCGCTGGAGGTCGTGGACCTGCGGTCGATGTCCCCGATCGACTTCGACACGCTCCAGGCGTCCGTGGAGCGCACGCGCAGGCTCGTGGTGGTGCACGAGGCACCGGTCTTCTACGGCTCGGGCGCGGAGATCGCGGCCCGGATCACGGAGCGCTGCTTCTACCACCTGGAGGCCCCGGTGCTGCGGGTCGGCGGCTTCCACGCCCCGTATCCGCCGGCCCGGCTCGAGGACGAGTACCTGCCGGGCCTCGACCGGGTGCTCGACTCCGTCGACCGCTCGCTCGCGTACTGAGGAGTGCCGCACGATGATGACTGACACGTCCGCAGCCGCGGGCCTGCGCGAGTTCAAGATGCCCGACGTGGGCGAGGGCCTCACCGAGGCCGAGATCCTCAAGTGGTACGTGGGACCTGGCGACTCCGTCACGGACGGCCAGGTGGTGTGCGAGGTGGAGACGGCGAAGGCGGCCGTCGAGCTGCCCATCCCGTACGACGGGGTGGTGCGCGAGCTGCGCTTCGATGAGGGCTCGACGGTCGACGTCGGCGTCCCGATCATCATGGTCGACACGGGCGGCGCCGGTCCCGCCGCCCCGGAGGCGGCGCCCGAGGCGTCGCGCGCGTCCGACGCGGCCGGCGCTTCCGGTACATCCGGCGCTTCCGGTACATCCGGTACATCCGGTACGGAAGAGTCCGCGAACGGCGTGGCGACGGCCTCGGCGCCGGCCCGTACGCCCGTCCTGGTCGGCTACGGCGTCTCCGAGTCGTACACGAAGCGCCGTCCGCGGCGTCCGGCGGGCGGCGTGCCCGGGCAGGCCGCCACGGCCGAGGCCCCGCGGGCCGCGCCCGAGCCGGAACCGGAGCCGGTGGCGGCCACGGAACCGCCGCCCGCGCAGCCGGCCGGCGGCCGGCCGCTGGCCAAGCCGCCCGTACGCAAGCTGGCGAAGGACCTGGGCGTGGACCTGGCGGCGGTCGCGCCGAGCGGCCCCGACGGGATCGTCACCCGGGAGGACGTCCGCGCGGCCGCGGCACCCGCGCCGGAGCCTGCCCGGGCGGCTTCCGCGCCGTCCGAGGCCCCCGCGGCCCCGGACGAGGCGGCGCGGGAGCCGGAGCGCGAACCGGCCGTTCCCGCGGTGGCGGCGGGCGCCCGCGAGACCCGGACCCCGATCAAGGGCGTGCGGAAGGCCACGGCCGCGGCCATGGTCGGCAGCGCCTTCACCGCCCCGCACGTCACGGAGTTCGTCACGGTCGACGTGACGCGCACCGTGAAGCTGGTCGAGGAGCTGAAGGCGGACCCGGACATGGCGGGCCTGCGGGTCAACCCGCTGCTGCTCATCGCACGGGCGCTGCTCGTCGCGATCCGGCGCAACCCCGCCATCAACGCCGCCTGGGACGAGGCCGCCCAGGAGATCGTCCAGAAGCACTACGTGAACCTGGGCATCGCCGCGGCCACCCCGCGCGGCCTGATCGTGCCGAACATCAAGGACGCGCACGACAAGACGCTGCCGCAGCTGGCCGAGTCGCTCGCGGAGCTGGTGGCGACCGCCCGCGAGGGCCGTACGTCGCCGGGCGCCATGCAGGGCGGCACCGTCACCATCACCAACGTCGGTGTCTTCGGCATCGACTCGGGCACGCCCATCCTGAACCCGGGCGAGGCCGCGATCCTCGCGGTCGGCGCGATCAAGCCGCAGCCCTGGGTCCACAAGGGCAAGGTGAAGCCCCGCCAGGTCACCACGCTGGCGCTCTCCTTCGACCACCGGCTGGTCGACGGCGAGCTCGGCTCGAAGGTGCTCGCGGACGTCGCGGCCGTCCTGGAACAGCCGAAGCGCCTGATCACCTGGGCCTGATCACCTGGGCCCGGTCGCCTGGGCCCGATCACCTGGGCCCGATCGCTCGGGCCCGACGCCCCGGATCGCACGGCCCGACCGGGCCTGATCACCCTGGCCCCGAGCGGCCGGTGTCCCGCCGTTCCGGCACGCGGGGCGCCCATCGTCGGCGCCGGTTCCCGCCCCGCGCGGAGGCCGGCGCCGTCGGCGTCCGCGCGCGCCGCACGCCGGAAGCGGCGTCTGGGCCGTAACCGGATATTCGGTGGCATCACGGGCGGCCGCTCGCCACACTTGTTCGAGCAGGGCGCACCGCGGAGGTCCGTCAGGACCGGGAGAGGGGGCGCCGCGGGGACCCGGAGTCCGGACCGCGGCGCACCGTGCGGGACGGCGCCGTGCCGGCACCGCGGCGCGTCCACACGCCCGCCGCGACGTGCCGCCGGCGCACAGTCCGGGGGGCGGCCGCTTCGAGCGCGC
>NZ_JAIUKE010000400.1:6243-10507 GCF_020176795.1 Streptomyces sp. 8L
GCTCCGCTCCGCGATCAACCGGGCCCGGGGCCGCGCCCGCGGCCCCCGGGGGGGGGGGGGCGCGGCGGGGCCGGGGCCCCCGGGGGGGCCGCCCCCTCCCCTGCCTCCGCCCCGGCCTTCAGGCTCCGGTGGCTGCTCCGCCTTCGCCGGCCAGCAGCTTCTCCAGGACGACCGCGATGCCGTCCTCGTCGTTCGACGCCGTGACCTCGTCCGCCACGGCCAGCAGCTCCGGGTGCGCGCCCGCCATCGCGACGCCGTGCGCGGCCCAGGCGAACATCGGAATGTCGTTCGGCATGTCGCCGAACGCGATCGTGTCCCGCCCCGTGACGCCGAGCCGTCGCGCCGCGAGGGAGAGGCCGCGTGCCTTCGTGAGGCCGACCGGCACCAGCTCGACCGTGCCGGGTCCCGCCATCACCACGTCCGTCAGCCCGCCGACCAGCTCGCGCGCCGCCCGCGTCAGCGCGTCGTCGTCCAGCGCGGGGTGCTGGAGGTAGACCTTGTTCAGCGGGGCGGCCCAGAGGTCCGCCACGTCCTCGACGGTGGTGGCCAGGTCGGCCTTGCGGCTGTTGAGCCGGTACCGCGCGTCGGTCAGGACGACGCCGTCGGTTCCGTCCTGGCTGACCGCGATCGCCAGCGGGCCGAGTTCGGCCTCGATCGCGGCGATCGCGAGCCGTGCGACCTGCCGGTCGAGCGTCAGCGACGTGAGCAGCCTGCGCTCGCCCGCGTGGTAGACCTGCGAGCCCTGGCCGCACACGGCGATTCCCTCGTACCCGAGGTCGCTCAGCACATCACGCGTCCACGGCGCGGACCGGCCGGTGACCACGATGTGCGCCGCGCCGGCCGCCGTCACGGCGGCGAGCGCCGCCCGTGTACGGCCGGAGACCGTGCCGTCCCCGCGCAGCAGCGTGCCGTCGAGGTCCGTCGCGACCAGCGGATACGGGAACGCCGCCGCCCGGCCGGTGCCGGACGCGGGGACGGGGGCCGCGCCGCCGGTGGCCGCCTCGCCGGGGCCGCCGGCGCGCACCTCGCCCTCGCTCACTTCGCGACCGGCTCCAGCAGCTCCCGGCCCCCGAGGTAGGGGCGCAGGACCTCGGGCACCCAGACGGAGCCGTCGGCGCGCTGGTGGTTCTCCAGCAGCGCCACGATCGTGCGCGTCACCGCGCAGAGCGTGCCGTTGAGCGTGGACAGCGGCTTGACCTGCTTGCCGTCGCGCATCCTGACGGACAGCCTGCGCGCCTGGAACCCGTCGCAGTTGGACGTGGACGTCAGCTCGCGGTACTTGCCCTGGGTCGGAATCCACGCCTCGCAGTCGTACTTGCGCGAGGCCGAGGCGCCCAGGTCGCCCGACGCCACGTCGATCACCTGGAAGGGCAGGCCGAGGCCGAGCAGCCACTCCTTCTCCCACTCCAGCAGCCGCAGGTGCTCCGCCTGCGCGTCCTCCGGCGCCACGTACGAGAACATCTCGACCTTCTCGAACTGGTGGACGCGGAAGATGCCTCGGGTGTCCTTGCCGTACGTGCCGGCCTCGCGGCGGAAGCACGAGGAGTAGCCCGCGTACCGCAGGGGCAGCCGGTCGGCGTCGATGATCTCGTCCATGTGGTACGCGGCGAGCGGCACCTCGGACGTCCCGACCAGGTAGTAGTCGTCCTGCTCCAGGTGGTACACGTCCCCCGCGGCCTGGCCGAGGAATCCCGTGCCCTCCATGGCCGCGGGCCGCACCAGCGCCGGGGTGATCATCGGTGTGAAGCCGGCGGCGGTGGCCTGCGCGACCGCCGCGTTGACCAGCGCGAGCTCGAGCAGCGCGCCGACGCCCCTGAGGTAGTAGAAGCGGGAGCCCGACACCTTCGCGCCGCGTTCCATGTCGATGGCGCCGAGCGCCTCGCCCAGCTCCAGGTGGTCCTTGGGCTCGAAGCCCTCCGCGCCGAAGTCGCGGATGGTGCCGTGCGTCTCCAGGACGGTGAAGTCCTCCTCGCCGCCGACCGGCACGTCCTCGTGGACGACGTTGCCCAGCTTGAGCAACAGGCTCCTGGCCTCCTCGTCCGCCTCGTGCTGTGCGGTGTCGGCGGCCTTCACCTCGGCCTTCAGCCGCTCGGCCCTCCCCAGCAGCTCGGCCTTCTCCTCGGCGGACGCCTTGGGGATCAGCTTGCCGATCGACTTCTGCTCGGAGCGCAGCTCGTCGAAGCGGACACCGGACGACCTGCGGCGCTCGTCGGCGGAGAGCAGCGCGTCGACGAGGCCGACGTCCTCTCCACGGGCGCGCTGGGAGGCACGGACACGGTCGGGGTCTTCACGGAGCAGGCGAAGGTCAATCACCTTGCCAAGGCTACCGGTGCCTGTCGGCGCGCCTCACCCGCATTACCCCGGGGTCTCGGGGAGATCCACAGCGCTTGTAGATTTGTCCGTTATGGACCGTATTCACGCGAATTGGATAAAATACAGAGAATGATCAAGAATGACGTATGGAGTCTTTCGGTGTTCGTCAAGCCATCGCCCAGAATTCCCCGTTCAGAGGGAAGCGCGTGTTCTCACCTTGACTCAGATCCCTTGCGTTGGCGGGGACTTGGCGTCGGCTCGGCGCTCCTTGTCCACAGCGGGCGGGGTTCGGATCTCCAGTTATCCACAGGCTTCTCTTTCCTGCTGTGGATAGCGGGGCGGGATCTTTATCAGAGAGATCAGCTGCCGGACAAATCCGCCCTCAAACCTGCAATCACCACTCCTTCGAGTGGGAATTACCCCTTCCATGAAGATGATCACCCGGAGTGAGGGTCATGTGAGGGCTTCGCGTGTACCCACACCCTGTGGATAGCGAAAGAGTGACTCGGGAGATTTGTCGACGAACCGGACCTCCAATGTCGACTTGTCCTCAGGTCGAGGATGTCGACTGTGGATAACCCGCCGAGTTATCCACAGGCTGGGTGCCGCTGTGCACAAAGAAGCCGCCTCTCCCCGGCCGAGCACGTGCCGCACGACCCGGCCGACGGCCCCCGCACGCCGTGCGGCCCCGCCTGTGGTGCGGCCCCTCGTGCCGTGCGGCCCTTCGTGCCGTGCGGCCCTTCGTGCCGTGCGGCCCTTCGTGCCGTGC
Source organism: Streptomyces sp. 8L (assembly GCF_020176795.1). Classification (GTDB taxonomy): domain Bacteria; phylum Actinomycetota; class Actinomycetes; order Streptomycetales; family Streptomycetaceae; genus Streptomyces. Next base: position 9,326 of record NZ_JAIUKE010000400.1, read on the forward strand.
GGCCCTTCGTGCCGTGCGGCCCCCGGGGACGGCGCGCCCCCGCCGCTCCCGTCCGCCGCCCGCGCGCGCTCAGGAGCGTCCGTCCTGGCTTCGCGCGAGCCACTCCGCCGCCTCGATGAAGTCGGCGTCCGACGTGCCGGTCCGCGGCGGCCGTACGTCCGCGGGCGCCACACCCGCACGCGGGTACGAGCCGAGGAAGCGCACCTTCGGGCAGATCCGCTTCAGGCCCATCAGCGCCTCGGCCACCCGGCGCTCCGCGATGTGGCCCTCCGCGTCGACGGCGAAGCAGTACTTCCCCATGCCGGCGCCGGTCGGCCGGGACTGGATCTGGATCAGGTTGACGCCCCGCACCGCGAACTCCTGGAGCAGGTCGAGCAGCGCGCCGGGGTGGTCCTCGCCCAGCCAGATCACCAGGGACGTCTTGTCCGCGCCGGTCGGCGCGGCGGGCCGGCCGGGCCGCCCGACGAGGACGAAGCGGGTGACCGCGTTCGCCGCGTCGTGGATCTCGGTGAACAGCGGTTCGAGACCGTACGTCGCCGCCGCGAACACGCCCGCGAAGGCGCCGTCGTACTTGCCCTCGCGCACCAGCCGGGCGCCGTCCGCGTTCGAGGCGGCCGACTCCCAGACGGCGTCGGGCAGATGGCCCCGCAGCCAGTCCCGCACCTGCGGCTGCGCCACCGGGTGCCCGGTCACGGTGCGCACGTCGGCGAGGGCCGTGCCCGGCCGTACGAGCAGCGCGAACGTGATCGGCAGCAGGACCTCGCGGTAGATCATCAGCGGTTCGCCGCCGGTGAGTTCGTCGATGGTCGCGGTGACGCCGCCCTCCACCGAGTTCTCGATCGCGGCGAACGCCCCGGCCGCCTGCCCCGCCCGTACGGCGTCGAAGGCCGCCGGTACGGACACCATGGGCGCGAGTTCCCTGGTGGCCGCTTCAGGGAGAGTGCGCAGAGCGGCTTCGGTGAAGGTGCCCTCGGGCCCGAGATACGTGTAGCGCGTGGCCGACATGCGGCCCACCCTAGTGCCCCCCGCCGGGGCCCCGGGGGGGGGCGGGGGCCGCGCCCCCCCCCCGGGCCCCCCCCCCGGGGGCCGGGCGGGGGGGGGGGCGGCCCCCCCGGCCCCGGTACGCGGATCTTGTCCAGCACGGTCTGGAACTGAGGGCAGTGCCCGGCTTGCCCGTGAGTC
>NZ_JAIUKE010000401.1 GCF_020176795.1 Streptomyces sp. 8L
TGGGGGCCGCTTCTGGGAGAGGGCGCAGCGGGGCGTCGGTCAAGGGGCCCGCGGGCCCGAGATACGTGTCGCGCGGGGCCGACAGGCGCCCCCCCCTCGGCCCCCCCGCCGGGGCCCCGTGCGGGGGGGGGGCCCCCACGACTCCAGCAGCCGCTGGCCCACGTACTCCCCCTCCGTGGCCCCGCCCGGCACGGCGAACAGCCCGCTCGCCTCGTGCCGGATGAACGGCGACAGGGCGTCGCCCCGGTCGAGTTTGCGCTGCACCGGCACGAACCCCTTGAGCGGGTCCGCCTGCCAGGCGATGAACAGCAGCCCCGCGTCCGGGCTCCCGTCCGCGCGGACGCCGTCGTTGTACGAGTACGTCCTGCGCAGCATGGCCGCGCCGCCGTTCGCGGCCGGCTGCGCGATGCGCGCGTGCGCGTCGGCGGGGATGACGAGCTGCCCGTCGGGGCCGGTCTTCGTCAGCGCCATCGCGGTCTGCTCGGTGCCGCCCGTCAGGGGCGCGCCGTCCGACTTGCGGCGGCCGATGACCTTCTCCTGCTGGTCGAGCGCCAGCTTCTCCCAGTCGTCCAGCAGCATCCGGATACGGCGCACGACGGCGTACGAACCGTTCGCCATCCACGCGGGGCTGGCGAGCGGGCTCCCGTCGGCGCCGGGCTTCGCGGGCACGAAGATCTGCTCGTCGAAGCGGGGCGCGGACGGCTTCGGGTTGCCGGTGCCGTCGACCTGGCCCATCAGGTTGCGCATCGTCATCGGGTGCGCGGTGGCGCCGGGGGACCGGTTGAAGCCGCTCATCTGCCAGCGCAGGCGCGCCCCGGAACCGGCCGCGTTCCGCAGGGCGCGCAGCGCGTGGAAGGCGACGAGCGCGTCGTCCGAGCCGATCTGCACCCACAGGTCGCCGTTGCTGCGGGCCGGATCGAGATGGTCGGACGAGAACGCGGGCAGCGGGTCGAGCTGGCTCGGGCGCTGCTTCGACAGGCCCGTACGGCCGAAGAAGCTGTGCCCGAACCCGAAGGTGACGGTGAGCGCCGCCGGGCCCGCGTCGAGGGCGATCCCCGTGTCGTGTCCGGGCGCCGGCCGGCCCTCGGCCATCGGCGCCGCGCACGCGGTCCACCGCCGCAGCAGCGCCACGGCCTCGGTGCGGCCCGCCCCCGGCGCCAGGTCGAACGCGGCGAGGTGGCCCGCGGCCTGGACCGGGGTGGCGATCCCGGCCTGGTGGGCGCCGTGGAAGGCGACCGCGTGCGAGCCGAGCCGGGTCAGCGGTGCGGGCGCCGCGGGCCGCGGCGCGGCGTACGCGCCGATGCCCCCGCCCGCCCCCGCGACCAGCCCGCCG
>NZ_JAIUKE010000402.1 GCF_020176795.1 Streptomyces sp. 8L
CACGAGCCGGCCTCCGAGGACATCTGCTACGCGACCACCAACAGGCAGCACGCACTCGCCGCGATCGTGGCCGAGGCCGCCCACGGGCGGGGGCACGGGTGGGCCCGGTACGGATCGGGCTGCGCGTGGTCGTCGGGCCAGGTGCCCGAGGGGCCCCTCTAGACTGCTGGGGAGACCATCCGGCCCGCCCCGCACCGCTCGGGTGCCGGCGAGCCCCTTTCCACGAGGAGACATGAGCACCGTGACGGACATCGTCGACGACCTGCAGTGGCGCGGCCTGATCGCCGTGTCCACTGACGAGGACGCACTGCGCAAGGCGTTCGCGGACGGTCCCGTCACGGTCTATGTCGGCTTCGACCCGACCGCGCCGAGCATGCACCTGGGCAACCTCGTGCAGATCCTCACGGTCCGCCGCCTCCAGCAGGCGGGCCACCGGCCGCGGGGGGGGGGGGGCGGCGCGGCGGGGCTGATCGGCGACCCCAAGCCGACCTCGGAGCGCACGCTGAACGCGCCGGAGGTCGTCGCCGAGTGGGTGGGCCGCTTCCAGCGCCAGCTGGAGCCGTACTTCTCCTTCGAGGGGCCGAACGCGGCGATCGTCGTCAACAACCTCGACTGGACGGCGGGGCTGTCCGCGATCGAGTTCCTGCGGGACGTCGGCAAGTACTTCCGGGTGAACAAGATGATCGCGAAGGAGGCGGTGTCCCGCCGCCTCAACTCGGACCAGGGCATCAGCTACACGGAGTTCAGCTACCAGATCCTCCAGGGCATGGACTTCCTGAAGCTCTACCAGCAGTACGGCTGCACCATGCAGACCGGCGGCAGCGACCAGTGGGGCAATCTGACGGCCGGGATCGATCTGATCCACCGGGTCGAGGGCGAGTCCGTGCACGCGCTCGCGACCCCGCTGCTGACCAAGGCGGACGGCACGAAGTTCGGCAAGACCGAGGGCGGCGCCATCTGGCTCGACCCGGAGATGTACTCGCCGTACGCCTTCTACCAGTTCTGGCTCAACACGGACGACCGGGACATCTCCCGGTTCTCCCGGATCTTCAGCTTCGCCTCCCGTGAGGAGCTGGAGGAGCTGGAGCGGCAGACCGAGGAGCGCCCGCAGGCGCGCGCCGCGCAGCGCGCCCTCGCCGAGGAGCTGACGACGCTGGTGCACGGTGCCGACCAGTGCGCGGCGGCGATCGCCGCGTCGAAGGCGCTGTTCGGCCAGGGCGACCTGGCGGACCTGGACGAGTCGACCCTCCGGGCGGCTCTCGCCGAGCTGCCGTCCGCGACGGTCGCGGCGCCGGCGTCGGTCGCCGACCTGTTCGCCGAGACCGGGCTGGCGCCCAGCAAGTCGGCCGCCCGCCGCACGGTCAAGGAGGGCGGGGCGTACCTGAACAACGAGAAGGTCGCCGACGCCGAGGCAGTACCGGGCGCCGGGGATCTGCTGCACGGGCGCTGGCTGGTGCTGCGCAGGGGCAAGCGGAACCTGGCGGCCGTGGAGGTCACCGGGGCCTGACGGCTGCCGGGGCGGCCGGTCAGACGCGCTCGCGGCGGCGGCCGCGCAGGGACGCCCAGAGCATGTCCCCGACGAAGACGATGAGGACGGCGCCCGCCAGTTGCAGCACATGGCGTGTCCAGTCGACGCCCTTGGTGTCGGCGACGCCCAGCCATCCTGCGGCCGCGTTGCCGAGGATGCTGCCCAGGATGCCGAAGATGACCGTCAGCCAGATCGGGATGCGCTGCTTGCCCGGGATGATGGCCTTGGCGAGCAGACCGAGGATCAGACCCACGACGATGACCCACAACCAGTGCATGACCGCCTCCTCGCGCGGTGCGGTGCGCGCCGCGCAGAGTCAGTCTGCGTCGGCGCAGGGCGCCCCGCATGCCGGAGGGCCCGTACGGCGGCGGGGCGGGCGCCTCGCGGGGAGGGCCGCCGCCGGGTCGGCTCCCGCGCCCGGCGCGGCGGGGACCTCCGCACAGGGCCGGTGATCCGGGTGTTCCCGCCGTATTCGGGGGTGCCCCGGTCTCGAAGGGCGGCGCCGCCCGGCGTACCGTGAGGACGTCAGGACCGGGGCGGGTCCGACCATGAATCGGGTGATGGACTGTGATGCGGAAGCACAATGACAACGGAGTCTTCCGGATCACCGGGGCCCGCACGGGCCTGCAGGAAGACGTCAGGGGCAGGCAGCGGCGCTATGTGATCTCCATGGGGATCAGGACGATCGCCGTGATCCTCACCGTGGTGCTGTGGGACGTCGAGCGGCCGGTCGCGTTCGCGACGCTGGTCGTGGGGATGCTCCTGCCGTACGTGGCCGTCGTGATCGCGAACGCCGGGCGGGAGAACGCGCCTTCGCTCCCTTCCCTCTTCGTACGGGCGCCGGACCGACCGATGATCACCGCCGGGTCCGCTTCCACGAAAGACCAGGAGTCCGAGGAGGCGCGGCGGTCCGGGGAGCACGCGGACGCGCGTTCCTCCGTGGGGGCGACGGCGCGGGAGTCCGCGCCGGCAGGTGAGGGAGCGTCCGGGGACAGGCGCGCGCGACGCCGGGGCGACCGGGTCTGAGGCCGTCGGCGGGGCTTCGCCAAACTCAGGAAAAGCTCAGATCAATCACGCGGTTCACCTCCGGCCGGAGCGAACCGCGTGACATACTTCTTAGGCGCTCCGCATCCCCCGTCGGAGCGACGGACCGACGCCGGGCAGCTCCCCCCGTGGCTGCTCGGCGTCGTTTGTTTTTCGGGGCTCTTTCCCGGGTTCTTCAGGGGTTCCTTCTCCTCACCGCTCCCCCGGGTCCGGCCCGTTCCGCGAGGGTCTCCCACCGGTCTCTCCGCGCTGACCCGGGGCTTTAGGCTGACGGGGTGATGTCAGGAGACCTCCCCGCCACCGTCTGTTCCGCCAAGGGCTGCCGGGCGCCCGCCGTCTGGGTGCTCGCCTGGAACAACCCGAAACTGCATACCCCCGAGCGACGCAAGACATGGCTGGCGTGCGACGAGCACCGCGAGCACCTGTCGGGTTTTCTGGGGGTGCGGGGCTTCCTCAAGGACGTGGTGCCGCTCGCGGAGTGGGAGGCCCCGGGGGAACCGTAGAAGGCCGAGCGGCCCCACGGCGGAGGCCTACGCGAGGCGGAGGCGTACGCGAGGACGAGCCGCGCGGCGGCGGCCGCGTCAGCCCCCGATGGCGGACATCGGTCGCGACGGCTGGAGGAACGTCGGGTCGTCGAGGCCCGAACCGGCCTTCTTGCCCCACATGGCGAGCCGCCAGATCCGCGCGAGCTCCTCGTCACCCGCGCCGGAGCGCAGCGCGCCGCGCAGGTCGGTCTCCTCGTTCGCGAACAGGCAGGTGCGCACCTGGCCGTCGGCCGTCAGGCGCGTACGGTCGCAGGCGGCGCAGAACGGGCGCGTGACGGAGCCGATGACTCCGACACGGTGCGGACCGCCGTCCACGATCCACCGCTCGGCGGGCGCGGCGCCGCGCTCCTCCTCGCCCTCGGGCGCCAGGGTGAAGCGCGTGCCGAGCGAGGCGAGGATGTCCTCTGCGGTGATCATGCCCTCGCGCTTCCAGCCGTGCTGGGCGTCGAGCGGCATCTGCTCGATGAAGCGGAGTTCGTATCCGTGCTCGACGGCCCAGGCGAGCAGCTCGGGCGCCTCGTCCTCGTTAAGCCCCGGCATCAGTACCGCGTTGACCTTGACGGGCACGAGCCCGGCGGCACGGGCGGCTTCGAGCCCCGCCAGGACGTCCGCGTGCCGGTCCCTTCGGGTGAGGATCTTGAAGGTCTCCGGGCGGAGGGTGTCGAGCGAGACGTTGACCCGGTCGAGACCGGCCGACTTCAGCGCCTCCGCGGTGCGCTTCAGACCTATGCCGTTGGTCGTGAGCGACATCCGGGGGCGCGGTTCGAGCGCGGCGACGCGCTCGACGATCCCGACCAGACCGGGCCTGAGCAGGGGCTCACCGCCGGTGAAGCGGACCTGGGTGATGCCGAGCGTGGTCACGGCGACCCGGATGAGGCGGACGATCTCGTCATCGGTCAGCAGCTCGGGCTTCTTCAGCCACTTCAGGCCCTCTTCCGGCATGCAGTAGGAACACCGCAGGTTGCACCGGTCCGTGAGCGAGACCCGCAGGTCGGTGGCGACCCGGTCGTACGTGTCAATGAGCACTGTGCCGCCTCCAGGAGCGCTGGTCCCGATCTCTTCGACTGTACGTCAGCCCTGAGACACCGGTGGGGGCCGTTTGCCATGAGGGATCTGATGACCTGGTCGTAGGACCCTACGACCAGGCCCGCTCCTGGGCCGCGCCGGTGGCTTCCGCGGCTCTGCCGCTGCTTTTCCATGGGGTCGGGCGCGAGAGGACGGCGGCCGTCGTACGCGGACTGCGGCGACGGCGTCATCGGCGTCGCGGCGCCGGGCGGCGGCGCGCTGCTGTGCGCGGGAGGCCGAGGCGACGGCGTGCGGCGAGCCCTGCGACATCGGCGGTGCGGGCAGGCCGTACGGCGGTGGTTCGCACGCCGTCCCCCCGCCGCCGCGGAACCCGGGGCACGCGGAGTGGCTCAGAAAGCGATGAGGACCTTGAGGGCGGTGCGGTCGTTCATCGCCTTGTAGCCGTCCGCGACCTGGTCGAGCCCGATCGTGAGGTCGAAGACGGGCGACGGGTCGATCGTCCCGTTCACGACGTCCTCCAGCAGTTCGGGCAGGTACTGGCGGACGGGCGCGAGGCCGCCCCGCACCCCGATGTTGCGGTCGAAGAGGTGGCGCAGGTCGATGCCGTCGCCGCTGCCGTGCGGCGCGCCCACGTAGCCGATGGAGCCGCCGGGGCGGGCGATCCTGACCGCCGTGGACATGGACTGCTCAGTGCCCACCGCCTCGATCACCGAGTGGGCGCCCTCGCCCTTCGTGAGCTCGCGCACGGCCTCCACGGCCTCCTGGCCGCGCTGGGAGACGATGTGGGTGGCCCCGAAGGAGCGGGCGATGTCGGTCCGTACGGCATGGCGGCCCATGATGATGATCTGCTCGGCCCCGAGCCGCTTGGCCGCGAGGACACCGCACAGGCCGACCGCGCCGTCCCCGACGACGGCGACGGTCCCGCCGGCCCGGACGCCCGCGCCCACGGCCGCGTGGTGTCCCGTGCCCATCACGTCGGAGAGCGTGAGCAGGGAGGCGAGCATCCTGTCGTCGGAGGCGGCTTCCGCGGGAAGCTTGACGAGGGTCCCGTCGGCGTAGGGGACGCGTACGGCCTCGCCCTGTCCGCCGTCGTGGTCGAACCCGCCCCAGCCGCCGCCGTGCACGCAGGACGTCTGCACGCCCTCACGGCAGAAGTCACAGGTCCCGTCGGAGTACATGAAGGGGGCGACGACGAGGTCGCCCGCCTTGAAGCGGGTGACCCCGGACCCGGCCTCGGTGACCACGCCGAGGAACTCGTGCCCGATGCGCTGCCCGGGCTGCGGCTTCTTCGCCACCTCGCCGCGGTACGGCCACAGGTCGCTGCCGCAGATGCAGGCGCGCAGGACGCGCACGACCACGTCCGTGGGGTGCCGGACGACCGGGTCGGGGACCTCCTCCACGCGGATCTCGTACGGGGAGTTGATGACGGTGGCACGCATGGGGGTGTTTCCTCGCTCCGGGTCGCTGTCTCTGCCGGTTGCCGGGTGTTCGACGGCCGGTGATCGGTGATGGGTGAACGGTTTCGGTGATCGGTTTCAGTGATCAGGGCGGCTGATCGGTTTCGGTGATCGGGGCGGCTGATCGTTCGGGTGATCGGGGCCGGTGGCCCTCGGACCGCTGATCGGGGCCGGTGGTCCTCTGATCGGTGATCGGGGCCGGCGACCCCTGGTGGGTGGCCCGTGACCTGCGTGCTCCGGTCCTTGGCCGGTGGTGCGCGGTGACGGTTCGGTCCTGTCGTCACGTTACGCCGGTGGGCACGGGGGCCGCGCTCCCGGCGGGCCTGCCGCGCGGGCCGTCGGACGGCCCGTGGCGAGCGGTCCCGCACCGGGCGTCCCCGCGCGGGTCAGCCCACGCCCGTCGCGCCCAGCAGCGAGCCCGCCGCGTAGGTGACGGCCATGGCGATCGCCCCACCGCCCATGTTCCGCAGCACCGCGCGGCCGGCCGGGGCGGCCCCGAGGCGTGCGCTGCCCCAGCCCGTGAGCGAGAGCGCGGCGAGGACCGAGAACACCGTCACGGCGAGGCGCCAGGACTGCGGCGGCAGCACGATCGCGAGCAGCGGCAGCAGCGCGCCCACCGTGAAGGCCAGAAAGCTCGCGCCCGCCGCGTGCCAGGGGTTGGTGAGCGCGTCGGGGTCGATGCCGAGCTCCTCGCTCGCGTGGGCGCGCAGGGCGTCGCGCCGGGTGAGCTGTTCCGCGGCCTCGCGGGCGACCTCGTCGGACAGCCCACGATCCCTCAGCAGGCCGGTCAGCTCGGCGAGTTCGGCCTCGGGCTGCTCGCGCAGCTCCCGCCGCTCGACCGCGAGCGCGGCCTTCTGCGAGTCGCGCTGGGTGGAGACCGACACGTACTCCCCCGCCGCCATCGACATCGACCCGGCGAGGAGGCCAGCGAGGCCCGCTGTCAGCAGCGCGCCGCGGGACTGCGTCGCGCCGGCGACGCCGACCACGATGCCGGCGGTGGAGACGACGCCGTCGTTGGCGCCGAGTACCGCCGCGCGCAGCCAGTTGAGCCGCGAGCCGAGCGCTTCCCCGTGCGGCTCGTCGTGCGGGTCGCCGGGGAAGCCGTCCGGCGCGGTGTTGGTGTTCGTCACTGCGGGAGCGTCTCATCCGCGCCCCTGCCGGGCCCGTCCGGCGTGCGGGTGGCGGCGGGCGGGCGCGGGAGGCACCGCTCGCGGACGCGGACTCGGCACTGTCAGTCCGGGCCCGTATCCTCTGTGACCATGCTCGACGACCTTGCGACAGCAGCGCCATGGCCGGCCGCGTATCCCCGGGGATACGCGGTCGTCGACGTGGAGACCACCGGTCTCGCCCGCGACGACCGGATAATCTCTGCTGCCGTCTACCGGCTCGACGCGCAGGGCGAGGTGGAGGACCACTGGTACACCCTCGTCAACCCGGAACGCGATCCCGGGCCCGTGTGGCTCCACGGCCTGACGAGCGACGTGCTGGAGGCGGCGCCCCTCTTCCCGGACATCGCCGGGGAGTTCGCGGCCCGGCTGGATGGACGGGTGCTCGTCGCGCACAACGCGGTCTTCGACTGGTCCATGATCGCCCGTGAGTACGCACGCGCCCGGCTCACGGCGCCGACCAGGCAGCGGCTGTGCACCATCGCCCTCTCCAAGGAGTTGGGGCTTCCGCTGCCCAACCACAAACTGGAGTCGCTGGCCGCGCACTTCGGCGTGGTCCAGCGTCACGCGCACCACGCGCTGGACGACGCGCGGGTGCTGGCCGAGGCCTTCCGGCCGAGCCTGCGGGCCGCGGCGCGCGGGGGCGTGCGGCTGCCGCTGCTTGAGTGCATCCCGTTGACGGAGTGGTCGGACGGCCCGCCCCGGCCGGCGGTGGGCTACCGGGCGACGGGCGGGCACGGCTACCGGCCGGGCAACTGGCGGGCCTCGCGCAGGCGCCCGGCATGCCCGTATCCCAACCCGGGGCGGTACGAGCCGGGCGGGGCGCTGACCCAGGGCATGCGCGTGGCGTTCTCCGGCGACACGTCGGTCGACCGCGAACTGCTGGAGGACCGGGCGGTGGAGGCGGGCCTGCATGTGGCGACGAGCGTGTCGCGGCTGACGAGCCTGCTGGTCACCAACGATCCCGGCGCGGCCACCTCGAAGGTGGTCAAGGCCGCCGCGTTCGGTACGCCGGTGGTGGACGAGGCCGCGTTCACCCAGTTGCTGCGGGACGTGGCCCCGGCGGCAGGGGCGGTCGAAGGGGTCGAAGAGGTCGAGGGAGTCGAGAGGGCGGCGAAGGCCAAGAGGGCCGAGAGAGCGGAGCAGGGCGTGAGGGTGGAAGTGGCCGGGGTACCCGGGCAGATGTCACCGCCCGGGGAGCGGCCCGGCGAACGGCCGGCTGGGAGATCGGCCGAGGCGACGGCCGGGAGGTCGGGTGAGCTGCCGGGCGACGGCTCACGTCGGCTCTCCGACGAACCGCCCTCTCTCTTCTGACGCGCGGTGCGGTGGCGGCTGTTCACGGTCCCGTACCGGTCCGGGGCCGGTCCCGCTGTCCGGCGGTGTGCGGCCGGGCGGCACGCTGTCCGACGGCCGTGGTAACGATAGGCCCATGGATCTGGGACTGAAGGATCGTGTGTACATCGTCACGGGCGGCACGCGGGGGCTCGGCAGGGCGGCGGCACAGGCGCTCGCCGCGGACGGTGCGAAGGTCGTCGTCTCGGGCCGCGACGGCAGACGGGTCGCGGAGGCCGCGGCGGACCTCGGCGCGGGAACGCTGGGCGTGGCCGCGGACAACGCCGATCCGATGGCGGCGCAGCGGCTGGTCCATGCGGCGAAAGAACGATTCGGGCGGTTCGACGGCGTACTGATCAGTGTGGGCGGCCCCCCGCCGGGCACGGCGGTGGACAACACCGACGAGCAGTGGCAGGGCGCGTTCGAGTCGGTCTTCCTGGGGGCCGTGAGGGTGGCGCGCACGGCGGCGGAGGAACTGGGCGAGGGCGGCGTCATCGGCTTCGTGCTGTCCGGCTCCGTGTACGAGCCGATCCACGGCCTCACCATCTCCAACGGCCTCAGGCCGGGCCTCGCGGGCTTCGCGAAGTCGCTGGCCGACGAGTTGGGGCCGCGGGGCATCCGGGTCGTGGGCGTGCTGCCCGCGCGGATCGACACGGACCGGGTGCGCGAACTGGACGCGCTCACCGGCGACGCGGAGGCGTCCCGTGCGGCGCAGGCGTCCCGCATTCCGCTCGGGCGCTACGGCACCCCGGAGGAGTTCGGCGCGGTCGCGGCGTTCCTGCTGTCCCCCGCGGCGTCGTACCTCACGGGGCTGATGGTCCCGGTGGACGGCGGCGCGCGCCACGGATTCTGAGAGCGGGCCGAACGCGGGCCGCCGACGCGCGTGTTGCCGGCCGCGGCCGGGCCCAGCGATCGCCGGGCGGCCGTCAGCCTCGCCGCCCGGCTCCCGGCCCCGGCTCCCGGCCTCACCTACGGGATGCGCCTGCTGCGGGGCGGATGCGGCTACCGCACGCGTTCCGCGCGGTGGCGGGCGGCGCGCAGGCGGATCTCGGCGGGCAGCGAGTCGAGGCCGGCCGAGTCGCGGGCGTGTACGAGGGTCTCCCCAGCCACCCTGTCCAGCGTCTCCTCGGGGGCGGCGTACGGCTCCAGCAGAACCCGCATGCGGGCGGCGGGGGCCCGGCGCCTGTGGCCCGTCAGCAGGGCCCGCGCCCGCGCCACCCCGTCGTGCGCCTCGGTCTCCCGCTCCAGGACGTCCTCAAGGGCGCGTCCCCTCACCCGGGCCCCCTCGCCGTCGCCGCTGTCCACCACGACCTCGGGCAGCCGGGCCCGCCTCAGCTGGGCGAGCAGCCACCACAGCGCCAGTACCAGCAGTACCGCGAGCGCGGCGATCACCACGGGCCAGAACCAGCCGTCGCCCCGCCACCTGTACCGGTCCGCGCGGCTGAGCAGGGTGTCGTGCGGTCCGCTGTACGGCCACCAGGACGGCACGGACCAGGCTTCGCCGACGGCGAGCACCACGCCGCCCGCGCACAGCAGGACCAGGCCGGCCAGACCGAGCGCCAGCCGGTTCACGAGCCGCAGCAGTCGGAACATCCGTCGTCACTCATCCCTTCTTCGCCGGCCTGCTGACCTTCACGTGGATGGACGGCTCCTTGGCCAGACCGAGGTCACGGACCCCGGCCGCCAGCGCGTCCTCCAGGTCGCCGCGCACGTCGTCCAGCGGCCGGAAGTGCGACTGCGCGCGGGCCTTGGCCTTGTGGCGCTTCATCCGCACCCGTACCGACTGCACGCCGGGCACCTCCATCGCCCGGTCGCGCAGGACGAGCGCCGCCGCATCGCGGTCAAGGCCGGCCCGTACGCCGGGAACCCGGCGGCGCATCGGCAGGACGGCCCGCAGGCCCGGCGTGAGGGCCAGCCACAGCAGCCACACCCCGACCGCCATCGCGACGGCGGCGCCGATCAGCGCGGGGGTCGAGTCGAGGCGCTTCTCGGCGAGTTCACGGGCGAGCCAGCGCCGCCAGTACATCGCGGGCCGGTCCGCCCGTACGGAGACGACGTCGTAGAGGAGCAGGCCGGACGCGCCCAGCAGGACGGCGGCCACGAGGGCCGAGGGGAAACGGCGGGTGGACCAGAACCGGCCGGCCCGCCGGTCTTCGTACATGTCCCGTCGCGCGCCCGTGCCTGCCTCGTCCCGCTGTTCGCGGGGCAGCACCGGCAGTGTCTCGGTGGGCCGTTCGTCGCTCACCGGGGCCTCCCCGCCGCCTCGCGGGAGGCCGCCGAGTGCAGCCGCTCGACGTGGACCCGCACCTCGGGGACCGTCATCCCCGCCAGGTGGTTCACCCGCTCCGCGACACGCAGACGGACCGCGCCGCACTGGGCGCCGATGTCGGACGGATAGTCGAGCTCCACGCCGATCCGCACCCGGGCGTGGTTCTTGTGCACGGTGACGACGGCGTGCGGGGCGTCGCCGCCCTCGGGCACTCCGTGGAAGAGCGCCTCGCGCGCCGCCTGTGCGGCGATCTTGGCGACGACGCGGTCCGCGATCGTGGTCGAGCCGCGCCGCCCCGGCGTCACGTCGTCGGGGTCCGCCGCCGTGTGGACCGTCGTCATGCCGCGGTCACCGCCGCCGGTCGTCACGGTCACGGTCCCGGTAGCCGTCCCGGTCGCGATCGCGGCCACGGCTGCGGAAGAAGTCCCCGGGTTCGAGGTCTCCGTCCGCGAACCGGCCCGCGGCGAAGCCGATCGCGCCGAGCACGGCCACCACCACGAACGCGCCGAAGCCGCCGAAATACCCGGCGAACCCCAGTGCCATGCCGGCCGCGAGGCCGGCTACCGCCATGCTCATCCCGTACTCCGCTCGCTGTGGGTTCCGCGGCATCTCCGCGTGGGTCTGTGCTCTTCCGGGGCCGACGGCTCAGCCGTCGTTCACTGCAGCCGGGAGTCCTGGTCGTCGTCGTCCTCCTCGTCGGGCAGCTTGACGTCGCTGACCGCGATGTTGACCTCGACGACCTCAAGGCCGGTCATCCGCTCCACGGCGGCGATGACGTTCTCGCGCACATCGCGCGCGACGTCGGAGATCGCCACGCCGTAGTCCACGACGATCTCCAGGTCGAGCGCCGTCTGCACCTCGCCGACCTCGGCCTTCACGCCGCGCGACACCGACTTGCCGCTGCCGCCGCCGGGCACGCGCTCGCGCATCGCGCCGAAGGTCCGCGAGACGCCGCTGCCCATGGCGTGGACGCCGACGACGTCGCGGGCCGCGAGCCCCGCGATCTTCTCGACCACACCGTCGGCGATGGTGGTCCGGCCGCGGGAGGCGGGCGCGCCGCCGCCGCGCTTGCCGGACGAACCTGATGACCCCGAGGACCCCGATGACCCCTGCGGCGAGCCCGCCGAAGCGGACGACGGCGGTGTCGAACTGGCGCCGCCGGAGCCCGTGGAGCCGAACTGGTCGCGCGGTGAGTTGTCAGGCATAGCCATTCGTCCCTTTCCGGGCGGTTCATACTCTTGTCATTACATTAGGTGCGCTTGCCGGACTGCGCGCCACGGATACGGCAGGCTGGCCCCATGACGACCGCACACGACACGCATGGCAGCGAGGGGTGGCAGGCGGGGGTACGACGGCGGCTGGGTCTCGGCAGACTGCTGCCGCTGGGCTCCGCCGGGGATGGGGCCTGGCTCGCGGAACAGGCCGCGGTGGGGGTGTTG
>NZ_JAIUKE010000403.1 GCF_020176795.1 Streptomyces sp. 8L
CGCCGAGGTGATCCAGAGCCTGCCCGGCATGGGCACCATGCTGAGCGCGGAGTTCCTCGCCGCGACCGGCGGCGACATGACCGCCTTCGGCACTGCGGACCGCCTGGCCGGTTACGCCGGCCTCGCCCCCGTTCCCCGCGACTCCGGACGCGTCAGCGGCAACCTCCACCGCCCGCGCCGCTACCACCGCGGCCTGCTCCGCGCCTTCTACCTCTCCGCCTTCGCCAGCCTCCGCAGCTGCCCGGCCTCGAAGCGGTTCTACAACCGCAAGCGCGCCGAAGGAAAGGGACACAAGCAGGCGCTGCTGGCGCTCGCCCGGCGCCGGGCCAACGTCCTGTGGGCCATGATCCGCGACGGAGCGTACTACCAAGCCACACCACCGGTCACGGCCGCGGCTTGACAACGTCATTGGGAAGTTCTTTCTCTACCAAGACCTTCCGGGCTTGCCGATGGCCTTGAGGGTCTCGGGGCGTTTGACGGTCTTGCCGACGTCGTAGCGGGGTGCCCGGTGTTTGTTCTTGGCACCGGGTGGCCGTCCGGGTCCGGTGCCGCGGGGTTTGGGAACACGGGCCGGGCAGGCGAGGTGCGCGCGGATGTTCCGGAACCCCCGGCGGACCCGGCCCGGGGTGATCCGGTCGGAGGCGGCGGGTTTCTCCCAAGGCCGGCGGAGGTCGGTGGCGAGGGATCGGGCGAGCCGGAGCTGGGTGTGGGCGACGATCAGGATCCACGTCCAGCGGTCCGCCGCCTCGGGAGTGCGGAGTTTCGGGGTGGTCCAGCCTAGTGTCTGCTTCGCGAAGCGGAAGGTGTGCTCCAGATCGAAACGGCGGAGAAATGCCTGCCAGAAGCGGTCTACGTCGTCCGGGGCTACACCGGTCTTGGAAGACCATAACCACACCGGCGGGGCGTCCCGGTCCTTCGACAGATGCTCGACCTGCAACCGGATCAACGTGCCCTCCACCAGCGGCAGTTCGCCGTCGTGATCAAGCCAGGACGAGCGGTGGGTGAGCCGAGGATGGACCCGGTCCCACGCCTGGGTCTCGGCCTTGCCGTAGTTGGTGGTGTCGGTGAGCGTGGTGATCGCGGGCTCGGGCCACGTCTCCGGCTTGGTGAACCGGAACTCCGGACCGTGCTTGGGCGGGCGGCCATTGACGCCGTGCACCCTCGGTGGTTTCGGCAGACGCATCACGCGGTCGGAGCGGACTCGGCCGACCAGTTCGACGGGCAGGTCGCGCAGGACCCAGGCCAGGCGGGTGACGTCGTAGCCGGCGTCGGCGACGATGGTGATGTCCGGGTCGCCGGGTTTCCACTGGCCCGCGGTGATGAGCCGATCCACCACTCCCCGAAGCTGGGCGGCGGTGACCGCGGTCGCGTCGTCGGCCGGGCCGAGCCGGACCGCGTCCAGGATCGCGGTCCAGGACGTGGCGCCCGGCTCCAGAGCGGCCACGAAGGAGTAGGGCCAGCCCGGGATGAACTGCGACGCGGTTTTCGCCCGGCCGTAGACGTGGCAGAACAGCCGCTCGGCCGAGCACGGCGCGTCCGAGCGGAGCCACGGCGACACATCGACCGCCAGCACCAGGCGTCCGCCGCCGAACCGCGGCAGCCGCAGCCCGGCCAGTACCGTCCGCAGCCGATCGGTGTCGATCCGGCCGTGGTTCAGGCCCCCGTACAGCGCTCCGTGGCCACGACGATGCTCGGGCAGCAGCGTCAGGTCCACCGGGGACTTGACCGCACCGTCGGCGCACAGCACCGCATCCGCCAGCTCGAACAACTCATCGCGGCGAGCGGTCAGACACCCGTAGAACTCGCCCCGGAAGCGTGAGGCTTCCGCGAACGCTTCACTCCGGACAGCATCTCGTAGAAGACTCACCCTCACGGCCTTCGTCTCGGTCACGTGCACCTTGGTCGGAGCACAGGATCAGACGAAGGCCACCCCCGCGTCCGGCGAACTTCCAGGTGAGGGATCAAGTTCGGGACACCGTTCGAGGCGGGCAGCTCACCCTCAACGGGGCAGAGACACAGTGAGATCCACTTCGACGAGCTGGCCCTCGAAGCCCAGTTGCGCGACGCCAACCAATGTGCTGGCGGTGGTGAATGCCGGGCCGATGACCGAGTCGGTGAGCCGCCTCCACACCGCGCCCAGGGCGCCCGTGTCACCGCTGCATACGTAGATCACCGAGCGCACGACATGCTCCGGACGAGCGCCTACCGCCCCCAGAGCAACCAGTGCATTCGTCGCGACCTGGTCTACCTGGATGTCCAGCGACCCGGACCCAACGAGCGAACCTTCCCGATCAAGCGGGCACTGACCTGCCAGGTAAGCCGTTCTACCGGCCTCGACAACGGTGATGTGGTGATAGCCGGGCGTCGCATGCAGTTGCTCCGGATTGATGCGCATGATCTTCGAACTCATGCACGCGAGTCTGACGACCAAGCTGTCGGCGCGCACCACATTTCGCGAGCCAGCAGGCTCCGCACCGACCAGTAGATAAAGAACAAGAGGATGAGCAAGCTCGTTGTGGTCGCCGCGCCGGCGCTGAGGCTCTCGCCCGACAGGCTGTTGTCCGCGATGGCGAACACGGCGGCGTAGGCGACCTGGCTGAGGACCCGCGCGGGCAGGTGCCTGCCGAACACCCCGCTGTCCTGGCCTTTTCGCACCAGGTCGGCCAGGGTCGCGTCGACCGGGCCGAGCAGGGCATGAATCTCCTCGCCGTACTCGCCGCGCCGGAGGCCCAGCAGCACCCGGTACCGGTGCGCCAGGGGCCAGAGGCGGGCGATGAACTCGGCCCACACCGTCTCGGCCGCTCCGCCGGAGGCGCTGACCTCGTCGAGCACGGCCACGATCTCGTCCACCGCCCGCCCCGCGAGGGTCCGCACGAGGTCGGTGCGGGTCGAGAAGTGGCCGTACACGGTGCGGCACCGCTGCCCGCATCCACGCCCTGCCAGCCCTCTACAAGGCCGCCACCGACGGACTGCCGACCCTCGCCGACAAGGGCTACACCGGCGCCGGTATCGGCATCCACGTCCCGGTCCGCCGCCCCAGGGGCAAGTCGGAACAAGCCCTTCACGTCGACACCCGCACAACGAACACCCTGATCAGGGACTCGCGCGCCCGCGGTGAACGCGCAGCCACAGAACTCAAGGAATGCTGGCGAGTCGGCGGATCATGTGACTGATGATCGGTTGTGTCGTTGAGCGGTCGTGCTGGTGGATGTGACGGAGGCGCGACTCGGCGAGTGGGCCGAGGAGTTGGCTGTCCTGTTGGGTGGGCTCGATCATCTGCTCGCGCGGCCGGAGCCGCGGGAGGTGTTCGCGGACTTGGTCGAGGGCCTGCTCTCGGACCTGCGCCGGAAGAACGCGTGGACTATGTCCGCTCGGGCGGGCCACGTCACGCCCTTACGGATCCAAAAGTTCCTCAACGCAGCCTCGTGGTCTGCAGACGGGCTGCTGGACGAGCTGCGTGGGTACGTGGCCGGGCATCTGGGCGACCCGTCGGCGTCGCTGGTGCTGGATGACACCCAGGTGCAGAAGAAGGGGACCAAGTCTGTCGGGGTCGCCCTGCAGTATTGCGGAGTGACCGATGTGAGCTGCACTGATCTTCGTGGAGTCCTTGAAGCCTGGGTTACGATTCCAGGCGTAAGAAGAACCACGAGCAATGCCAGCACCCCGTAAGTACCCGGTGAGCTTCGTGAGCGGGCGATCCGTGAGGTCCGCTCTACGGGCCGCCCGGTGGCCCATGTCGCCCGCGACCTGGGTATCCACAAGGAAGCCTTGCGCGGCTGGGTCCGCCAGGCCGAGGCGGACGCCGGCGAGCGTGACGACCGTCTCACCACTGCCGAGAAGGATGAGCTGAAGGAACTCCGTAAGGAGAACACCGAGTTGAGGCGGGCCAACGAGATCCTGAAAGCCGCCTCGGTGTTTTTTGCGCAGGAGATCGACCGTCCCCGGACGAGGCCGAGCAGGTGATCGAGCACCTGCGCGACAAGGGCCTCGGGGTCGATCCCGTCTGTCGGCTCCAGCTGTCCCCGTCGACCTACTTCGCCCGCAAGAAGCGGCCGAAGTCGGCCCGCCGGCTGCGGGATGAGGAGCTGATACCGCTGGTCACGGCTGTGTGGGAGGACTCCGGCCGCACCTATGGTGCCCGCCGGGTCACCCGCGCGCTGGTCCGCGCCGGCCACCAGGTGGCACGTTGCACGGTCGAGCGGCTGATGCGCGAGCTCGGCATCGAAGGCGTCATCCGCGGCCGGCGGCGCCGCACCACCATCCCGGAGCCGTCTGCCCCGCGCCCGCCGGACCTGGTCAACCGCCGCTTCGCCGCCCAGCGTCCGAACCAGCTGTGGCCGGCCGACCTGACCTACATCCGCACCTGGTCCGGCTGGGTCTACGTCGCGTTCGTCCTGGACGCGTACTCCCGCCGGATCGTGGGCTGGCAGGTCGCCACCCACATGCGCACCGACCTTCCGCCGGACGCGCTGGAGATGGCGCTGTGGCGGCAGAAGATCAAGAAGGGCGCCGACCTGGTCCACCACAGCGACAGAGGGGCGCAATATGTGTCCATTCGGTATACGGAGCGTCTCGCTGATGTCGGCGCCTCGGCGTCGGTCGGCTCCGTCGCGGACAGTTACGACAATGCGATGGCGGAGGCCCTGAACGGCACGTTCAAGACCGAGTTGATTGAGCATCAGGGGCCGTGGCGGGACTTCGACGAGGTCGAGCGGGCCGTCTTCCAGTGGGTCGCGTGGTACAACGGTGAACGGCTCCACTCCGCCCTCGACTACCTCCCACCCGACGAGTACGAACAGGCCTACTGGGCCAGACTGGAAGAAGTCCCGCAGACCGCTTGATCACACGATCGCGGACTCCACAAAACTCGGGACAGCTCAGGTGCGCGACGGCTGGTCCTGCCAGGTCCCGGCCCGCAGAGCGATAAGACCTGGTCGCCACGCGGCCGGACCTCCGGTGGTGAGGGTCCGCGGACGCTCCCGGAGACGGATCTCCATAGCTGCGCTGACCGCTACAAACCCCGTCACAGGGCGCGGCTGATCTACCGGCCGCGACGGGTGATAGCAACCGTGACGGGCGCACGAGCTTCTCCTGGCGCGACTACCGGGGCCTGCTGATCGCCGCCCACCAACAACTCGACGGCCCCATCGTCCTCATCTGGGACAACCTCAACGTCCACAAAGCAGCGGATCTGCGGGAGTTCGCCGAATCCCGCGACTGGCTGACCATCTACTACCTGCCGCCCTACGCACCCGACCTCAATCCTGTCGAAGGCATATGGTCCCTCCTGCGACGCGGCTGGCTCTCCAACGTCGCCTTCAGCACCCCCGAACACCTCGTCCAGACCGTCCGACGCGGACTGCGGCACATCCAGTACCGCAATGACCTCATAGACGGCTGCCTCGCCGAGACCTGTCTGACCAGCAGCACGACATCCCGAGTTCAACCTCAGCAAGTGCGTCGCGGGCCGCCATCCGCTTCCCGGCCTGCAGGCTTGCCCACAGCTCGTGCGTCATGATCATCGTCGCGAGATCCCGCTCCCGCGCCCGAAGCGTGGCGGCTCCTCGCGCTCCTCCTCACTCCACCCCATGGGACGCCGGGGCCTACGGGCACCCGCCCAGTAGCAGTCCGTCGGTAGCCAGCCACTGCCTCCCCGCCGCGACAGGTGTCGTCCGCGACCTGCTGCGTGCATCACTCGATCTCCAGTGAAGTGAAACGGGGCCACTGCTGCTCTGGCTGGTCATTGCGCACACTGAGTGAGAAGCCTCCGGCTCCCTCCGCCGCGCACCACCGGGCCGCGTGCGTCTGTGTGCAGGGGATGCCGTCGATGTCCATCCGCACCTGCCGGGGTGTCACCGAAACGGTGATTCGGTGCGTGGTGGCGGGGTGGAGTCGGCAGATCCGATGGTCGTCGGTGTCGTGTAGCCTACCCATGGTGAGGCTTGCCGTGTTGTGGCCGACGGAGAGCGCCACCGGGTACTTGCTGCCCACCCGTACCGTGACGCCGGCGCTGTTCGAGATGCCGTGCAGGTGTCCGGCGGTGGCGTGCAGGCGGTAGTTGGTCCAGTCAGCGGTGGCGAGGGGGCGGTAGTCGGCCGACACGTAGGCGGTGCCGTGGGGGGGACGGCTGTCGCCGGTGAGGATTGCGGGACCGGCCTTCTCGCTGTCGCCGGTCGACTGCCACTGTGTTCGGTGGGACAGCGGATGATCGGCGTCCGACGGCTTCACAGGAGCCCATTGGGCAAGTTCGTGGAGCAGTCGCGCGGGGGTGGTGTCCCGGGTGACCTCGAGGCGCTGCACCTGTCCGGCTGCCGCAGCGCGTGGTCCGGCTGGCAGTGGGCGTGCGGTGCTGTTGGTGAGCGTGGCCGTGAAGCGTTTCCGCAGCATGGACCTCAAGGCGTCGGCGTCGCGCGCACTCAGGTTCGACTCGTCCAGCCGTTCCGAGAAGGGGTAGGCGAAGAGCCGGGGCTGGGGCAGGTCGTGTGCTACGAGGTCGCGGACCGACCGGTCGAGGTCCGCCGCAATCCGGCGCCGGTATTCGTCCGTGGTCTCGAGGCGTCCTTCGTCCGCCAGCCAGCGCCGGTTGGTGAACACCGACCGCTCGTGTCCGGCGGCGTCCACCGCGGCACGTTCATGGCTGAGGTGGGTGTGGTCCTGGAAGTCCCAGCGCTTCGACCGTGCCATTCGGTTGATCTCGGCCCAGGAGAGGTAGTACGGCCGATGGGTGGCCATCTGTCCAGTGATCAGGTATGCGGCGGCCTTCATCCGGTACCTGGCCAGGACGGGGTCGGCGTGGGTCCACAGCCCGTGCGCGCCATCGTCGAAGGTGAGGTAGACGGTGCGTGGTCCGGGGGTGCGGTGGGTGCACAGGAAGTCGGTGAACTCCCGAGTGGACAAGGTGCGGTAGCCGGTGTCGCGCAGGGCGTGCATCTGTGCGTCGAAGCGCTCCAGGGAGACGGTGTAGCGGCTGCGGTCGTCGGGGCCGATGTCGTGGTAGGCGAGGACGACCGGCGCGTTCCCGGCGGGCGCCACCTCAGCGCCCGCGTCACTGACCGTGTCGGCGGCCGGCGGCAGGCCGCTCTGTTCGGCCACGGCGTGTCCTGGGGCATCGTGCTGCCAGGCCGCGGCGAATGGCAGTACCACGACGGCTGTTGTGAGCAGCCCGAGGGTGGCACGCAGCACCGGCTGCCCAGGTCGGACTCTCTTCAAGGTGTCGCGCTTCACATCCACCGTCCTCGGGTGATCACGAACAGGTAGAGCAGGGCGATCGCGGCGCTTGTGAGGCCACTGGTGAGCGAGCGGCCCAGCCCCCGCAGCAGGGCCTTCATGCGGCACTCCTTGACCAGACGCCGCGGCGCAGCGTGAGCAGGGCGTACGGCAGCAGCCAGGTCAGTATGCAGCAGGACAGCAGGCTCATCAGGGGGCGGCAGCGCCAGGCGCGGTCTCCCGGGTGGTCGAACCGGTAGGCGAGGCCCCAGACGCAACCCTTGAGGACGATCCCGGCCAGATACAGCAGGGTCAGCAGGCCGGCCAGGTGCAGCGGAGCCCACAGCAGGTGCCGTAGGACCAGGGCGGGCGCCGCGATCACCCACAGGGCATGCCCGTAGTACAGCACCGCAGCGGCCGGGCCTCGGCGCCACATGAAACGGCCGGTGAAGAAGAGATTCCTGATGAAGCTCTTCTTCCAGCGGATCTGCTGGTGCAGGAAGGAGCTGAAGCGGGACGGAACTCGGGTCCACACCCGGGCGGAACGCGTATAGCCGGCCCCCCAGCGCAGCTCGGGATAGTCGTGCTCGCGGACGAAGGGCGAGTCGGCGTGCCGCTTCTTGAGCGCGCGGCCGTGCCATGCCTGGCCCAGGACGTATCCGGTGAGCTGGCGATCGGTGGCGAAGCGGAAGGGGGCGCCGAGGAAGCGGTCCTCGGCCCAGGCGGGCAAGTAGTTCCACACGGCCTCGCGGCGGAACGCGGCGAGCGGCCCGGAGACGCAGGTCACCAAGCTGAAGGCGGCCTCGGCGGCCTTACTGACGCGGAACTGGCCCTCGTACCAGATGTCCTGTACCCGGGCCAGCAATCCGGCGTCGGCGTTGAGCGCCCGGCAGTGTCCGCTGACCGCACCCAGTTCGGGGTGCCGGACGAGCGCGGTGACGCAGTGCCGCACGGCATCCGGCGCGACGACGCAGTCGGAGTCCGTGAATAGCAGCACGTCCCCGTCGGCGACGGCGCAAGCGCGGACCAGCGCGCCTTTTTTGCCGAGATTCTTCTCCAGCCGGATCAGAGTGAGCGGCAGCTCTTCGGCGAGGCGTTCCAGTACCTCGGGTGTTCCGTCGTCAGAGGCGTCGTCGACCACGATGAGCTGCAGGCCGGGGTAGTCCACGGCGGCCATGGAGCGCACACACGCCTCGACGTGCGCGCGTTCGTTGCGCACGGCCAGCAGGAAGCTCACCCGGGGCTGTGCGAGGAGGGCCGGAAACGCGTCGGCGTGGCGCGGGCGGCGGCGCAGGGGGCCTAGGGCCGGGTCGTCGTAGCGGCTGTAGGCGAGGTGGAGGAGGCAGATGTTGGCGGCCAGGACCGCCAGGCCGTAGAGGGCGAGCGGGTCGAAGGCGTGAGGTAGGCGGACGACGCCGCGGGCCAGCAACAAGACGAGGGGGAGTAGGGCGAGGAGGGTGAGCAGGCGCACGACGTCGCGACGGACCGGGGGATCCAGGGCTTCGAGGCGAGTGCGGAGCAGGTGGCGGGCGCCAGTGCGGCCCGAGGTGGCCGGCTCGTGGCCGGGACGCAGGACGGTCATGCGGTGGCCTCCGCCGCAGGAAGGACGCCGACCTTGGCCCGCGCCGCCGTCTCGGGGAGCGGGCCGCGCTGTCGGGTGTCCAGGACAGGAGGGGCGTCGGCGGCCCATAGCCAGGTCACGTCGTGCACGGAATGGACAGTGTGCAGGACGACCAGGTCCCAGGGGCGGGTATGCGGATCAGGTACGTGGTGCAGCGCGTCCGCGCCGATCCGGAGCGAGGGCACCAGGGGGTCGCAGTACGCGATATGCGCGCCGGCTTCGGCGAGCCCGGCGAGGATCTCCAGGGCGGGGCTCTCCCGGACATCGGCCACACCCTCCTTATAGGCGACGCCGATCAGCAGGACGCGTGCCTCGCGCACGGGTACGTGAGAGGCCGTGAGAAGGTCGAGGGCGCGTTCGGTGATCCGCGCGGGCCGACGGCGGTTGGCCGCGAGGGCGGTGGCGACCAGAGGCGCTTGCATCCCGGCCTTGCCCAACTGCCAAAGGAGATAATGGGGATCACACGGGATGCAGTGACCGCCGACGCCGGGGCCTGGGTAGAAGGGCATGAATCCGTACGGCTTGGTCGCCGCGGCTTCGATCACCGGGATTGGTGCCAGACCGAGCGAGTGGCAGGCGTCGGCGAGTTCGTTTGCCAGGGCAATGTTGACGGCGCGATAGATATTCTCCCAGAGCTTGGCCATCTCGGCGGTCTCGGGGTCGGCGACTGTCCGGACGAAGGAGGCCGTCGGGGCCAACAGGCCGGCGGCGGCGCGACTGCTGCGCGGCCCGGCGCCGCCGATCAGGCGCGGGGTGCGTTCGGGGGTGTGGCGTTCGTTGCCAGGGTCGATCCGCTCGGGGGCGAAGGCGACATACACGTCCTCGTCAACCGTGAGGCCGCGGGCCCGCAGCGGTTCGACCAGCAGGTCGCGAGTGGTACCCACGTAGCTAGTGGAGGTGAGCACGATCAGCTGGCCGGGCACGGCGTGCTCCACCACCGAGGCGCAGGCCGAGGACAGCGCGGTAAGGTCGGGCTCGCACCGAGCATCGACGGGAGTGGGCACACAGATGACTACGGCATCCGTTTCGCGCACTACGGTGGCGTCCGAGGTGAGCCGGAAGCGGTCGCCGACCGACGCAAAGGCGAGCTGCGCGTGGTGCAGCGGGAATAGGTCCACAGCTCCGCATGCGATGTCCCGCAGCCGGTCCGGGCTGCTGTCGATCCCGATGACGGTGCCACCCGCGTTGGTGAGGGCAAGTGCGGTAGGGAGTCCCACGTAGCCGAGCCCCACGACCGCAACGGTTAGTTCAGATACGTCATCAATAGTGAACTTCACATCGCTATATAGGCGGACTTCCGTGATTAGAGCACTGTCGACACGCTTTGCGCCCCCACCACGCAAGAAGCCCTTTCACACCGGTGGCTCAATGAGGCGGCTCATCGGGCACGAGACGCTGCGTGCGCCTCCTCCAGACGCCGAAGTGCACGGCCACTGCTCGTAACCCATCCCCGTTCGGGCACGTTGACCGCGGGCTGCGGTCTCATCGTGTTCGGTCTGCAGGAGCCGTAGGAGTTCGTAGACGTTCACGCGACCAGCTCCACGTCGTCCCGCCAGGTAGCGGCGGGGGTGGTGGGGCGGCGGAGCATGCCGGCGGTGGAGGCTCAGTAGACGCGGGAGGCCGCGTTGTCGAACCGGTGGTCGTACGCGGGCGAGGCGCCGCTGCAGCATGAGGGTGCCGTTGACCTGCTCGACCACCCACCGCTTGGATTGCGGGACGAAGCCTTTGCCCTGGTCGTCGGGGTTGCGTCGGACTACCTCGACGGTAATGTCCTTCACCGCTCCGTGGATGACCACGGAGTCCTTGAAGCCCTGATCGACCAGGACCTTCTCCAGGCGCGTCCCGCACCGCTGGTCCGCCTGGTTGGTCCAGCAGAGCGATGCCGGCCTCGTTGTCGTGCGCGCTCGCAGCCAGGACCACCACGCCGATGATCAGACCCATGACGTCGACGGCGGGTCCCCGCTTGCGGCCGGGTGTCTTCTTGTTCGCGTCCAGCCCCGTCGTCTCCTTCGGCGCCCCGGCCGCCACACGGACGGACTGGGTGTCGATGATCACCAGGGACGGGTCCTCTAACCGTCTGGTCTGCTCCCGCACCTGGCAGCGCAGGATCTCCTGGATCCGCTGGTCAAGGCCGTCCTCGCGCCACCGGGAGAAGTAGTGGAACACCGCCGACCAGGCCGGAAGGTCGTGCGGCAGGAGCCGCCCCTGACAGTCCGTCCGGTTCTGGTAGAGCAGCGCGTTCACGACCTATCGCAGGTCGCAGGAGCCCGGGTCCCCGGCCGCCGACCGCGCCACCCGTGCCTGCTTCCACGCGGTGACCAGCGGTTCGATCAGCGTCCACTGCTCGTCGGACAAGTCGGTTGAATACGTGCACCGTTCCATGCGGCAACACCATCATGCACACGACATTCCACGAGGACGGAACCGTCCCATAACCCACGAACGGGCGACACCACATCATCAGAAACGGGACTTAACGCCCTCTGGGTGCGGCGTGTACGCGCGGAGAGCCGTAGATCCCGCCGGAATCGGCGTGGATCTTCTTGATCCGCTCGGTCGGGTGTGTCAAGTTAACGGCCCTGTCTCACTTTCGGTGGTGACGTCGTGAGGCGTCCCCCGGAGTGTGGGCACAGGGGCTCATGCCGTGATTGAGAGTTTAGCTGCTCGCAGATGCTGCTGTTCGAACTCCACCGGTGAGAGGTAGTTGAGGGCACTGTGGCGTCTGCGGGCGTTGTAGTAGGTCAGCCACTGGAAGATTTCCAGCCTCGCCTGACGCATCGTCGAGAACAGCCTCTGGTGCATCGTCTCCCTCTTGAGCCTCTGCCAGAACGACTCGGCGAGGGCGTTGTCGTAACTCGAGCCAACCCGGCCCATGCTCCTGCGGATCCCGAAACCGTCG
>NZ_JAIUKE010000404.1 GCF_020176795.1 Streptomyces sp. 8L
CCCGCCGCGGCGCGCCGCGCGGGCCCGGCGCCGGGCCGCCGCCGCCGCCCCCCCCCCCCCCGGCGGGCCCGGCCGCGCGGGGCTCGGTGTCAGCTGGTCCGTGTCGCCTTGGCGAGGGCCTGGGCGAGGTGGCGGTCGACGAGGGCCGGGGAGCCGGAGACGACCAGGAGCAGGCTTCCGTCGCGGATCGCGGTCTGCTTGACCACGGTGCTCCGCCCGTCGGTGGAGAGCGTCAGGAGCTGGCTCCACTGCTGGTCGCCCGTGTGGGGTGCGGGCAGCTTCTGCGAGGTCACGTCGAGCGAGGTGTCGCCTGTGACGACTTGATAGGTCGGGCAGCCGGTCATGGCGTCGAAGATCCGGTCGATGCCGTCGGAGAGCTTTTTCGCGCGGTCGCTGTACAGCTCCTCGGAGAATTCCGAGTTGCTGTCGCCATAGGTGAAGTCCGCCTTCGCCTTGCGCGGGAAGCTGAGCGTGCCGCCGACAGCGGCGTCGCCGCCCAGCTCGGCCAGGGCCGGGCAGCCCAGGACGGTGACATCGTCGTGCTGGGGCGGACGCTCAGGCTCGGGCAGGTAGCCGCTGCCGAGATCACTCCGGTCGAGCAGGCGGGTCTCCAGCGCGGCCGAGGAGAGGTCGGCCGGCTTCACAACCGCGTCGGACGGCTTTCCCGTCTGGACGGAAGAGCGGGTCTGGTGCTTGACCCCGGTGGTGTCGGTGGAGCAGGCGGGCACGGCGAGGAGGGCGGCGGTGATGCCGAGGGCGGTGATGGCGACGCGAACGCGCATGACGAAACTGACCCCTTGGTGCTGGACGACGGGTGGTCAGTGCGGGCCCGAGGGCCCGGTGGCGTCGTAGGAGTGGTGGTCAGTGCCCGAGGTGGCGCAGGCAGTCCTCGAACGTGGCATGTGTCGCGTCCGCAGGTCCGCTGTTGCGGTTGTACCAGGCGGTGTCGAGGCGGGTCTCCCGCTGCTGGTGGCCTGCCCGGCAGCGCAGCCAGATCTCGCCACGGGTGGAGAGGATAAGCCAGTCCCGGTACGCACCGCACCCTGCGCAGGTAGCCATCTCGCCGTCGAGGACGAGAGGCTGCGCCCAGGGCATCATCTTGCCGTCGACCTGGTTGTGGCTCGGCACCCTCAAATCCGGCGGAAGGAAGTCGTCTACGGTGGTGGCCGGTTCGGCGGGCTCCGGCTCGGGTGCCGGCACTTCGAAGCCGGGCGGGACCTGGCCCTGCAGCTGCGCGTGCAACTCGGCGAATTGCCTCAGAGCGTCGCTCGGCTCCTTGGCCCGGCGGCGTATCCGGTGAAACACCCTGGTGTCCTCCTCTGCTTGGGAACCTCGTCCTGCGTGCTTCACGATCGTGCCCCACGCCCCCGCCGGTTTCAATTCACAAAGTCCACAGTCACCTGCGGCCATGCCAGCAAGCAACGGATACCCGCTTCTCAGCTGCCTCAATGACGAGTTGGCCATGATGCATGTCCAAGACGGCACAATGGCGTTGCCACGGTGTGCCCGATCACACGTCTTCGTCTCCCTCGATCGCTGAGCATCGCGGCGTCTACTGGCTCAACGCGCCCCCCACCTGGGCCATGCAGGTCCGTCCCTCGGGTGTACGGAGGCCAACAGGCTCCACATCGGCCTTGCCCGCCGCGGTTCGATGTGCCCTACGAGCACGCTGTGGCTACAGAGCGGTGCGCTGGCGCTCTCCCGTCTCTGGGCGCTGCGGTGAGGCCGTGTGTCGGCATCCGGCGGTTTTACCGGGTCTGCCGCGAGGTCTCTTCCCCGCTGCGCGCTCTGCCGGGTGCGGAGGGCCTGGTAATTGTCCCGCGTGTCGAGGGCCGGTTCCCCGCTGCGCCGGTCTCCGGCAGAGGGGAGGCGTCGGCGGGCAGGCCGGCGGTCCGACGCATGCGCCACACGAGCACGTCGCTGACAGAGCTCGCGGTGCCGAGTTCGCGGCGTTCGGCAACGTCGGACAGGAGGGCGGCCGGGTCGTGGCCGGCTGCCTCGGCTTCCGCAACGGTGGCGGCCAGGGCGTACCAGCCGGGTTCGGCGAGGATTCGCTCGGCCAGCTCCGGCAGCGCCTCGCGCAGCAGCACGGTCTGCCGCTGGAGTATCGGACGGCTCAAACGCCGGCCGCGCTGGTAGAGCACACCGAGGGGCTGAGCGGAGGCGGCCTGGTAGGCGGTGCGCAGGTGTTCGGCGGCTCGGGTGGCGGCCTCGGCTTGCTGGGCGTGGCCCTTTCTGGCGTGCCAGTGGGCGGCGGCGGTGATCAGGAAGAAGATCATGTCGATCGCCATCGCCGTGGTGGCTCCGTCCTCACCGCGGCCGAGGGCCGGGCCGCCGTGGACGAGGTCGCGGGCAGCCTGCCGCAGGGCTCGATCATGTCCGCGTACGGCGCGGACGTGAGAGCGTGAGGCTCGTTCGAAAGCCGTTGCGGCGTCGCGCAGTTCACGGCGGGTGTTGGCCGCTGACGTCTTGGCGAGGGCATCCAGCACCTCACCAGCCGCCGCGATGTCGGCGGCGGCGAGTGCGTCCTCGCCGTGCTCGACGACAAGGACCGCCTGCCACACGGCAGATGCCGTCGTACGGCGTGCGGCGGCTGGTGTGACCTGCCTCGTACGGATCGCTTTCTCCCGCCGGGCAGCCGGGACGTCTTCGGCCTCGCCGGACCAGCGCTCGCGGATGCGGGGCAACGACAGGTCGGGGGCCAGCCGTGCGCCGGGGTAAAACACCGGCTCGCCGTCTTTGTTCAGGTCGTCCGGTAGGGCGACCTTGTATCCGAGCAGGTCGCCGGAGGGCGCGACGCGCTTGCGGACCAGGAGGCCGGCGGCGGCGAGCCGGTCGAAGAACTCCTTGTCGCTTCGCGCACCGGCCACCGCGCGCCGTACGGCTTCGCGCAGTTCCTCGCGGGCGGTGCGCTCGCGACCCTGCCGTTGAGCTTTGTGGTGTTCGGCTCTGGTGGGCCGCTTTGCCGCGGTGCCGTCGCCCTTGCCGAGTCGGCGCAGACCCAGTTCGGCTTCGAGGATCCGGGCCTGGGCCTGCAGACGGTGGGCGTCGTTGTCGAGGTCGGGTTTGTACCCGTCTTCGCGGACGAGGGTGGCGACGATGTGGATGTGGTTGTCGGCGTGCCGCACGGCCGCCCACCGGCAGCCCGCTCCTGTCTCGGGGTTGTCGATGCCCGCGGCGGCGACCATGCGGCGGGCCACGTCGCCCCATTCCTCATCCGAGAGCATCCGGTCCGTGGCGTCGTTGCGCACAGAAAGGTGCCACACATGCTGCTCCGGGCGCTGTGACGGGTCGATGGTCTCGACGGGCTGGTCCAGGAGCTGTTGGAGCTTTTTGAGGGTCGCGGCGGCGTCGCGGCCGGGGTCGGGAGCGTTGTGATCCCACGAGGCGACGAGGTGGGGGTCGGTGTGTTCCTCGCTCTTGCCCGGTCCGTAGAGGTAGTAGAGGAGGCCGATGGTGCGTTTCCCGCGATCCTGGATCCAGGGAATCATGCTGCTGTCCTCGATCGATGATCAACTGAAGTGGGTAGGGGCAGGCGGTGCTCGCCTGCCGTGAGCGGGAAGTGCTCACCGATGAACTGGGTATCGCCGCTGTCCGGGCTGTCCGGAGTTCTACCGGGTGCTGGCGCGACGGTGAGGGCGAACCGACGGCGTTGGGGGCGGGTGGGGTACCCGTCTGCTGGAGCTGTGTACGCAGTTGTATACCGGCTGAACGCGAGAGGTCAGCCGAGATGGCGTTCGGCGAGTTCAACTTCGGCGGCACGCGCAGCGGAGCAACGTCGTCCTGGCTCCGCCGTCGTCGTTCGGGCGGCCGAGGAGATCTTTCGGGCTCTACGGCGTGCCCACGATTACGTCGCGACTCCTGAGCAGTGGGACACCCGGGGGCTCCGCGCCGTGGAAGACAAGGTCGGGACACTGTTCGACCGGTTTCAGGCGGTTGTCCGGAGCGAGGTTCGCGGGCCACCGGCAGCGCCTCGTGGTCCAGGTGAGCCGCCTGGTCAATCCTGTTCGAGCATCTGGTCGGTGACCGCTTGCACACGTGTGACTGCTCGCTGGACGGCCGAGACGACGGCGTCGAGTTCTGCGGGCTGTCCGCCGCTGTTGAGGGCACGGGCGACCTGGTTCAGGTTGTTGCCGACCTGCCCGAGGTGGCGGCGTGCGGCGAACAGTTCGGCTATCAGTTCTCGGTGGCCGGCGATGAGCGCTGTTGTGTTCTCGGAGTCGTCGGCTGCGGCGAGACCGGCGCGCACGAGGTAGGCGGGCAGGCTCTTACGCGATGAATGGGCCGCGGCGGTCAGCCGACTCCACTCGTCGTCGTTGAGGCGGATGTTGCACATGCGTGCGCGCTTGTTCTTCTGCGGGGAGCGCTTACGTGCGGAAGACACTGGAGTGGCGTCGACGTGGCTTCGCTGCTGCTTCTCCGCCCCTGGCTGCGATCCGCCTCGGGTCGCCGCCTGACGGTCCAGCGCCCCCCGGTGCTGGACCGCTCCCGCCACCCCCGGGGCGGGAGATGGCCAAGCTGCCTTCCCCGACGGGGAAGAGTAGCTTGGCCGATAACTTGCTCCGTCTGGGACCGAGTTGTGGTCCTTGGCAGGTTCGGGGGTGGTGCCGTCGTTGATCGGGTTCATCACCGCTCGGCGTCCGTTGCATCGTGGATGATCTCCAGGATGTCGAGGACGAAGTCGAAGGCGTCCCCTGTGCCGGTGAGGTGGTGGATTTGCTCAGTGGGGGATATCTGGACGAACCACTGGCCCCCCTCCGGGCCGTCGACGGCTGAGTGGATCAGACCGTAGCGGAGGAAGGTGTGCAGGAAGGCCCACACCAGTCGGTCCTCGAACTGGCTGGGTGAGGGGGCAGGCGTCATGACGATCTCCTTGTGATAGGAGTGGCGCGGCCGCCGGCCGGGCCTTGGGGGCTTTGAGCTGCTGCTTCGCGGGTCAACCGCACTCGGGGCAACGCCCGACGTGGCTAGTGAGCGCGCGGGCCATCCGCTGCTTGGTCGATGCCGCCTGCTTCGCGCTGGACTTCGCCGCCGGCCTGCCCGCATGCCGTTCAGAATGAGCGAGCATGAAGGCGATCTCGCGCTCGTACTGCGCACGGACGGTCTCGAACCGATGGCAGGTCTTCATTCGGTGCTCCTTGTCTTCGTAATGGCGTCGCTGCGCAATTGCTGCAAGACGAGGCTCAGTCGTTCGTTCCGACCGCCCGGAAGGCCCTCGTGGCGCAGGATCTCTCGCAGTTGGACGCGGGTGATCGCTTCGTTCCCGTCCCGGTCGAGCAGAGCGCGGACATGAGGACGGACCTGCTCGACGAGCTGGTCCACGGACACCTCCGCCTCGCGAGGCGACTGCGGCATCTGCGCGCTCCGGGACCGTCGCTTCCCCTTTCCCTTGGTCGCCGGGGTCGGCTTCCTCCGAAGCGGAACCTTGCCGCCCCGGTCCCGGGTGGGGGCGGTCCCGGTGTCGGCCGGTCCCCGGTCCCGGGTGGGGGCGGTCCCGGTGTCGGCCGGTCCCCGGTCCTCGGTGGGGCCGGTCCCTGAGCCAGCTCCCGGTCCGTGGCTCCCGGTCCCCGAACGCGCCTCCGTACCAACGTCCTTGGCCCGCGTGGTCGTCGTTTCGTCTGGGGCTGGGAGCGTGGGGACCGGTCTCCGCAGCTCGCTCGGTCCCGGATCTCCGATCGTTTCGGCGGGGCCGTGGGGCCCGACGACCGGGACCGGCACATGTCGAGTCGTCGCAGCTGTTTCGCTGTTGTGCGTCGGGGACCAGGGAGAGGGGAGCGGGATGGTCGCCAGCGCGAGGGCGTGTCGGCGGGCGGCGAGCTGATCGAGCAGCCGAGCGCGCTGGAGAGGGTCGGTGCCGACCGACGCCCTGCCGACTGCCTTGGACAGGCGCCGGGTCAGCCGTCGGCCCCTGCCGTTTCGCTGCTGTTCGGGCGTGCGCTCGGCGAGACGGGCAGCGAGGGCGCCCGCCCGGGCGGGCGCGCGGTCCCTGGTGATCTGGGCGGCGTCGCGGTCTCGCGTGGCGATACCGAGGCGGGACAGCAGGCGTTCGCGGGCCTCCCGCCCCAGAGTTGCGATCAATCCGCGCGACGCAGAGCCCGGGGTGCGCAGGCGCAGCTCGATTCCCATGGCCAGGTGCCACAGCATCGCCGCCATTACCGGACCGACGAAGGCGCGGACAGGACCGCCGATCAAGCCGCTCTCGGCGAAGGCGGGGATCACCTGCACGCTGGTGATCACCCAGACCAGGATGCCCGGGAGGCCGGGGGCACCTTGGCTGGCCAGATTCTGCCGTGCCATCAGCGCAGTCGCGAAGAGTGCGAGCTCTCCCGCGGCGAACATGCCGGCGCGTTCCGCGGTGGCCATGTCGAGGTAGTCGGCGGCGAACCGCCAGCTCGTGTCGGCGCTGTAGGCGGTGCAGCCGAGCGCGGCCAGGGCGGCGACCCGGACCGCCGCGGTGCTGAGCCCCTTCTTCTCACCACCGTTGCGGCGGCGAATAAGCCGAGGGGCCAGAGCGATGGCGAGGGCGACGACCAGGCCGATCGCGAGCAAGAGCGGAATGTCCGAAGCGGCACCGAGAGGCAAGGAAGGGAGGGTCATGCGGCCTTTCCGAACGGGGCGCGCGCCGGGGTCGACGCCACCGGGTGAGACACCGGCTGTCGCGAGCCGGACGGAGGGCTGTCTTTCGCCGCGACAGCTTTCGTCCGCTTCTTCTTGGGCCGGGGCACGCCGTAGCGGCGGTCGCGGTCGAAGATCCTGTTGGCGGCCTGGCGGAGCAGGTCGCGAGCGTGTTTGGGGCCGATGTCCAGGGCGTTGGCGAGCCGGTCGGGGCGCCAGCCGCGCACGTAGGCGTGGTCGATGACGACCTTGCGTTCCGCCTCGGTCAGGTGCACGTCGCGTCCCTGGAAGAACGCGCTCACACGGCGGTAGTCGAGGCGCTGGGGCAGACCGTCGTGCCAGGGACGCCGTTCGGCTTCGGTCAGGCCGCCCCAGATGCCGTCCTTGAGGCTGTTTTCGAGGGCGTAGTTCAGGCACTCGCACCGCACGGGGCACCAGCCACACAGTTCCTTGGCTTCGGCGATGTCCTCGTGGTCGCGGGGGAGGGGGAAGAAAACTGCTTCGGCATCCTCGACGTCCATCCCGTGGCACGCTGCGCGGGTGTGCCAGCTGGTGTCTGCGATGCCGCGCAGGCCAGTGGCCGGCGCGTCGTGAGTGGTGATGTACCGCAAGAAAGTCTCCGATGTACTGCCGCGCCGACCGGTTGGGGCCGGTTCTGAATGCGCGGCGTCGGGTACCAGTCGCGGCGCGAGGGGCGTGCGCCGCGACCAGGAGGGGCGTGGGGTGGCGGTGCTCCGGACGGGGGTGCACCGGCTGTGCGCGGGTCAGGTCATCGCGGGGCGCGGGACCTGTTCGCTCTGCCGTTCGGCGGCGAGGTCGAGGCGGCCGGGATGCGGGGTGGCACGCGGAGCGGTTCCACGCGCTCCGTCGGGTCCGATCCTTCGGCGTCGGCACGGCTCTCCGGGCTGGGCGAGACACCACTCGCAGCGAACGCTCAGGGCATCGGGCTGGCCTTGAGCGATGGCGGCCTCGCGTGCTGCCCGGGCAGGCCGGTAGGGCGCGAGGGCTGTGCGGGCGGCCGGCGGAATGCAGGAGCCGACCTCCCGCAGCCGAATCTTCAGCCTCGGGCTGATCCCTTCATGACCGCTGGTGATGGCCCGAGCCTGAGCGGGCTGCGTCGTGCCGGACGCGACAGCCCGCCGCATGTCGGCCAGCTCGGAGGTCCAGGCGGCCTGGTCGTCCGGGTCGACGGACGGAGTGGGATCGGAGTGCCGGGCCAGGCGCTCGCGCCGGTAGCTCTCCCATGGACGAGCGACATCCGCGGGCAGGATCGGGTACGGCGAGGTACGGATGTGCCGGCGGGCGGCGATGCGGGCGTCCCAGCCGTGCGGCGTGGCCATCGGCACGTCGTCGAGCAGGTGCTGCCACCGGTTGACCTGGTCGCGAGCCTCGTTCTCGTCGGTGAGGCTGGTGCGCGGGTCGAGACGGCCGATGTAGGCCAACAGGGCGGCGATTTCGCGGCGGTCCACGCTCAGCCCTCCGTTCCGGTCGGCTCGTCGAGAGCGGCGAGAAGCGCGGCGGTGTGGGCCTGGGCACGCGTCATCCCGTTCGGCGCGGCGGGGCTCTTGCCACCCACGGCGTGGAGGCTGGGGCGGCTTGGGGCATGTTCGCGGGCGATCCAGGAGCGCCAGTCGGCAGCCCACGCTTCGGCCGGCCTGGGTGTGAAGTCGGCGCGGTGGGCTCGCCACTTCGCGTCCGCTGCTTGCAGGCCCTCTTCGCCGAGGCGATCGAGGTGCCCCTGCTGGCGGGCCCAGGCGTGGCTGGCTGGGTCTACCGTCCAGGCGGCAGCCGAGGTGACGGCAGCACCACTGCTGCTGTACCTACGGTTCCATTCAGGTTCACTACGGTTCTGTGTGCCGGTTTCCGGCACTCCGCTGTGCCGGTTTCCGCCACGTCGAGGTGCCGGTTTCCGTCGGGACCTGCCGGATTCCGCTACTGCCGGTTTCCGGGCCGTGGCGGTGGATTCCGGCACCTCACGCGGGTGGATTCCGTACCGTCGCAGGGCTGAGATCCGTAGTGCCGGGGCGGCCCCAGGCTCCCCGAGTGATGCTTCGCCGCTGGAATCCTGCTGCTCTCGCAGATCCTGCGCGATGGCCTGGGCGGCAAAAGGCAGGCGGTAGACCGTGCTGCGCTGGGGGCCGGCGAAGTCGTCGAGCTGCTCCAGTTCACCGACTTCGAGCAAGCGGTCACGGGCTTCGCGCACCGTGGACACCGAGGCGCGCGTGCGCTGGGCCAGGCTCGACAGCGACGCCCACGAGACGCACTGCTCGTCAGTGACACGATCGGCGATCGACAGCAGCAGCAGGCGTGCCGTTCCGCGGCTGGAGCTGTGCTCCCACACCCACTCGCGCGCTTCGCCGCTCATCGGCCACCGCCGAATACGCAGCGTGGGGAGCAGGGCGTCAAGACGGCGGTGCTGAAAGGTGAGGCGGAGGTCGTGGCCGCCGCCCAGGTCGGGCCGATGCGTCTATCGCGCGGGGTGGGAGGCATGCAACAATCCCCTTTGTTGTGTTGCGACGCTGAAGTGCCCGGTGGAAGGGATCAGCGTGGTGATGTCGGGCAGCCGCCGCCCTTGCCGGGGCGGGCTGTACCGCGGGGCGTACGGCGTCCGGGAGTTCGCACCTCTCGGGCGCCGTCGCTGCTTTCGGACCGTGGACGGTCCGGTCCGTTTGCTGTTTGCTCCCCGTATAGGGGCCGGGCAGGGTGGCCCGGGACGACGAACATACGCACGGGCCCTCGCCAAGATCCAGACATGGTTCTTAAACTCTCCACTAGTTGCAGAAAGTGACGAGGCGGCGGGTTCGATCCGCCCTGCCGTGACCTCGGCTCCGGCGATCGGAGAACCGTTTCTGCGACTGCCCGGACTTCGCGTAGGGCCTCGCAAAGGGGGGCGGTCCGAAGGGGCAGCGAAGTGGACTGTTCGCTCCATTTCGCGGAAAGATGTTCCATTTCGACCACTCCTCGCCCACCATGAGAGTTGAACCTGCTGGTAAGCGCGATTTAAGCGATGCCCCGCCGGGTGAGTCAACGCGGATCTTTTGTCTGCTTTGGCCGCAAAGATCGCGGCGGGGGATGCCTTCGGGTTCCAGTGGTTACGGTCGAGTAAGTCGCTTGTACGCGGCGGGACATGGCAGGCAGTTGAATTCTGAAAAGATGTTGAATATTTGCCGCTCTGGCCCTCCTGGCTGCGATCGAACGAAAACCGGCAAGGTTTTGCCGGTTTCCTCAAGGGGGCGTTCGCCGATTGAAGGACTCGCCCGTTTGGGGTGTCAACATGCCGCGATGTCGGACATAAATATTCGACGATATGTCAGATTGCAGAATCCATTTGTGCGTCTTGCCACATGCAAATGAGACCGTTTATGTTGTGTGTAGTTCCTGTAAGGAGATGCCGGGCGAGAGCTCGGCAGATGCCGTGAGCCCCTTTGGCGTTCCCGCAAGTCGGCGTCTCTGCGGATTCACCGAGGCAGGTTTCGCGTAATGATGGACAGACAGGGTCACGGAGGCGATGAGGTAGTGGACGAGGGAATCTCGCATCGGGGCACCGGCTCGGTGGGCGAAGAGACCTCGGGGGATCACGGAGGGCAGCAACTGGCCGGCCACTTCATGGGGTTCGGTGCACTGCTGCGAAGGTGGCGCAAGGACGCCCGGGTAAACCAGGCACGGGCGGCCAAGGCCCTGGCTATGAGCGAGAGAACGTACCGCAAGATAGAGCAGGGCGCCATGCCGCCCAGGCTGACCCGGGCACAGTGCGAATCCCTCTCTGAACTACTGCAACTCGACCGCGACGAGCAGCACGCGCTTGTGCTCTACAACGTCGGGTCCGGCCTGGTGCCACCCAGCGGCGCCGATCAGCCGGAGCTCCAGCAGGCATTGCGTCTGCTCATCGACCGGCAGATGCCCAGCGCCGCCTACCTGTGCGACCAGTACTGGAATATCTTGGCGTTCAACACCGCCATGGCCGAGTGGTGGCCCTGGGTCATGGAGCGCGATGCGAACCTCATCCGCTGGGCCCTGACCGACCCCGCAGCGCGTACGCAGTACCAGGACTGGGACAAACACGCCTCGGCCTACGTGAAGATACTCAAATTCGCCGCGGCCACCAGACCGGACGACGCCGAGCTGGCCCGGCTGATCGAAGACATCAAGAAGGACGCCGACGTACGTCATGTCTGGGAGACCGAGCACGACATGGGCGAGACACGCGACGGCCACGTCTACCGGGTCCGTGTGCCGGCCCTGAACTGGGAGGTCGTGGAGGTTGTCAGCCACGTGCTCTACCCGGCATCGATGCCCGACTGCCGCTTCGTCGTGATGACCTGGGTCGAAGGCAACGGGGACGACGAGCGCGACGCCCTCGGCGGAACCCGCAACGCGTGGGCCGCCACAACAGCGACCCCCGACGATGTGGCTACCGCGCGGTGGCATGCCCAGACACGTGCGGCCGAGGACGCGGCCACTCGCTGGCGCAGGGAAGCTGCGGCTCTCAGCTCCCGCGCGGTCGTTGCCACAGCCGAGGACGCTTCGCTGCATGCAGGCAAGGACGGTGTGCCGCTGCCGGCCGTCAGCCAAGTCCTGGGCCCCAACGCCCAACTGACCCTCGCACCCGGCAAGGGCAGTGTCGTGTGGGCCGTGGAGGAGGGGGTCGGATGCTGGTCCGTCACCCACGTCTCACCGGCCACGGTGATCGCCCGCGTGCCCAGCGGCGCCCTGGAGGGCGAACTCCTCACGGAGATGCGCCATCTGGTCCGCGCCACGCTGCCGGCCGACACCACTGCGGCAACCGCCCGCATCGCCGAACTCCTCAACGAACGTGACACCGAGCAGCGCGTGCTCCGCGACCTCCTGCACACCATCCAGCGCAGTGGCCCGAGCGAGGACGGCGACCGCGGCGTACGCCAGAAATCCTAGATTCCCACCGTGCTGCCGAACCGCGTTACCAGCACCTAATGTCCTGAGTCGGTAGTTCGCTTGCGGTTATAGGGTGGGGCGATGCCTGGTCCGAAGCCGTTGCCGCTGGAGTTGTCCG
>NZ_JAIUKE010000405.1 GCF_020176795.1 Streptomyces sp. 8L
GCGCCGCCCCGGTAGGCGCGTACGTCGACGAGCGGTTCGCCGCACTCCTCGACGGGTACGGAGGTCACCCGGGGGTCGGACATGAGGACGACGTCGGCGGTCATACCGAGATCATGCCGCAGGGCGCGGGCGACACCCCGGCCGGTTCGCTCCCGCCGCCGGGGGCGCCGTGGTTCGATGGTTGCCCGGGCCCGGCGGGGGAACCCTCTCCGGGACCGGCCCGACCGGAAGGACCGACCGCATGCCGCGCCTCGCCGCGTTCAAGCACCGTGCCGTCACCGCGCTCCAGCGACGCGTCGTGAA
Source organism: Streptomyces sp. 8L (assembly GCF_020176795.1). GTDB lineage: Bacteria > Actinomycetota > Actinomycetes > Streptomycetales > Streptomycetaceae > Streptomyces. The sequence continues at coordinate 304 of NZ_JAIUKE010000405.1, forward strand.
CCCGGTCAGCTCCCGCAACCCCTCCCAGACCCTGATCGAGACGACCGGGCGGGTCTCGGGGGAGCCGCGCCGTACGCCCGTCGGCGGCAGCCGGGTGGGTTCGGAGTTCTGGCTCGTCTCCGAGCACGGTGAACGGTCGCAGTACGTACGGAACATCCGGGCGGACCCGCGCGTGCGCGTCCGCGTCAAGGGGCGCTGGTACGCGGGGACCGCCCACCCGCTGCCCGACGACGACGCGCGCGCCCGGCTGCGGGCGCTGCCGCGCGGAAACAGCGCGGCCGTCGCCCTGTTCGGCACGGACCTGCTGACCGTACGCGTCGATCTCGAACCGGAGTGGTCCACGTCCTGACTTCCGGGGCCGCTATACCCGGGGGCGGGCTGCCACGGCTCGGTGCACCGGCTCAGCAGCGTACGTAGAGATCCCTGAGCAGGGCGATCTCCGCGCCGTGGTGCAGGAGTTCCTGGTTCACCCAGGCCACGGTGGTCAGGAACACGTCCTCCGGGTCGCTGCCGTGCGGGTACGTGCTGTACCCGACGGTGTCGAGCGCGGTGTCGTCGGCGCCGAGCAGCGCCGCGCGCCAGGCGTCCGCGCCCGCCTCGAAGGCCGCGACACCGGACGCGGCACCGCCCGCCGTGCGGTAGGCGGTGCGGTCCCGCGTGTGCGTGCCCGCCGTGTGGTCGGCGCGCAGGGCGAGCATTTCGGCGAGGTGGGAGAGGCGCCAGGCCAGCGTGGTGAACGGCGGCGGCCACGGCTGGTCCCCGTCCGCCGCGTCACGGCCCCACTCCCCGGTGCCCGTGAGGTAGGTGGCGCCCTTGCCGGGCCCGTCGGCCCGCCGCCGTACGGACCAGGAGTCGGGGACCGGCTCCCAGGCGAACTCCTCGTCGGTCAGCGGGACCACCGGCACGTCCGTGCCGTTGCCGCTGTCCACGGTGGGGCCGGTCATCCGGCGCACGAGCCGCTCCCGCGCGAAGTCGAACTGCTCGATCAGCGGCGCCAGCCGCGCGGGCACGGACGACGGCGGGCGGGGAACCGCCGGTGCGGGACTGTCGGTGGGCATCCGGGGCGCGCTCCTCGAAACCGTGGGCGGACGCCGGCCCCGCGAAACGCGGACGCCGGGTGCGCGTGCGTGTAGACGTAGCCGGACGCCGGGTGTGCGTGCGCCAGACGTAGCCGGACGCCGGGTGTCGGGTACGTACGCGGACGCCGGGCGGGCCCACGGTCTCACGGCGCGGTCGGGGCGCGCCCGGGGTTTTCTCCGCGGTGAGCGCGACGGCCCGCCCGTCGCCGCCGACTGCCCCGCTCAGCAGGGGAGTTCGCGCTGAGCCTCGTACAGGTTGACCGGCCGGGCCGCTTCCGGGTGGCCGTACCCCGCGAGCCTGGTGTGCAGGTCGCCGATGAAGTCGGGCTCGTCGACCTGCCCGAACTCGCTCACCTCGCTGACCGCGACGGTCGCGCTGTACGGGGCGATCCCGTCCAGCCGCACCAGGCCCGCCCGGCCGTTGGTCACCGTGATGTTCCAGTGGGTGAACCGGGCCCCGTACAGCGGCCCCGCGCTGCCGTCGCCGCCGTGCCGGCCGTCGTTCTCGACGGTGATCTCGGTGCGGACGTTGGCGAACGGCAGGCCCCGGTGCGTGTCGAACGTGCCGGCCGCCATCCGGCCGCGCGACCAGACGTTGTGGCTGGACAGGCCCTCCGCGTTGATCCCGTGCAGCACCGGGTTCTCGGCGGCGCCCCCGAAGTCCGGCGGCTCCACCGCGCGCGGGCCGATCTCGAAGTCCTCGGTCAGGTTGTCGTGCGAGCCCTCGCGGCAGAAGTACGGGTGGTGTGCGCCGCGCCCCTGGACCCGGGTGCGGCGCAGGGTGCAGGCGGACGCCGCCACCAGCCCGAAGCCGTTGTCCACGTCGGTCACCACGACGTCGTCGACCCAGCAGTCGTACGCACACTGCACGACGACCCCGTTGCGTCCGGTGTCCAGCAGGTGCGGCGACTGCTCGGCCCGCGCGGCCTCGACGGTGAGGCCCTCGACGCCCGCGCCCACCAGCGGCGGTGTGGACACCGCCGCGAGCACCGGCTCCCACTCGGGGCGTACGTCGAGGGGCAGCGGGCGCTCCAGTTCCACCACGTCGCCCAGGACGCCGGCCACCCGCACCGGCCACTCGTAGGGCGGGTAGGAGGTCAGCTTCGTCTTCGACGCCCAGTCGTACGCGGCGGCGCCGGGGCCCCCGCCCGCCATGTGCGCGAGCAGGGTGTGGTGTGCGTCGTCCGCGAGCCGCAGCACCACCAGCGCGCCCTCGGCCACGGCCCCCGGGTCGGCCACCACGACGGTGCGGTCCCCGCGCGCGGCCGGTGCCACGGCGGTCAACGGCCGCCACGCCGTACGGGTGTTGCCTGACCAGCCCTCGCACGGAGAGGCGCCGTCCGCGATGGCCCCCACCAGCTCCGTGTACCGGTCGGCGGCGCACAGCCACACCAGCCCGCCCGCCCACGACCAGCCGGACTTGGGTTTGGCGCCGCCGTCGCGGGGCCCGTACGGCCCGATGATGCCGGTGAGGTCGCGCGGCGCGTACAGGGTCGTACGGCCGCTGCCCGCGCCCCGCAGCACCACGCCGTCGTGTCCGACACGGACCACGTCCTCGATCCGGTAGCGGCCCGGTGGCACGAGGACCGCGCCGCCGCCGCGCGCGCCGGCCGCGGCCAGTGCCCGGTTCAGCGCCGGGGCGTCGTCGGTGGCCCCGTCGCCGCGCGCACCGAAGTCCCGTACGTCCGCGACGACTTCGGGAGAGGGCAGCTCACGCTTGCCCGCGCGGGCACCCGACCTGCCCACATAGGGGATCTGCGGGTGGGTGAAGGGGGAGGCGGTGAACTCGTCCCAGAGCGCGCCGGGTTCCTCGGGGCTTGCCATGGCCGGCGATCATCTCCCGCGTGCGTGCGGCCAGCAGAAGATCCCAGCCTACGCGCGGGCGGTCCGTGCCCCTCCGGGCTCCGGCTCCCCTGCCGTGGGGGCCCTCGGGGCAGCCTCAGGCGCGGGCCGCACCTGTCTTCCCGCGGCGCCAGCGGCGGGGTTCCTGGTCGGGCAGCCAGCCGAAGGCGAGCGAACTGCCCACCAGGCCGAGCAGCATGCCCACGAGGAACCCGCCGAGGTTGGAGGTGATCCAGGTGCCGAGCGAGCAGAGCACCGCGATGACGGAGTAGAACATCCGGTGCATCGGATTGAACAGGAGCAGCAGCCCGCACACCGCGATCACACCGGGCAGCAGGTAGCCGGCCAGCGATTCGGCGCCCGCGTGCAGCACCACGGAGATGTTCGCGCGCTCGCTCAGCAGGATCTCGCAGCCGCCGATCAGCACGCACAGCCCGCCCCAGAAGGGCCGCCTGCGCCGCCAGCCGCGGAAGCCGCGCTGCCGGGCCACGGGCGCGGTCGCCTGCGCGCCCGCCGGGGCCCCGGGCGCGAACGGCGGCGGTGGGGCGTACGACGGTGCGGCGGGCGGCGGCGCGGACGACTCGGCCGACGTGGTCGGCAGGGGTGTGGTGGCGTCCCGCGCTGCGGCGTCCTGCCGTGCGGCCGGGGCGGGTTCGGCGGCGTCCTGCCCGGTGAGCGGCAGGGACTCGGTGGCCGGCGGTGTGACGCCGGGCGGCACGGCGGCCGGGGAATCCTCCCCGGCCTGCCGCGGGTCGTGCTCGGGTGCCACGTTCAGCAGCCCTTCTTCGCGAAGCTCATGTGCAGGTTCGGCAGGGTGAACTTCGCGGCCGTGGTCGCGTAGTTCGTCTGCCGGAAGCCCTGGAGGTTCGCGGTGTCCGCCTGCTGGCCGAAGACCCCGAGCGGGCCCTTGACCGGCGGCTTGTCGAAGGTCGACGCGTCCCCGCCGATCTCGATGTCGCCGAACGTGGCGGTCTGCGCCGCGATGTCCGTCGAGTCGGTGGTCAGTGTGTCCGCCTGCACCTTGTGACCGGCCTTCGTGCCCGCCGTGAGGTGGAGATACGTACCGCCCAGCGCCACGCTCTGGCAGAGGTCGGTGATCTCGGCGTGCCGGAACGCACTGACGATCACCAGCTCCTGGCCGCCGGTGTCACCGGCGTTGGGGCTGTTGTCCGCCATGTTGTCGAGCCCGCCGAACTGCCCGAACCCGGTGCCCTCCAGCGAGCTCCCGGCCACCACGAACGGCATGCCCGAGATGGCGAACTGGGCCGCGATCGCGCCCTGCGCCGTGAGCACGACCAGGGTGGCGGCTATCGCGGCCGCGGGCACCCCCATGATGGCGGCCCTGCGAAAGCGCACCCTGCCCCTGCGGGCGGGTGACGGCGAGGACGCCTCGGCACCCTCGGTGTCGGATCTTGGTGGTTCCTCGGAGATGGCCATGAGTAAAGGCTCCCTTGAGCACGCTGACGATCGCGGAACGACGTGCGTCGGCTTCGCCCTGGCGCGGACCGCTCCCCGCGTACACCACAGGAACCGGGCGGGGACACCCGCCGGAAGTGGCGACGTAGCCACGGGAGCACTCCGGAAGTTACCCCCAGGTACACCCCCGGTCAACGGTTCGTGTGAAAAAGAGGTGTCCTTTGTGTGCACTGCTCGGTCACGCGTCAACTGGCGTGCAAGAAGGTGCAGTTAGGACGTCAGGAGGGCAGGCGGCCCGGTCCGCCGGCCCCCGCCCGGACCCCGAAGGGCGCAAGAACCACACACAGCAGCGTCGGCAGCAGGTCCGGCAGGCTCTCGGCGGCGCCTCCCGAGATCCTCCGGTACAGCGCCAGGTGGACGGCCCCGATCACGGCGTCCACCAGCTCCTCGCCCACCACGCCGGGCGGGGCGGGCGGCGCCTCGTCGAAGAACCGCCGGAAGCTGCGCAGCAGTTCCTCCCGCTCGGCGCGGCCCGCACCGCCGATGCCCTCGACCTCCACCAGCATCGCCGCGAACGCGGGCGTGCCCGCCAGGATGGCGAGCAGCTCACCGAGCGCCGCGCGCACGGCGGAAGGCCAGTCCGCCTCGTGCCGTGCCTCCAGGTACGCGTGCTCCATGGCCTGGACGACGAGCCGCACCCCGGAGCGGTAGGCGGCGAGCACCGCGTCGTCCTTGCCGGTGAACTGCTCGTAGAACACCGGCCTGGTGACGCCCGCGGCCCGGCAGATGTCGCTGATCCGCGCCCCGGCGCAGCCCTTTTCGGCCACGGTGCGCGCGATGCCGTCGAGCAGCCGGTCCCGCTGGGTCGCCGCGACCAGTTCCGCCGGTGTCCTGCGAGGTCCGCGCCGGATCGAGCGTTCCGGTTCGCGTCCCGTGCGCGCCCCCGGCAGGACCGGGCGCGGGCCACGCTCCCGCGCGGATTCCATGGCCGCTTCCCTTCCCTCGGCCGGCGTCCGCCGGGCCTCGCTGTTGACGCGCCCGACACACCGGGTTTACAACCCTCTTGGGTTTCCCTCTCCACCGTGGCCCACCGACCACGGCTCGCCGATCAAGGCGCGCCGGCCGAGGTGTGCCACGGGCCGCGGAACACGTTTCCGTACGACGAGAGCCGGGGACCGGGACGGGTCCGTGGCGCCGGACCCGTTTCCCCCCTTCCCGATCGCGTGCCCCGTCACCCCGGGACTCCGTCCGGAGCCACGGGACTCCGCCACGCGTCGGCCACGCCCGGTCCGCGTCGTCCAGCGGGCCGCACCACGAGACCGTACGGCCGCCCGACCCGGCGGCGGCACCGCGCCCCGCCCACCGGACCGGCCACACCGTCGGCACAGCCGCACCAGCCGCACCGTTCAGACCGGCCGCGCCACCCGGATCGGCCGCACCGTCTGCATCGTCCGCACCACTCGCACCGCCCGCACCGCCCGCACCGCCCGCACCAGCCGCACCGCCCGCACCACTCGCACCGCCCGCGCCGCGCGCACCACCCGGATCGGCAACACCATTCGGCCCAGCCGCACCAGCCGCACCGCCCGCACGTCAGGACCGTACGCCGATGTGCGTACGCGCCCGCCCCCGCACGTCCACATCGTCATCCTCCGTTCGACGAAAGGGACTCGTCATGGGTAAGCGCACCATCCTCACCACCGCCGGTATCTCCGCGGCGGCCGCCGTCCTCTGCGCCGCCCCCGCCCTCGCGGCGGGCGCCGGGGCGCAGGCGGGCTCCGTCCTGACCACCGGCGCCGCGGGCGGTACCGCGGTCGCCACCGGGGACGTCGTCTCGGCCGCGCTCGCGCCCGGCGCCAAGGCCGTCATCGCCACCACCTCGGGCGGCAGCACCGGCATCACCTGCACCAGCTCGACGTTCACGGCGACGGTGACGGACAACCCCGCCGCCCCCGGCACCGCCACCGAGAGCGTCACCGCGCACACCTTCGCCAACTGCACCACGAACGTCCTCGGCGCGACCGGCGTCCAGTCGATCACCGTCGGCAACCTGCCCTTCGCGTCGACCGCGACCTCGGCGGGCGCGCTCGACGTGGCGGCGGGCAGCGCGGGCGCGATCCAGACGACCCTGAAGCTGAACACGGTCCTCGGCGCGATCACCTGCGTCTACAACTCGACCGGACTCAGCGGCACGACCTCCAACACCGGCAACACGATCACCTTCGCCAACCAGAAGTTCACCAGGACGACCGGGCCCGCGACCTGCCCCGGCTCCGGCTTCTTCTCCGCGACGTACGGGCCCGTGCAGGACACCAGTGTGTCGGGCAGCCCCTCGGTGTTCGTCAACTGACCGCGCGCGCCCGGCCGTCCGGCATCCGCTGACACCGGCCGGTCCCGGTCCGCACGGGAGACACCGGGCGGGGGGGGGGCCCCGGGGGCCCCCCCCCCCCCCCCCCCCCCCCCCCCCCCCCCGCCGGCCGGGGGGGGCCCCCCGGGGGGGCCGGGGGCCCCCCGGAGGCTTCCCGGCCTGCCGCGCCGTCCTCGCCGGTCAGGTGGGTGAAGGCGGCGAGGTTGCGGGTCGACTCACCGCGCGCGACACGCCACGCGTACTCCTTGCGGATGGACTCCGCGAACCCCAGCTCCAGCAGTGTGTTGAAGGAGCCGTCCGCCTCTTCGAGCACGGCGCCGAGCAGCCGGTCCAGCTCGTCCCCGCTGACCGCGGCCAGCGGCAGCTTCGCCGTCAGATAGACGTCGCCGAGCCGGTCGATCGCGTAACTCACCCCGTACAGCTTGAGGTTGCGCTCCAGCAGGCGCCGGTGGAACTTCTCCGTGTTCTCGTCGGGGTGACGGACGACGAACGCGTTCAGCGACAGCGAGTGCCTGCCGACGCGCAGCGAGCAGGTGGTGGAGAGCTTGCGGGTGCCGGGCAGTGTCACCACGTACGCACCGGGCTCGGGCGACTCCCAGGTGACGCCCTGGCGCGCGTGTCCCGCCGCGTCGCGCGCCCCCTCCCCCGCGCTGTCGGCGTCGGCCTCGGCCAGTGCGTCGAGTGCCTCCTCGACGACACGCGCCGCGTCCCGCGCCGTGGTCATCCGCTCACCGTCACCCATGCGGCGAGCGTACGCGACGGCGGTGGTCGTGCAGGGCCGCCTGATAGACCTCCGCCGTGGCGGCGGCCGCCGTGTCCCAGCCGAAGCGGCGGGCGTGTCCGGCCGCGGCGCTGCCCATCCGGTCCACCAGGTCGGGGTGGCCGATGAAGCGCGACAACGCGTCCGCGTACGAGGCGGGATCGTGGTCCGGGACGAGGAACCCGGTCGACCCGTCCCGTACGGCCACGGGCAGGCCGCCCACCTCGGCGGCGACGACGGGCGTGCCCGCCGCCTGCGCCTCTATGGCGACCAGGCCGAACGACTCGCTGTACGACGGCATGACCAGCACGGACGCGGCCCTGAACCAGTCGGCGAGCCGGTCCTGGCCGACCGGCGGCACGAACCGCACCAGGTCGGCGATGCCGAGACGCGCGGCGAGCTTCTGGAGCTTCTCCGGCTTCGCGAGGCCGCTGCCGCTCGGCCCGCCCACCACCGGCACCACCAGGCGCCCGCGCAGCGACGGGTCCCGGTCCACCAGCAGCCCGACCGCCCTCAGCAGCACGTCCGGTGCCTTCAGCGGCTGGATACGGCCCGCGAACAGCGGTACGAACGCGTCCTGCGGCAGGCCGAGCCTGGCGCGGGCCGCGGCCCGCCCGTCGCCGGGACAGAAGCAGTCGAGGTTGACGCCCGGGTGGACGACGGCCGTACGCGCCGGGTCCGCGTCGTAGAAGCGGGCCAACTCGCCCGCCTCCTCCTCGGTGTTGGCGATCAACCGGTCCGCGGCGCGCACCACCTGGGTCTCGCCGATGACACGGGCCGCCGGCTCGGGGGTGTCGCCCGCGGCGAGCGACGCGTTCTTGACCTTGGCCATGGTGTGCATGGCGTGCACCAGCGGCACGCCCCAGCGCTCGGCGGCGAGCCAGCCGACGTGCCCCGACAGCCAGTAGTGGGAGTGGACCAGGTCGTAGTGGCCCGGCCGGTGGCCGGCCCAGGCCTGCGTCACACCGTGCGTGAAGGCGCACAGCTGCGCGGGCAGGTCCTCCTTGGACAGCCCCTCGTAGGGGCCCGCGTCCACATGCCGCACCAGCACGCCCGGCGCCAGCTCGACCGCCTGGGGCAGCCCGCCGGTGGTGGCGCGGGTGAAGATCTCCACCTCGATGTCGATCGCGGCGAGCCGCTTCGCCAGCTCCACGATGTACACGTTCATCCCGCCCGCGTCGCCCGTTCCCGGCTGGTGCAGCGGGGAGGTGTGCACGCTGAGCATCGCGATCCGGCGCGGTTTCCGGCGCTGTCCGGGGAACCTGAGCCTGGGGGGCGATACCGTGCCCGTAATCCTGGACACGTACTGGCTCACGTCGACGGTCCTCTCACTGGGGGCGGCGGCTCGGAGGCGTGCGCGGACACCACTCTTCCTCCAAGGCCCAGAACACCGGAATGGGCTCTTTCATTTCCGTTTTGCCAAAACATTGCTACATCCGCGTGTCGCCCCGGCGTGTCACGGCAGCGCGCCGGCACCGGCCGCCACCACGGCCGTAGCGGCCCTCCCCCGGCACCGGCCGACGCCGCCGCTCGCCGACTGGTTACGCTCGGTCGCATGCCGACGCGCCCGCACCCCCGCCCCGAGGGCGCCGTCACGCGGGGCACCACGCACCGCAACCGGCTGCGCCGCATGGACCGGTGGATCGCCGCGTCACTCGGCCGCGCCCTGCGCTGCGCCGACGACCCGGCCGTCGTCGACCTCGGGTACGGGGCGGCTCCCTGGACCGCCGTCGAACTGCTCACCCGGCTGCGGGCCGTCGCGCCGCGCACCGAGGTCACCGGCGTCGAGATCGACCCGGCGCGGGTCGCCGCCGCGCTCCCCTACGAACGTCCCGGCCTGTGCTTCCTGCACGGCGGCTTCGAGGTCCCGCTGCCGGACCGGCGCCGCCCCCTGCTGATCAGGGCGGCCAACGTACTGCGCCAGTACGACGAGGAGGACGTCCCCGCCGCCTGGGCCCGGCTGACCTCCAGGCTCGCGCCCGGCGGACTGCTGGTCGAGGGGACCTGCGACGAGATCGGCCGGCGGCACGTGTGGGTCGCGCTCGGCCAAGAGGGGCCCCGCACCGTGACGTTCGCGGCGCGACTAGGCGGCCTCGGCCGCCCTTCTGACCTCGCCGAGCGGCTGCCGAAGGCGCTCATCCACCGCAATGTGCCGGGCGAGCCGGTGCACGCGTTCCTGCGGGACTTCGACCGGGCGTGGGCCTCGGCCGCCACGTACGCACCGCTCGGCGCGCGGCAGCGCTGGAACGCCGCCGTACGCCAACTCGCCGGTGACTGGCCGCTGGTGGGCGGCCCACGGGGCGGGCGTCCGGGCGAGGTGACCGTCCGCTGGGAGGCACTGGCGCCGCGCGGACGATGAGGCGAGCGGCGCGCCCGGTACGCCGGTCCCGGTGGCGAACCCGGCGGCGAACGGCGCGCCAACACGCTGTGAACAGGCACGGAGGCATTGCGCGTGCGGGGGAACCCGGGCGAGGATCGGGGACGTCTTCGATACGTCTCGGTACGGCCTCGGTACGTCGTCGGTACGTCCTGCGGGCGGGCCCGCGGCGCACCGCGGGAACCGGGAACAGACGGCACAGGGGACAGACGGCACAGGGACAGTGCAAAGGAACAGGGACAGGAAAGGGCCCCGGAACAGCGGGGCCCTCGAATGCTGGGGGGATCTTGTGAGTCGACGTCGCCGCGTCGCGGCCGCCATCGCGCTGGTGTGCGCGCTCGGCCTCTCCGTGTCGCCCGGCTGGGGCACGCACCGCGCGTACGCGGCGCCGAAGCCGCCCGGCAGTTCGCTGCCGCCCCAGGACTACGGGACGCCGGTCGCGCCGCCGACGGTCGGGCTGCCTCCCGGCGCGGGCAAGGGGCCGGGAACGAGCGCGAGTTCCGGCGCGGACTCCGGCTCCGGCGCCGCCGACGGCGCCACCGATTCGTCCCTCGACTCGGTGCGCCGCCGCATCGACACCCTTTACCAGCAGGCGGGTTCGGCGACGGACGCGTACAACCTGGCCGCCGAGCGCACGACCGAGCAGAAGGCGCAGCTGGCCGAGACCGCCCAGGCCCTCGTCGAGGGCCAGACGCGGATCGCGTCGCTGAAGGAGCGGGCGGGCGCCGCCGCACGCGCCCAGTACCGCAGCGGCGGGCTCCCGCCGAGCGCGCGGCTCGCCCTCACCGACGACCCGCGGTCCTTCCTCGACGGCCTCTCCCGCGCCACGGCCGAGCAGAAGGCCACGAACACCCTGCTCAAGCAGCTGACCACCACGCAGACGGACTTGACGACGTACGCGAAGGACGCCAGCACCAACTGGCGCACACTGCAAAAGGACCAGCAGACCACCGCGCGGACCAGAAAACAGATACAGCGGAAGATCTCGGACGCGAAGGATCTCGAATCGGGCCTGGAGGCCGCCCAGCGGGCGCGCCTCGCGGAGCTGGAGCAGGACGCCGACGCCACCGCGCAGACCACCTGGCTGAACACCCAGGCGCCGAGCGACATGAACCGCGCGCCGAGCGCGGCGGGCGCGCGGGCGCTGGCCTTCGCGACGGAGCAGATCGGCAAGCCTTACGTGTGGGGCGCCGAGGGCCCCGGCTCGTACGACTGCTCGGGGCTGACCTCGCAGGCGTGGGCGGCGGCGGGGCTGTCCATCCCGCGCACGTCGCAGGAGCAGTGGCGCCTGCTGCCGCACATCGCGATCGCCGACATGCGCCCCGGCGACCTGATCATCTACTACAAGGACGCGAGCCATGTCGCGATGTACGCGGGTGACGGCAGGATCGTGCAGGCGCCGCGACCGGGGCGGGACGTGACACTGTCGGACGCCGGCACGATGCCCGTACTCGGGGTCGTGCGTCCGGACGCGTAGCCCCTCCCCTCCGGGCCC
>NZ_JAIUKE010000406.1:0-8239 GCF_020176795.1 Streptomyces sp. 8L
CGCGCCCCAGGCGCGGACGAGTTGGGCGGCAGGAGCCCCGAGCGCGGCACAGCCGGGCAGCCGGCCGGCCAGGACGGACCCGGCGGCCAGCGCTTCGGCGGCGCAGGCGGCGGCGAGCCCCGAGGCCGCCGCGCCGGGGAAGCCGTGGACGGCGAGCAGCCGGGCGAGCAGCAGCAGCGTGCCGAGCCCGACGAGGGGCCCGAGCGGGACGCGGCCGTGGAACACGAGCGGGACGAGCAGCCCGATCGCGGTCAGGGCGACCGCGTACAGCGCGACCGCGGCGAGCAGCAGCGGCCTGGTGTCCGCGGCGAAGTCGGCGAGGCTCCGGCTTTCCGCGAGTCGGCGCCGGGCCTGTACGGAGAACAGGCGCGCGCACCAGGCCGCGGGGGCCACCGCGCACGACAGCGCCACGAGAGGGACGAGGTCCGGGTGCCGGGCCGCGTCCGGTCCGCCGCCGAGGAGCGCGTGCAGCGCTCCGTCGCCGCACACCGCGTACGCGAGGAGCCAGGCGGCCCACACTCCGGCGGCCCGCGCCGGGCGGCCCCCGGAGCGCAGCGGCCCGCGGCGCAGGCTCGCGGCCACGGACCAGACGAGGGCGCACGCGCCCGCCGCCACCGCACCGAGGCGCGCGGGTCCTTCGAGGTGGCACAGGGCGAGCAGGGTGAGCGCCGCCGGCGCGCCGGGAAGCAGGGTGAGCAGCACCCAGGACGCCGGCCCGCTCCGCGCGGTTCTCGTCACGGGCGCGGGGCCGGGGGCCTCCCCGTCGTGGGGGACGCGGGCGTACAGCTCCTCGGCGAGCGCGAAGACGTCACGGTGGCGGAAGCCGGAGAGCGCGGCCCTGTCCGTCAGGCCGTGCGCCTCGAGGCCCGCAGCGATCTCCAGCGGGTCGACGGCGCTCTCGCAGAGCCGCCGGTGCCGGTGCAGGAGCAGCTTGACGGGGTCGGCGGTGCCGCGCGGGGCGCCGCGCCGGAACCCGGCGCCCGAGGCATCGCCCCCGTCCTCGGCCTCGTCGCCTCCGTCGCCTCCGTTGTCCCAGCCGGTGTCGGCGGCGCGGCCGATGCCACCGACAGAGGTACCTCCGACGCCGGTACCACCGACGTCGCTACGGTCAACACCCGTACGGCCACCGTCGGCGCGTCCAACAACCGCGGGCTCAGGGGGCGTTCGGCCGGCGCCCGCACCAGAGGACTCGCTACCACCGACACCGGTGCCTGCGGCACCTGTCCCTTCGGGCCCCCACCGACGGGGGGCGTGTGCGCCGTCGGGCGTTGTGCCGGTGTGTACGGCGGCCTCGCGGCCGTACCGCGCGCCGCCCGTCCGGGCCCGCGCCCTCGCGTCCGCGGCGGATGCGTCGCTTGCCATGGTGGTGCCTCCGTCAGACATCGCGGCCTCCGGCGCCCGCCGCAGCTCCCGCGCCGACGACACAGCGGCCGGCCTCCTCGGCCCAGCGCACCGGCACGTGTGCCTCCGCGGCAGCGGCGAAGGGCAGCGGCGCCCCGCCCGCACCGACGACCGCCGCCGTGGGGCGTCCGGGACTGTGCGAGAGGACATCGAGATAGACCTCCCGGAAGGCGGCCACATTCTGCTCGGGCGTGAAGAGTTCGAGCGCCCGGGAGCGCGCGGCGGCACCGAGGCGCCGCCTGCGGCCGTTGTCGGCGAGCAGGCCGAGGATGGCGTGCGCGAGGGCCTCCGGGTTGCGCGGCGGGACGACGAGGCCGGTGCCGCCCACGACCCCGACGACGGCGCCGGCCTCCGTGGAGACCGTCGCACGGCCGCAGAACATCGCCTCGGCGAGGCTGACCGGGAACCCCTCGGCGGAGCCGGGCAGCACCACCACCCCGGCGCTCGCGTAGACGCCGGGCAGTCCGGGTGCCCCGGGTCCGCCGGCGTCCTCGAAGGAGACGGGGTTCCCGCCGGTCTCGTACGCGCCCTGCGCCCGGTCCGGGAAGAGCCGCGCCGCGAGGGCCCGGCAGTGGGCGAGGCAGGCGGCTCCCGCGCCGGCGGCGACCTCCGTCGCGACGAGGCGCAGCCGGGCCGCCGGCCGCTGCTCGCGGACCCGCGCGAACGCGTGGAGCAGCGAGACGAGGTCCTGGTCCGGCCCGATCGCGCCGACCCAGACGAGGGTGTCGGGGTCGCCCGCGTCGTCGCGCTCCCCCACGCCGGCGAACCGGTCGGCCGCCATGCCCGGGTGGATGGTCCGCAGCTTCGCGCGGTCGGCGCCCGACCGCTCCTGCCAGCGGCGCGCGTGCGCGTCGCCGGACGTGACGAGCTGGGCCGCGCGGTAGACCTCGGCGGCGAGGCGGCCGTGGAACGCGGCGAGCAGGGCGCGTACGGGGGTGCGCGCGGCGTCCTCGCGTGCGCCGTCGTTCGCGAGGTAGTGCGTGCGCAGGTGCACGTCGTGCTCGCTGACGAGGAGGGGGACCCCAAAGAAGCGTTTGGCCAGCAGGCCGGGGAGGGCCGCGGGGCCGGCCGTCGTCGCATGGCAGAGGTCGACGGCCGAGAGCCCCGCGTCCCCGCCGCCGTACCAGTCGAGGGAGAGGGGGCGCAGAGCGCGCTCCAACGCGTCGGCGAAGGCCACGAGATCGGACACGGACGCGTCGCGCACGCTCCGGCGCGCGCCGGGCGCGCGGCACGCCGCCTCCAGGATGCGGAGCGCGGTCTCGGAGCGGAGTGCCGCGCAGAGCCCCCCGCGGTCGGCGGCGAGTTCCGCGAGTCCGTGGAGGCCGGCGGAGAAGGAGTCCGCGCGCTCGTCGCAGACCCCGAGCGCGAGCTGCCCGAAGTGCCCGGCGAACCGGCGGCGGTCCCGCCTGCCGTACCTCCGCCCGTCGTCGGCCGGGGCCCAGGGGGACGCCGTGCGCACCCGGCGCGCCTGCGGCGGGGGGCCGTCGAGTCCCCGCTGGCCCCGGCGCGGGTCGCGGCCGGGCGTGTCATCGAGCGCGTAGACGTCGAACTCGTGGTCCGCGAGCCCCCGTACGAGCCGGTCGCACCAGAGCCCGCACTCACCTGTCGCGTACGGATAGCCACCGTACGTGAGCAGTCCGATCCGCACGAACACTCCCCCGTTCCTCCCCGTGGGAGGCCGCCGTCGGCCCGGCGACCCGCTGCGGCACGACCGTATGCGGACAGGAAGGCGGCACGATGGACGGTTGTCCATCGCGCCACCGGAAGGGGTGAATGCTCGTAACTTTCCCGGACTCGGCGCGTTGGCGCCCATCAGGGGCGCACGGGACGACGCGCGAGCGGGGCGCGCGGGTGTCCCCCCGGCGCCCGGGACGGCGCGTCAGCCCTCCGGGTACACCCAGGGGTTGGCCCGGCACTTGATGCCGTTGATGTCCAGCGACTTGGTCTGCTGCTGCATCACGGGCGCGAGCGCGCCGGGGGTCGTACAGGACACGTGGTCGTGGCCCAGGCGGTGGCCGACCTCGTGGTTGATGAGCATCTGGCGGTACGCGTGCATCGCGCCCGGGCCGTAGGTCGCCGCGCCCCGCGCCCACCGGTACGCGTTGATCATGACGCGCTGGGTGGCGGCCGAGTCGCACGAGACGTGCTCCTCGCTGGTGTCGAGACCGGACTTGGCGCACCACACGTCGGTCGTGCCCGGACTCGCCAGAGTGATCACGAAGTCGGGGGTGCCGCTGGAGATCCGCTCGAAGGTCCTGGCACCGTGGTGCGCCCAACTGCGGTCGTCGTTGAGCGTCTTCTGCACGGCGTCGGCGAACAGCCGTCCGTCCAGCGGGAGTCCGTCCTCGATGTCGACGCGGTAGCGGTAGCGGCGCCCGGTGCCGGGGGCCTTGGCGGAGCCCGGCACGGCGCTGAAGCGGCCAGACCCCTTCAGACCGGGCGAGAGCGGGAAGCGCTCGGCCATCAGCTGGTCGTACGTGGGGGCCGGGGCCCGTACCGGCCTGGCCCGGGTGCTCGCGGCGGCCGTCGGCCGGGCCGCGCCGCCGCCCGCGGCGTCCGCACGGCTCGCGCGGCTCTCGTGGCCGCCCATCATCTGCCCGGCGACGACCACGGCGAGGACGGTGGTGACGGCCGCCGCGGCGACCCCGCCGAACGTGCGTCCGGGGGACCCGCGCCGCGCCGTCTCCCGGACGGCCTCGTCCGCGGGCGGCCCGCCCGGCGGGGGACTCTCGGCGGGCGCCGCGAAGGCGTCGAGGTATTCGGGCCGCGGGCCCGGCAGCCGGGGAGGCGCGGCGCCGGGCGCACGCGTGCCGGGCCGCGCCGCGGACGCTGTTGTTGTCGTGCCTTCCGTGCCCGGGCCGCCGCTCCGGCCGGGACGGGCGCCGGGGCCGGGGCCGCGGACCCAGTCGCCGTATCTCGGCCCCGCCGTGGCCGTTCTGGGCGGGTCGGGATGTGGCGGGTGTCCGGCAGGCCCCGGGTGGCCCCCGCGCGCCTGGGGAGTGCCCCGCGCCGGGGTGCCCGGCCCGTCGGCCGTGGCGCCGTCGGCCGGGCGGCCGTGGTCCTCATCGGGGTGCCGCTCCACGGGGACCCGCCGCCGCTCCCGCGCCGGGCCGGGGACGGCGGCGCCGGGGACGCCCGGACCGAGGCCCGGGTCCGCAGGGGCCCGCGGCGCGCTCTCGCGCGGGCGGGGACCCGCGGGAGGCTCGCCGTCGGGCGCGGGACCCGCGCGGCCTTTGCGGCTGTGTCGTCCCACTCCCCGGATCAGCTCCCGTCGTTGTCGGCGATGAGGTCCCTCGCCGCTCCCGCCACCTCGCGGGGAAACTCCATCATGGCCACGTGGCCCGCCTCCGGCAGCGTCAGCAGGCGCGAGTCGCGGAAGGCCCGGGACGCCTTGCGTGCCATACGGAAGGAGATGAGCTGGTCCCGACCGCCGTAGACGAGGAGCGTCGGCGCGAGGACCCGCTCGGCCTGCCGCCACAGCCCGTACTGGCCGCCCAGCGTGTACGCGTTGACGATACCGCGCGCGGAACGAGTCATCGCGTCCCAGAAATAGGGCAGTTGGAGCCTGCGTTCGGTCTCCGCGACGGCGGCCCGCAACTCCTCGGGGCCCACCGACGCCGGGTTTCCGTAACAGAGCGCGAGCACACCGCGCGTCCGCTCCTCGGCTGTCCAGTCCCTGCTGAGACGCGCGAACAGCGGTGTCACACCGGGCACCGCCATCAGCGCGGTGGGCAGCGCGCCGCGCTGCACCCGCAGTTCGGGCAGGGCGGGCGAGATCAGCGTCAGGGTGCGTACGAGGTCGGGGCGCGCGGCGGCGACGCGGGTGGCGACGGCGCCGCCGAGCGAGTTCGCGAACAGGTGCACGGGGCCGCGGTCGCGCGCGTCCAGCAGCCTGATGACGGCGCGCGCGTGTCCGGTCACCGAGTAGTTGCCGTCGTCGGGCGGCGGCGAGTCGCCGAAGCCGGGCAGGTCGACCGCCTCGCCGTCCACGACGTCCGCGAGCAGCGGCATCAGCGCCGACCAGTTCTGGGAGGAGCCGCCGAGCCCGTGCACGTACAGCGCGGGGGCGAGCCCGGGCCGGGTGCCGGGGCGGGCGCGGACGGACAGGGTCAGCCCGGGCAGCGCAACCGAGTGCAGCTCCTCCCCCTCCGCGACGCGGACGGGTGCGGCCCGCGGAGTCGCGGCGGCGGCGACGGATTCCGGAAGCTCGGTCGAAGACATGGCCGCAATGTTACGAGAGAGTCACGCCCGGGATCGTGTGGCGGCGCTCACAGGTCGCGTGGCGTCGGAGGAGGGGGAATTCTAGGCTCGGTACGGGGAAGCGGGAGCGGGAGGCTTCCTCCGCCTCCCATGGAACGGGAGGCCCCGCCCGAACAGAAGGGCCCTCTCAACAGAAAAGGCCCTCTCAACAGAAGGGAAGGCCTTCTCCCAGCAGAACACGGAGACCCGGCACAGAACGCGGAAGGCAGAACGCGGAACGCCGAGGCCCGGTCGCGCGGAGCGGCAGGCGACCGGCGGCCGGAAAGGCTTCCGGAGAGCGGCGAGCCGGGAAGACCGGAGCCGGAGACACCGGACCGGCGCCGCCCGGGCCGGGCGTCAGGGCCGTCGGGGGCGGCGCCGGCCAGGGCTCCGAGACCCCAGACCGGAAGGGCGCACATGTCAGACCCCCAGGACCCCAGGGACCCCGAAGAGCCCCGCACGTTCACGCGGGACACGGGCGGCGACGGCCTGCCGGCCGAGACCCCGGAGGCCGACGCCGCGGAGCAGCGGACCGCCCTGCGCCGCGACGAGGACGAGTCCTCCGGGGAAGAGCCGGCCGGCCCGGGCGGTTCTGACACCGAGGCGGACGACGCGGACCGGGCCGAGCAGGCACGCCCCGCGGGCGGCGACGAGGACGACGACTACCGCTGACCCGGGTGAGGCCGCCGCCGGTCCGGGTACTTCGTCAGTGCCGCGTATGCGAAAAACTCCCGCCTCACCGCGCACGAGCGGGTTACCCAAAAGTACGATGGCCAGTCGGGGCCCGAGCGCACCCGGCCGCCTGCGGACCACGTAGGCGGGCCCGGCGGGGCGCACAGACGATTGGGAGGCGGCGTGACAGCCATGGAGCAGACGGAGGCGGCGCGCCCGCGGGGGACGCGGCTTCCGCGTCGCGCCCGGCGCAACCAGCTGCTCGGCGCGGCTCAGGAAGTCTTCGTGGCCCAGGGGTACCACGCTGCGGCGATGGACGACATCGCCGAGCGCGCCGGGGTCAGCAAGCCGGTGCTCTACCAGCACTTCCCGGGCAAGCTCGAGCTGTACCTGGCCCTGCTCGACCAGCACTGCGAATCGCTTTTGCAGGCCGTCCGCACGGCGCTGGCGTCGACCACGGACAACAAGCAGCGCGTCGAGGCGACGATGGACGCGTACTTCGCGTACGTCGAGGACGAGGGCGGCGCGTTCCGGCTGGTCTTCGAGTCGGACCTGACCAACGAGCCCGCGGTGCGCGAGCGGGTGGACCGGGTGGCCATGCAGTGCGCCGAGGCCATCTCCGACGTGATCGCCGAGGACACCGGCCTGTCGAGGGACGAGTCGATGCTGCTCGCCACGGGCCTCGGCGGTGTGTCCCAGGTGGTGGCGCGGTACTGGCTTTCGAGCTCCTCGCCGGTTCCGCGCGAGCGCGCGGTCTCGCTGCTGACGTCCCTCGCGTGGCGGGGCATCGCCGGCTTCCCCCTCCACGGCGAGCAGCACTGACGCGGAGGCGGCGCCCGGCGCCGCCCAGCGGGCCGCGCCGGGGGTCCATTCCCGTCGCGTGTTCGCTGCGGGCGTTGCCGTGCGGCGTCTTCGGCACCCCCGGCGCGGGCTAGTGTGTGCTGCGTACCGCGCGGCTGACCGCGCAACGCACTGACCGTTCGGAGGGACATAGCCGTGGAGGTCAAGATCGGCGTGCAGCACGCGCCCCGGGAGATCGTTCTGGAGAGCGGGCTCTCCGCCGAGGACGTCGAGAGCGCGGTGGCGGACGCGCTGGGCGGCAAGGCGCAGTTGCTCAGTCTCACGGACGAGAAGGGCCGCAAGGTCCTCGTACCGGCGGACCGTCTCGCGTACGTGGACATCGGCGAGCCGACGACGCGGCGGGTCGGCTTCGGCCCGCTCTAGCCCCTGTCCGACAGGTCCCGCCCGCCCTCTGTGCGGACGGGACCTGCGTCGGACGAGGCCCGGCCCTGTACGGCGGATTGCCGGACGGGGTCCGGCCCAGGGCGGCATCTGGTCCGGGGAGGCGTCCCGCTTCCCCGTTCCCGCCCACCGCACGGCCCGGCAGGGTTGCCTGCCGGGCCGTGCGCGTCTTTCCGCGTCCTCGCCGGGCCCCGCCGCGGTCCGCCGGGCCCGTCACATCCCGTCGCGTCGGATCACCTGATCGCGGGGTTGGTCCTCACCGAAGGGTTGTGTGCCGTGCACGCCGGGTAATGACCGGCTGGACGCGTCGGCCACTCGCCCGGCGCGCCGCCCGGAAGCCGCGAGGTGTTCACCGTGATCCTGGAGATTCTCGGCTCTGCCGTGCTCGGTCTCGGCCTGTCCCTGGCCGCGGCCCAGCTGCTTGCGCGCCGCCTGCCGGCCCGCCGCCTGGTCCTCCTGATGGGCGGCCTCGGCGCGCTGTTCGGCGCGTATGTCACCCATGAGGCCCTCGGGCCGGGACACGCGCTCATCACACTGCTGGGCGCCGCCGGCGTCTCCGCCGTGATGATCTCGCTGCTGGTGCGCCCGCCCGCACCGGTCGCCGGGGCGCCGGTGCGGCGGGCGGTGCCGTAGGCCGCGGAGCGGGGGGGGGGGGGGGGGGCGCGGGGGGGGCGGGCCGCGGGGG
>NZ_JAIUKE010000406.1:8248-11628 GCF_020176795.1 Streptomyces sp. 8L
CCCCCGGGACCCTCCGCCCCCGCGCCCGGGGGGGGGGCCGCCCGGTCCCCCGGCGCGGGCCCACCGGGCGCCCCGGGCGGGGGGGGCGGCCGCCCCCCCCCGCCGCGGGGGGGGGGGGGGGGGGGGGGGGCGATGGTCGCGGGCGGCGGGGCGGGGGGGGCCGGGGGGGCGGGCCGGTGCCGTAGGCCGCGTCCGGCTTCGTGGTGCGCCGGACGCGTGCAGGACGGACGGCGGTGTGTTACGCGGCGAGGCCCAGGGCCGCCATGCGCTTGGTGTGCGCCTCGGTGATGCGGGAGAACATCCGGCCCACCTCCGCGAGGTCGAAGCCGTCGGCCACGCCGCCCACCAGCATCGTCGAGAGCGCGTCCCGGTCCGCCACCACCCGCTGGGCCTGCGACAGCGCCTCGCCCATCAGGCGGCGCGCCCACAGGGCGAGCCGGCCGCCGAGCCTCGGGTCCGCCTCGATCGCGGCGCGCACCTTCTCGACGGCGAAGTTGCCGTGGCCGGTGTCGTCCAGCACGGCGAGGACCAGGGCACGGGTGTCGGTGTCGAGCCGGGCGGCGACCTCGCGGTAGAAGTCGCTGGCGATCGAGTCGCCGACGTACGCCTTGACCAGGCCCTCCAGCCAGTCCGACGGCGCGGTCTGCCGGTGGAACTCGTCGAGCGCCCTGGCGAAGGGCTCCATCGCCTCGGTGGGCGTCGCGTCGATCGCGCTCAGCCGCTCGTTGAGCTGCTCGAAGTGGTGGAACTCGGCGGACGCCATGCGGGCGAGCGCGGCCTTGTCGGCGAGGGTCGGGGCGAGCTTCGCGTCCTCGGCGAGCCGCTCGAAGGCCGCGAGTTCGCCATAGGCGAGGGCGCCGAGGAGGTCCACCACCGCCGCGTGGTACTGCGGCTGCGCGGACGCCGTGGCCCAGTCCTGCCCGGCGATCCCGGTGTTCTCGCTGTCTGCGTCTGCCACGGCAAACCTTCCGATTCGTGTGCTCGTCGTAACCCGCGTAACCGCACAATAGTCCGCGCCGGGGCCGGGAAAGAGCCCGTCTCACGTGCGGGGAGCGACGGTCGGTGAACTTCGGCCGACACAGGTGCGCGAATCCGGGGTACAGTGGTAATGCGCCCGCTGGGTATTCGGCGGGCCATCACAGTGTTTGGCCGAGGGTCGACAGGCATGCCGGGCGCCGTTGCGGCGCATGGCATCCGGGACGCCCTTGGACAGGCCCCCTGAGGATGCCCGGTCGGTGGCCCGATCGGCTCCGCCCTGACCGCCCTCAGCGCGGTCCGTGTCGCAGACGCACACGAACCCGCACATGAGGGGCCCCCTGAGCGGTACGAGCGCTTGAGCGACGGCAGGGGTCCCGCGCCCATCCGGTCAATCCACGGCCGGCCGAGCCCGACCGGCGCGGACCCGTAGCGCGGTACGACCCCCAGCGTTCGCCTCGCACCGCACCTCACGGAAGAGGCAGCACCCTGACTACGACGTTCCGCGATCTCGGGATTCTCCCCGAGACGGCCGAGGCCCTCGAAGCCGTCGGCATCACGACCCCCTTTCCCATCCAGGAGATGACGCTCCCGGTCGCCCTTTCGGGTACCGATGTCATCGGCCAGGCCAAGACCGGTACGGGCAAGACCCTCGGCTTCGGCCTGCCGCTGCTCGAGCGCGTGACCGTACCCGCCGATGTCGAGGCGGGCCGTTCCACGCCCGAGCAGCTGACGGGCGCGCCGCAGGCGCTGGTCGTCGTCCCCACCCGCGAGCTGTGCACACAGGTCACGAACGACCTGCTGACCGCGGGCAAGGTCCGCAATGTGCGCGTCCTCGCGATCTACGGCGGCCGTGCCTACGAGCCGCAGGTCGAGGCCCTCAAGAAGGGCGTCGACGTGATCGTCGGCACGCCGGGCCGCCTGCTCGACCTGGCGGGCCAGCGCAAGCTCGACCTCTCGCACGTGCGCGCGCTCGTGCTGGACGAGGCCGACGAGATGCTCGACCTGGGCTTCCTGCCCGACGTCGAGAAGATCATCCAGCTCCTTCCGCCGCGTCGGCAGACGATGCTGTTCTCGGCGACCATGCCGGGCGCGGTGATCGGCCTGGCCCGCCGGTACATGACACAGCCGACGCACATCAGCGCCACGTCGCCCGACGACGCGGGCGCGACGGTCGCCGCCACGACCCAGCGCGTCTACCGCGCGCACTCGATGGACAAGCCCGAGATGGTCGCGCGCATCCTCCAGGCCGAGGGCCGCGGGCTCGCGATGATCTTCTGTCGCACGAAGCGCACCGCGGCCGACATCGCCGACCAGCTGATGCAGCGCGGCTTCGCGGCGGGCGCGGTCCACGGCGACCTGGGCCAGGGCGCCCGCGAGCAGGCACTGCGCGCGTTCCGCAACGGCAAGGTCGACGTGCTGGTGTGCACCGACGTCGCGGCCCGCGGCATCGACGTCGAGGGCGTCACGCACGTCATCAACTACCAGTCCCCCGAGGACGAGAAGACCTACCTGCACCGCATCGGCCGTACGGGCCGCGCGGGCGCGACGGGTACGGCCGTGACGCTCGTCGACTGGGACGACATCCCGCGCTGGCAGCTCATCGACAAGGCGCTGAACCTGGGCTTCCCGGCCCCGCCGGAGACGTACTCCACCTCGGCACACCTGTTCGAGGAGCTGTCCATCCCCGCGGGCACGAAGGGCGTCCTGCCCCGGGCCGAGCGCACCCGCGCCGGGCTCGCGGCCGAGCAGGTCGAGGATCTGGGCGAGACCGGCGGCCGCGGCCGCCGCGGCGCCGCCCCCGCCGTTGTGGAGGAGCGCCCGGCCCGTACGCGTACGCCCCGGCAGCGGCGCCGTACGCGCGGCGGACTCGCCGCGGGTGAGGCACCCGCCGAGGCCGTCGAGGCGGCGGACACGGCGGAGGGCGCCACCGGCCCCGACGCCCCGGAGAGCGCGGAAGCGCGCGCTCCGCGCCGTCGCCGCCGTACCCGCTCCGGCGCCACGGCCACCGCGGAGGCGGCCGTCCCCGCGCCCGCTGAGGCGCCCGACGCGACGCGGTCCGACGAGGAGGCGCCCGCGAAGCCGAGGCGCCGCCGTACGCGTCCGGTGAA
The DNA here is from genome assembly GCF_020176795.1 of Streptomyces sp. 8L. GTDB lineage: Bacteria > Actinomycetota > Actinomycetes > Streptomycetales > Streptomycetaceae > Streptomyces. Next base: position 11,335 of record NZ_JAIUKE010000406.1, read on the forward strand.
GCAGGCGGCAGCGGCCGAGGCCGAGGCGGCACCCGCGGCGAAGACGGCCACCAAGGCGTCGGGCACCGCGAAGGCGTCCACCGCCAAGGCGGCCGCCGCCGAGTCCGCGGCGGCACCGGCCGGCGAGGCCGAGGACAAGCCGCGCCGCCGCCGCACCCGCGCGACGAAGCCGGTCCAGCCGGAGGCGTGACGCGGCGAGGCAGCGAACACCGGGTGGGGGGGGGGGGGGGGGGGGGGGGGGGGGGGGGGGGGCGGGGGGCGGGGGGGGGCGGGGGGCCGGGGGCGGCGGGGGGC
>NZ_JAIUKE010000407.1 GCF_020176795.1 Streptomyces sp. 8L
GCGGGACCCTGTCTGCCCAGGGTCCCGCACCGCCCTTGATCACGTCCGGCAGATGTGCTCACGGGCTGCGGCCCGCGCGGCCCGTTCCCCGGATCGTGCACCGCCCTCGGGTGACGCCACGGCGCAAGCGCCGTCGATACCGCGCGGCCCAGCCCGGCCCTGCTGACCGTCTCCACCAGCAGCACGGCCCCGGCCTGGGACACCACCGCCCACAACTCACCGGCGCCGTCCGAGACGCTCTGGGCAACGGCTTCGGCACCGCGTTCCTGCTGTGTGGCGTGGCTGCCGCCGTCACTGCGGCACTCACCGCCTTCGGCATGATCGGTCTCCACACCCGCGATCCCGCCGGGGACGAGGTGCCTTGGCCCGCGCCACCCGGCCACGACCGCAAGCGGGAACCGGCTGCCGACGCCGCGCATCCCTGCCCCCGTACCCGCACGCGCTCCGCGGGCCGTGGTGGTCGCCGGGCATCACGCCTCAGCTTCCCGGCGATGGTCCCCCTGGAGGCAGTCGATCGTTCATCTGAGCCCGTCAGGAGGGGGGCCTCGTACGGCACGTGGAAGTCGGCTCAGCGCACAGCCATCAGCAATCGGTTGTCGAGGTTTGCCCAAATGACGCCGACCTCGGCGAAGCCGGCGTCGCGCAGTGTGCTTGCGTGCAGGTCGAGACCGGGCCGCCGCTTGACGGCCTGGTGCCGGCCGGCGCCCTGACGCCGTTCTTCGAACGGAAGCCGTTCGGCGCTCGGAAGCGAGTCGGAGTAATTCTCCAGGGCGGTCCACCACTGGTCGTAGTCTTCGCTGCCTTCCGCGCTGAACGCTCCGCTCCAGCGCTCCTCCTTGATCGTGGATGCCACCCGCTGAAGTGTCGGCTGGTGCGCGTCGAACGCCATGTGGTCGCCGTTGAGCAGGACGGCGCCAGGAGGCAACACGTCGGCGAGTTGACGGTACAACCGCACCAACTGGTCTGCGGTCAGCCAGTGCAGGGCTGTCGTTGTGAGGACGGCGTCAACCGGTCGGCCGGCGAGCAGATCGATCCAGTTGGGGTCCGTCACGTCCGCGCGCAGCAGTGTCAGCCTGCCCTCCACATCGCCGATGGTTCGTGCCGCCAGCTCAAGCAGCACGGGGTCGAAGTCGATTCCGATGCTGCGCGAGCGTGGGTGCAGGGACAGGAACCGCTTGCTGAGAGAGCCGGGGCCGCACGCGAGGTCGAGTATCGTGCAGTCCTCTCCCCGAAGCATGGTGGTGACCGTGGACATCACGTCAAAACGTTGTTCACGTACGGGTAGATAGGCTGTCTGCTGCTTGTCCCAGCGCTCGGTCCAGTCCTCCCAGTTCGCTGTCTGGCTGGTCCCCGACTGCGATGTCATGGTTGCTCCTTGTCGAGATGGCGCAGTGGCCCGCTACTGATTGACGTCTTGATCTGCCCGGTCCGGTCCCTGCCCACTGTCCGTCGGCTCCGGGCCTGGGCCATGCGGAGTGAAGATGAGATGCGCCTGGCCGCGAATCGTGATCCGGTCGATGCCGATTCCATAGACCGGTTCGAGTACGCGCGGTACGAGCACCTCGTCCGGCGTCCCGCAGCAGGCGACCTGTCCGCCGTCCAGCAGGACGAGTTCGTCGCAGTACCGTGCCGACAGATTGAGGTCGTGCAACACGACCACCGTCGTCACGTCGAGACTGCGGACGAGCTGAAGGATGTCGTGCTGATAGCGGATGTCGAGATGGTTGGTCGGCTCGTCGAGAAGCAGATGCCGGGCGTCCTGGGCGAGGGAACGTGCAATGAGCACCCGTTGCTTCTCTCCACCGGAGAGTGATCCGTAGCTGCGCTCGGCGAGGTGTCGCGCGCCCACGCGGCGCAGTGCTGCCGCGGCCTGGGCATGGTCGGCTCGGCTCAGGCGGTCGAACCCGGAGCGGTGGGGAAGGCGCCCGAGCAGGACCATCTCCCGCACCGTAATGGGAAGCTCACCGACGGACTCCTGTGAGACCACGGCGATACTGCGCGAAACCTGCTTCACCGAAAGGTCGCCGATCGGTGTGTCGTCGACGCGGATCAGCCCGGCGCCGGGTTTGAGCCCGGCATAGAGCGTGCGCAGAAACGTGGTCTTGCCGCTCCCGTTGGGGCCGATCAGCCCCAGAACATGTCCCGTCGATGCCTTCAGCGCGACATTTTTCAGGATGCTGGCTCTGGCGTAGGCGAAGGACACTCCTTCTGCGGTGATCATTTCGCGGTGCCGAATTTCCGCGCAAGGCGCTCCGCGCCTGTGACCGTCAACTGTGTCGCCGGATCGGCGTAGAGATAGAACTCAGGCATCAGTGAGTTGGTCTTGACCGCGGAGAGGTCCTCGGTCCCGGCCACCTGAAGGAGCTTTCCCCTGTAGGACGACGGATCACCTGTGGACAACAGGATGAGCACATCGGGGTCCTTGGCCAGCAGCGATTCGGTCGAGACGGAGAACACCCGTGACTTCGCCGATCCGAATACATTGACCAGTCCGGCCGCCTGCAGCTCCGCATTGACCATCGAACCGCCGCCGTACGCCTCGATGAGCCCGGCCGACTTGCCCACGTACAGCGCGGCGGCCGTGCGAGACGTACGCTGGTAACCGTTTCTCACTGCGGCGATACGGTCCTTCAGTTGGGCCACCCCGGACGTCGCTTGCGCGCGTCGTCCGAAGAGTTGGCCATAGAAGGAAACCTGATCGTAGACGTTGCCGAATGACACTGGTTCGACTGTGGCGCCGCGGTCGCCTCCGCCGACCTCGCCGCAGAAGGACGGGTTGACGACCAGGGGTATGCCGGCCTGCTGAAGGCCCGCGCGAGTAACCGTCGTTGTCTCGTACCCGATGACTAGATCCGGCTTCTGACTGATCACGCTCTCCAGCGACGCCTGTGCTCCACCACCGCCGGCGACCCGGCTGTTGAGGTTGGGTATCTTGGCGAGCGCCGCGTCGACGGAGCTGCCGAAGATCCCCGTGGGATAGTCCCCGATCTTCGCTACGACCTTGCCCAGTGCGCCTACGCTCGCGAGCAGCGGTACTTCTTCGTCACCGAGGAGCACGACGCGCTGTGGCGGACTCTTGATCGTCACTTTGCGGCCACAATTCTCGACGGTCAGTGGGAAACCGGTCGCCGCGGTCGTACCACTGGCCCGACTCGAGGAGTCCTGGGCCGAGGAGTCCGTACGACTCGATCCGCATCCGGCGACAAGCAGTGTGACGACGGCCAGGGCAGCAAACACGGAACATGGCTTTTTCGCCATGCGGGCGATCTCCTCATTCGTGAGTTGGCGGTTCCAGCCCGGCCCTGCGAGGGGGCTGCTGGACTGAGCGGTACGGACGGGTTGCGCGGTGGCCGCGTGCCCCAGGCGGGCTTGCCACCTGCACGGACGCCCAGGTCAAGGAGTAAGGAGTACGGAGTACGGATCGAACGTGCACTGCGGCATCGACCGGGCCAAGCGCCCCCGCGACGTCGGGCGACCCCCTGGCCCTGGCCCCGGCCGGCATCCTGCGCGTCGCCAAGAACGACCGGCTGATCACGGCCGGGGTCGTTCGGGCCTTCGCCGCCCTGAACGCCTCGCCCGGAGCCGACGCGCGTCACCGCCATCACCAGGACACCGGGAACTGGCGCGCCCAAGCCTGGCGGCACCTGTTCGACCGGCTCCTCCACCGGCTCCGCCACTGCCCGCGGGACAGGCAAGTCTTCGGCGAACAAGAGGCGTTCAGCTCCTTCTCGACGGACCTGGCCGTCGCCGCTCGACTTCCTCAGCACGTGTGATACCTCTCCGAGGTGTTACGAGTCGGTCGCAGGCTGGAAGTGACGCACAAGTGTCAGGAGGAACGGCACGCCGACGAAGGCGGTCACGATTCCTATCGGCAACTCGGTCGGCTCGATCACGATTCGTGCGATGGCGTCGGCGACAACCAGGAAGATCGCCCCGATGAGCCCGGCGATGGGAATGACCCGCCGATGGCCCGATCCGACCAGACGTCGGGCGAAATGAGGCACGACCAGGCCGACAAACCCGATGCCCCCGGAGACGGCGACCGCGGCGCCGACGCCCAGCGCGACAATGACAAGCAGTTGCGCACGCAGGCGCGTTGGTGAGATCCCGAGCGTTCGGCAGGTGTCGTCGCCGATGGCCAGCGCATCGAGCCTGCGGCCCCACAGGGTCAGCAGCGCAAGCATCGCGATCACCACGATCGTCACGGCCCACAGGGAGGACCACGCTGCCCTGGTCAAAGATCCCAGCAGGAAGAACAGGACGGCCTGGGTCCCGGCCTGGTCCGACGCAGGGGCAGCGAACAGCAAGAAGCTGGTGAGCGCTGAGAGCGCGTATCCGACGGCAACGCCGCCCAACAGGAGCCGCACGGAGGTGACACGCCCGCCGATTCGAGCGAGGAAGAACACAGCGACTGACGCCGCGAGAGCTCCGGCAAAGGCGGTGAGGGTCAGTGAGTAGATCCCCGCGCTGACGCCCACGCCGAACAGGATGAGTGCGGCGGCACCTGACGACGCTCCCGATGTCACACCGAGCAGATACGGCTCAGCCAGCATGTTCCGCACCATCGCTTGCAGAGCGGCCCCTGCGGCGGCGAGACCTCCTCCGACGAGAGCGCCCAGAATCACCCGGGGGGTTCGGATCTGCCAGACGATGGCGTTGTCGGACAAGGGCCATGTCGATTGGCGGGGCCATCCGAAGAGATGGTGCAGGATGATGTCCGCGACCTCTGCCGGGCCGATGACCACCGGGCCGATGCCGACAGCCAGCGTCATCACGACCAGCAGTGACACGGACAGACCGATCATCCAGCCGGCGGCGCGGCGACGGTGCCGTGCCGCGTCGAGGTCATCCTCCCGCCGCCCGGCCTCGTCAGTGCTTGCGACGCGATCGGCAGTCAAGTACCCCATCTGTTACCGATCACGACTCCCCTTGTCCACACGCGTCACAGCGATCACGGATGCCACCAGTGCTGACATCGCCAAGCACCCCCGCAGGGCAGGGTTGACGGCCGAGCGCGACAGTATCTTTATTGCGAATAAGTCGCAATAGCGCTACCCATGCATGGGAGCCGCGGCGTCGACGGTCGGCGGGCTGGTCGACGGGCTGCGGAATGACCGCGCGGATACCGCGTCTGCGCAGGTGGGCACGGATCGCGCGGGAGGAGTATGCCTTGTCGGCGGGCACCACCTCCGGTGTGATGCGCGGGCGGCCGACCGGCCTGGGCACCCGCAGGCGGTTCATGACCTGCGTGAACGCGGGTGCGTCACCGGCCCGGCCGGGGGTGAGGACGAAGGCGAGGGGCCGACAGCGGCTGTCGGCGGGGAAATGGACCTTCGTGGCCGGCCCGCCGCGGGACCGTCCGAGGGCATGGTCGTGCGGCTCGCCTGCCGGAGCCCCTTTTGACGAGCCTCGGCGGCTCCCGCGTGAGGACCCCGTCGCCACAGTCCCGCGGGAGCGGCCGGATGCCGGCCACGTGGCGCTCGGCGCGTCAGGGCGGGTCAGGGCGGGAACTCGCCCGTCACGCTCGACGCGTCAGGGCGGGCTCAGAGCGGGAACTCGCCCGTCAGTACGGCCGAGGCCAGTTCGACCCGTGAGCGGTGGCCGGTGCGGCGGAAGAGTCTGCTGAGGCGGCCCTCCACGCCCTTCTCGCTGCGTCCCAGCACGGCGGCCAGCTCCCGGTTGGTCAGGCCCTCGGTCACCAGGGTGGCCAGCAGCCGGTCGTCCTCCGAGCTCGTTTCGCCGCGGCCCGGCACGGCGACGTGGCGCTCCCGCATCACGATGCGCAGCCGTGCCCGGCGAAGCAGCGCGCCGAGGTCGCCGTATAGCTCGTACGCCTCGCGCAGGAGCGCGGCGTCGGCCACGTGGTGCCGGACCGTGGCGACGATCGTGTCCGCCTGTTCCAGCGGCTGACCGCGCCGGCGCGCGGTACGCAGCGCCTCGGCCCCGGCCCCCGGGTCCCCGTGCACGACGGCGGTGGTGAGCAGCCGGAACAGCCGGGCCCTCCCCGTCCCCGTCAGCTCGTCGACTCTCGTGACCTCGGCCAGGCAGCTCTCCGCCCCCTCCCGGTCGCCCGCGGCCAGCCGGCAATCCGCCTTGCGCGCCCACAGTTCGTCCGTGCCGACGAGCATGCCGCGCTCGACGGCACGGCGCAGCCCCTCCTCGACGGCCCGGTCGGCCCGGCCCGTCTCTCCCAGCGCGAGTTCGAGGTCGGCCTCGGGCGCGGCCAGCAGGTGCAACAGGACGGGCTGCACGGTGCGCGCCCTCGCGAGTACCGCGCGGGCCTGGGTGAGCCGGCCGCACGCGCCGAGGATGCGGCTCGTCTCCCGGCACATCAGCGTGTGGCTGGGCAGATCGCCGACCGAGGAGTCCATGACCAGGCCCTGCCTGGCCAGGTCGAGCGCCCTGTCCCACTGCCCGGCCTGGCTGTACGTCACCACCCGGTCGGGCAGGGGCCGGTATTCGGACGGCAGCCCGTGCTCACCCAACAGCCGCATCGCCGAGCCGAGTTCACCGAAGGTCAGCGAGGTTCTCGCCAGCGTGGACAGCCGCTCGAACCGGTGCCGCCTGCCGCTCTCCCACAGTGGCCAGCGCGCCGGGTCGGCGAGGGCGCGTTCGAAGGCCGCCGGCTTGCCCAGATAGGCCGAGACGCACTCCAGGATCAGCTGGCCGAGCCCGGCGACGACAACGTTGTCCGCCGTCCAGACGTCACGGGTCGCCTCCAGGTGCCCGGCCGCCTCGCGCCAGCGGTCCAGATGGCCGAGGGCCGTGGCCCTGGCCACGATCCTGTTCCCCTCGCCGCCCGGCAGCGAACGCCAGCCGTCCGCGCAGATCTGGTCGAGCTTCTCGGTCTGGAAGGTGCCCGCGAGGGAGGCTATGTAGATCAGCTCCGTTTCGAGCAGGTCCTCGGGCGAGACGTTGCGGGCGTGGCGGGAGAGCACTTCCCCGGCGCTGCGCAGGGCGTCGGTGAAGCGCAGGTGGATGCAGCAGGTGGCGGCGTGCGCGAGCAGCGCCCTGACACGCCGGTCCGGGTCCGTGGACAGATCGGCGGCGGCCCGCAGCCAGCGTTCCGCGAGCCCGCCGTCGTCCAGCATGGCGGCGGCCCCCCGGGCGAGCAGCTCTCCCGCGGCCCTGCGCGAGTTGACGAACCGCCCCGCGACGACCAGCTGTTCGGCGAGGTACGTGCCGTCCGCCGCGGCCTTCCCCGCCCAGATCGCGGTGACGGCGAGCTGCGCGAGCCTGCGCCGCTCGTACTCGCCGAGGCAGGCGGTGAGCGCGGCGGGCAGGAGCGGCAGGCGGAACCGCCAGTGGGCGGCGCCCCGTTCCGCCCGCAGCACACCCTCGGCGCACAGCAGCGCCGCAACGGCGCGTACCTCTTCCTCGCCGGTGCCCACGGCCTCCGCGACCAGCGGGGTGGCGGCGGCGCCCAGCGGATGCAGCACGGCAAGTGCCTTGGCCACCAGCCAGACCGGCTCGCCCAGCCCCCGCAGGTACTCGACCACCGGCAGGCCGACGGGCCGCTCGGGCGGGCGGTCGGGCGGTACGAGGTAGGCGAGCCGGTCGTAGACCCGCAGGGTTCCGCTCCTGCGGGGGCCGCCCCCCGCGGCGAGTACGGCGGCGGGGATGCCGCGGCAGTAGTGGTGGAGGTGCGACGCCAGCGGCCCCGAGGGGCCGGCCTGTAACTCGTGGGCGACCAGGGCGCGTACGGCCGACTCGCCCAGTGGCCTCAGGTGCACGTTCTTGACGAGTCCCGCGGCGCGCAGCCGCCCCAGCAGGTCCCGGTGGGGGCCGAGGCCGCGCGGCGCGCGGGAGAGGGCGCAGACGAAGGAGACCGGCCTGGTCGCCAGCATGCGCACCATCGGCAGGAGCAGCGCGAGGGAGTCGGCGTCCGCCCACTGCACATCGTCGATGAGGACCACGAGTTTGTCCCCCGCGATGATCGCGGAACGCAGCTCGGCGGCCAGGCGCTGGGTGGGCGGGCCGGCCGTGTGCGCCTGCCGCTCCGTACCCAAGGCCCGTAAGCGGGAGTCCAGTTCGGCGGAGAGCCGCAAGGCGAGGGAGAAGGGGCGGGAGCGTTCGGCCGGCATCAGCCGCAGCGTCACGGTGTCGAAGGCGAGCGCCCGCAGCCCGTCCTCGACGGCCGAGAGCACCGAGGTGCGGCCGACGCCGATCGGGCCGTCGAGCAGGACGAGGGGGGCGGCCTCGGGGGCCGTGGCGGTGTCGATGAGCCGCGCGACGGTGTCCTTCCGGCCGAACAGCACGCGCCGCGGCGGTCGGCCGGCTTCGGCCGCACCGGCCGAGTCAGTGATCACTTTGTCAGTATGCCCACGCCAAGTCGCTCTCGACACAGGTACTTTGGGCAGGCATCCTGCCCTGTCGGGGCAGCCGCACAGGCCGGAGGACTCGTGCGGCCCACGGCGGCCGCCCACCATGTGCCCACACGCGAACCTCCCGGCAGGCCGGCTGCGTCCTGCCTGCCGGCGCGTCGGAGGAGGAGACCGATGTCCACGGTCAGGGACCGCACCGCGATACAGGGCAGGGACGACGAACTCGGCTTATTGAGCAGAGCGTTGGCAGACGGCGCGCCGAGCCTCACCGTGCTGCGGGGACCGGCGGGCATCGGCAGGACCTCGCTGCTGGCCACGGTGGGCAGGACGCTGTGCGCGGAGGGGTGGCGCGTGCTGCCCGCGCGCCCCGCGGGCGACCGCGCCGACACCTTCGGCGCCACGGCGCTGGTCCGTGCCGTACGCGACCACTTCGAGCAGTTCGAGGACGCGGGACTCGCGGACGCCCTCGGCTCGGTGGCCCGGGCGGACGCGCTCGGTCCCGTCGGACGGGCGGACACCTTCGGTCCGACGGCCCGGGCGGACGCGGCGGATGGGCCGGTGGGCGCCGGCTGGGACCCGGGGACGGTGGCCGCGTTCGACGTGCTGTTCGGCCGGCTCGCCCGGCAGGGCCGCGTCGCCGTCCTCGTCGACGACGCGCAGGACATCGCCGAGCCCGCTCCCCTGCTCGACGCGGCCAGAAGGGCCGGCTGCCCGGTGCTCGCCGCCGTCCGCGAGGAGGGCGCGGCCCTCTCGCGCGGGCTGGTCGAACTGCTCTCCACGGCCGACCGGGTGGTGGCCCTGGGGCCGCTGGCCGACGACGTCGCGGAGTCGCTGGTGCGGCGCGCGGCGGGCACGCGTCCCGACGAGGCGGTACCGGTGGCGCTGCGGGCGGCGCTCGGCCCGCTGTTCACCCGCCCCGGCACCCTGCTGCGGACCGTCGCCGCGCTGCGTGCGAACGGCCGGCTCGTGTCCCACCGCGGGCGCACCTGCCTGCGCGACCCCGCCCGCCCGATCGAACTCCCCGCGGACGACCACCTCCTGCGCCGGGTCAGAGGGCTCGGCGACCTGGCGGAGCGCCTGACGGCGTCGGTGGCCGTGTGGGAAGGAGCCGCGGTGGACGACCTGACGCTCCTCGCCGGCGTGCTCGGGGCCCGGCCCGACGACTGCGGCCGCATGCTCGACACCTTGGTCGACGCGGACGTGCTGGTCGTCGACGCGGAAGGGCGGGTGCGCTGCCGGTGCCCGGCGCTCGCCGCCTCCGCGGCCCGCTGGTCGCAGGACGGCCGGGGCACCGTTCTGCACGCGGAGCTCGCCGGGCGCCTGCTGGCCGGGGGACGGCAGTACGCCGGGGCCGGCCTCGAAGCGCTCGGTGACCATGTCGCACTCGGTGGAACGGCCGTGGCGCTCGACGCGGAGACGGTCCGCCGACTGCTCGCCATGGCGGCGGCCGAGGCGAACGACCAGCCCGAGCGCGCGACGCTGTGGTGCGCCGCCGCGCTCAACCGCCTGCCGCAGGACGGCTCCGCGTACGCCACCGGGCTGGCCCTCCTGGTCGACCTGGTGATTCGTACCGGCAGGTACGAGGTGCTGCGCGGTGTGCTCAGCAGGTACGCGGAGGGTGGCTGCGCCGCGGGGAACCTGGCCCAGATGCGGCTGGCCGCCGTGCTGCTCGCCCTGCACACCGGTGAGCCGCCCGAGGAGGAGCCCCTGCGGGCTCTGCTCGACGAGGAGCTTCCCGGCCGGGAGCCGCTCAGCTTCTCGCTGTGGTGGTTCGGCCACCGTCTGGCTCCCACGGCGGGCAGGCCGGCGCCGCACGGACCGGTCCACTGGGCCGGCGGCGACGCCCCGGTCAGCAGCGAGGAACTGGAGCTGCTGAGCGCCGCCCTGTACGGGAGTTCCGAAGGCTGCGAGCGGCTCTGGCACCCGCCGGGCCGTGCGGCGGACACGCCGGACCAGCGGCGGCTGAGGGAGGCGGCCTCCGTGGTCGACATGGCCGCGGTGGCGCGGATCGTGGCGGGTCCCCGCTACCGGCTCAGACCCGACGGGGTGCTCGGCACCTACCACCGGGTGGTGCGCGGTTACGGCTCGGGGGACTGGCCCGGGGCCCACTCCGCAGTGCGTGAGCTGGAGCTTTCCAGCTCCGTCGAGACGCTGGCGCACCACGCGGCCCGGCTGTTCGCGGCCGACATGTGCGCCGCGCGCGGCGAGTTCCGGCAGGCGGCGGAGTGGCTGGCCGACGCGGCCCCCGTGCCGCGGCTCGCCGCCCTGCGGATCTGGGTGCGTGTCGGCCTGTTCGCCAAGAGGGGGGAGAGCCGCGAGGCGATCGAGCTCGCCCGCCGGGCGGGACGGCGGCTGCGGGCCGCCGGGCTCTACGCCGGGCTCGACCTGCTGCTGACGCGGGCCGTGCGGACCGCGGTCGACGCCCGGGACCACGAGGGCGCCTGCGCCCTGCTCGACGAGATCGAACTCCTGCACAGGGACGGCGCGCGCGTGCACGCGACGGACGAACTCCGCCTCGCGCGCGGCCTGGTGCGCGGTGACCTCGCCGCGACCCGGGACGCCGTCGGCCTGGCCAGGGAACGGGGAAGGAGCGTCCCCGCGCTGCTCGAATCCTGCCTTGCCGTCGCGCGGCTCGCCGACGATCCGCGGCCCTGGCTGCGGGAGGCGCACGAACTGGCGACACGGTGCGGCGCGTCCCTCCTGATCAAACAGATCCGGTCGCTGAGCCGCGAGCGCGGGGTGTCGGCGCCCCCGGCCCCCCCCCCCCGGGGGGCGCGGGGGGGGGCCCCCCCGCCCCGGGTGGGACAGCACGGCGCGGGCCGGACCAACCCGCAGCAAGCGCGGCCGNNCCCGGCGCCCCCCCCCCCCCGGGGGGGGGGGGGGGGGGGGGGGGGGGGGGGGGGGCGGCCCCCGGGGGGGGGGGCGGCGCGCGCCCACGCCGAGCGGCGCGTCGTGGAACTGCTCGGCGAGGGCCTGACCAACCGGCAGATCGCGCTGCGGCTCGGGATGGGCGAGAAGACCGTGGAGCAGTACCTGACACGCCTGTTCGCCAGGACCGGCTGCCGCTCCCGGGTCGATCTGGTGGCGGCGGCCCTCGCGGGCCGGCTGGTCCCGGTGGAGCCCTGAGGGCCGGAGGGACGCGAGGGGACGCAGGGGGACGCAGGGG